>NZ_JBFRST010000095.1:0-73397 GCF_041473705.1 Vibrio sp. 10N.222.55.B11
GAGGCGGCATTATAGAGATGCCGCTCATATTGGCAAGCAATAAATGCGTTTTTTATTAAAAAAAGAGGTTAAGCGAAGACATTTCAACCAAGGGCTTATTTATACCACTTTCACCCCAAGTTTCGAACAAATTACCCACAACGACCTGTGGATAACTACTCTCCACTATCAAAAAAGTAAGATAAACGAGCCCTAGGGTTTAGATACTCTCGAACTTGTTCAGGTAATTTGCTTGGATGAACGGCATTAACGATTTTGATCTCTTTAATAAAGAGGTCAATGATCGGAGCTTGGGTTCTTGGCACGCTAGGATCATAGATAAGTACATTTGGATAAAGCATATGTTTAGCGTTAACGGATATCACAATCCCAATAGAATCATTTGAAAGCTGTACTACAGTTCCTGGTGGATAGACTCCCATGAACTTAACTAACAGCCCCAAGTTATCTTGGCTATATAGATGCTTGCAGCTCTTATATAGGTGGGACAGTGCCAAATACGGGATCATTTGTTGAGATTGCGTTTTACCATGGCAAAGGTTATCAAATGCATTAGCCACGGCGACTATCTTGGCAAATTCATCAATCTCATGTTCTTTTAAGCCCTCGGGGTAGCCAGAACCATCATTCATCTCATGATGTTGAGCGATCACCTTTTTAGCACTTTCAGGAAAGTCATCAATTGCCGATACAATATCCGCACCGTATTTAGTATGAAGCTTCAGGTAGTTCTCTTCTGGCACCGTTAGTGCACTCTGCTTTCTTAGTATCGCGACTGGTATTTTGATCTTGCCTACATCGTGAAACAACGCTGCGAATGAGAGGTCTTTCAATTGCTGTGTGTTATAGCCTTTGGCCTTACCTATCATCAGTGCAACAACCGAAACATTTAGAGTATGAAAGTAAATATCTTCGAAATCCGCTTTAGCATTCATAAGGTGCAAGGTGACGTTATCATCGCTCACTAGAGTTTCAACGATATCATCAACAAGAGCCTTAACCTCCCCTACCGCATCTAAAGGTCTGTTACGGATCTTGGTCATCACAGATCGCATTCGAGCAAGCGAACGTTCAAACTCTCTCTCACAATGACTCACCCTGCGGCGGTAAGAGCTAAGGGTTTCGATACGCTCATGCTTATCTTTCCACATTCTTTCCGTTTCAAGGCTTACCTGTGAATCAATATCGACTTCTTGTTCACCTACGTGATTAACAGGTAAAGGTGAGGTATCACTTTGACTCAGGTTTATATAGACGTGCTTAATCCCAAGATGTCGAATTACTTTTACTTGAGCGTCATCTTTGATTTTAAAGCTGTTGAATAAAAATGGGTGTTCATTCCATTTTACGGGGAGTCGTATATGCAGACCGGGCTGAATGCGATCTACGGTAATCTTTATGCTGCCCATTTTTATATATAATATTGATGATTAATCTCTATTTATAATTCTAATAAAACCAAGCAGCAATTTCACTATCCAATTTCACAGGCTCAACTTAAAGAGTCGCAGTGCACCATCCAGCGTATACCGAATTTATCTTCTACTTTGCCAAATCGAGCCCCCCAAAAAGTATCTGCGAGTGGAGTCATTATCCGCCCTCCCTTCTTGAGCTTTTCAAAGATTTGTTCTTGAGTCGCGCTATCTTCAGTCACAAGAGAGAGAGCGAGATTGTTGCCTTCAAGTTCTTTTGCCTTAACACCATCAGACATCATCAGCTTCATACCAAACGCTTCGAACTCAGCATGCATAACCCAATCAGGTTGAGCGCCCTCGATTACCTGTGGTGCATCACTAAAAAGCTGCTTAGATAAAACCACACCACCAAAGCACTTGTGATAAAAATCCAACGCTTCATTACAACGACCATCAAAAAACAAGTAAGGGGTTACTGTCAGCATATCTATCTCCTCTGTTAGTCCTTTAAACATAGACAATAGAAAAGAGAATGACAGGTAACATCATGATTTAAGATAATTAATTCATTATCAGATCGAATAGCGAAGGGAAATTATGAGATTTAGGAGTGAAACATCAAGATCTGTCTGATTGAAGAGCAACTGCAACGACACGCCGGATTTCAAATTCACATACGTCCAAAACATAGAAAGGTCGCTATAAAAGCGACCTTTCTATGTTTGGTACCGATAGGCGGACTGATTGGACAGGCATTCTTGCCGCCACCGTGAAGGCAATGCTTCCTATACCCCACAACAAAGCCCCGATTTTCATCTAGGCTTTGTCATTTAAATATGGTGCCGGTAGGTGACTTGACTGGGCTTGCATCCAAGCCGACACGCTGGATTTAAAATTCACAAACGCCCAAAGCGACCTTTCTATGTTTGGTACCGGTAGGCGGACTGATTGGACAGGCATTCCTGCCGCCACCGCGAAGGCAACGCTTCCTATATCCCAGATACAACAAAGCCCCGACTTTCGTCGAGGCTTTGTCATTTAAATATGGTACCGGTAGGCGGACTTGAACCGCCACGCCCGAAGGCAACGGATTTTGAATCCGTCGTGTATACCAATTTCACCATACCGGCATTATCTTGGGGCATTGCCCTTTCGATGTTTGGCATTATACGTATGCGAACTGATGTGGCAAGTATAAAAACTTGAATTCATGTGTGTTTGCCGATAATTTCGCCACTAAGTCATAAGCTGTGCGTCATGTCTCTTTTCAGGCTAAGCCTTAAACTATATTCTGACGCCTCAATTTTTAAAGAAGTAATAACACATGACATCAACAAACACTCTGCCACCAGCAGGAGTCATGCGCCGATTTGGTGCCTTGTTCTACGACGCTCTGATCGTAATCGCTATTGAAATGTTGGCGGCTGGCGTCATTGTCGCTCTACTGCACGCGCTCATGGCTCTCGGCATTTTTAACCACAGCGGTTATGCCGATGTTAGTGACTTCTTAACCAACCATCCGATTTGGAGCCCTGCATATACCTTTTACTTAGTCGCCGTTTGGGTATATTTCTTCGTGTTCTTCTGGACTAGAGCTGGTCAAACTCTCGGCATGAGAGCTTGGAAGCTGCGCGTTCAAAACAAAGATGGCTCAGCGATCACAGTAACTCAGGCGCTGATTCGTTTAGGTACTTCAGGTTTTGGATTGGCAAACCTATGTGTTCCATTCGATCCAAAAAAGCGTGGCTTTCACGATATCTGGGCAAAGACCGAAGTCGTTGTGTTACCACAAGCACGATAATGTGATTTAAGTTAGCTCCAATCAAGATCAAAAAAGGAAGGCGTTATGCCTTCCTTTTTACTATTTACAGTTTCCGCCTCAAGAGCATGATGGCAATTCCAAGGAACACCACGCTCGGGGCTATTGCGCCAAAGGCGGGTGGTATTTGATAAACCAAACTCACTGGGCCAAAGAACTCACTGGATATATAGAAGGTAAAGCCAGCAATAACACCTGACAAAATCCTCGCACCCATGGTCACACTACGCAAAGGACCAAAGATAAACGACAGTGCCATCAACATCATAACCGCGATCGAAATTGGCTGGGTTATCTTTCTCCACAGCGCCAATTCATAGCGTGATGCATCTTGCTCTGACGCCTTCAGATAAGAAACATAATCATACAACCCACTTAACGATAGCTCTTCTGGTTTAACCGTTACTATCGCCAACTTATCTGGAGCTAATGACGTTTCCCAAGAGTAAGTCGGTAAACTTTCTTTAGTAATTTGAAGTTCGTTTTCAAAAGACGTGATCTCTACATCCTTCATCGTCCACACGTTGTCTCCAACGTAATCAACTTCGTCAGAATAAATAGCGGTTTTAAGTGCCTTGTTTTCATCAAAGCGCCACATGTTCATTCCATATAGCTTCTGGTCATCGATTTTGACAATGAAGATGAAGTCATTGGCATCACGAGCCCAGACACCACTTTGCGTCGAAATAATATTACCACCAGCAATCGAGATAGTTCTTAAATCACGAGCCATTTTCTGCGCTTGCGGTGCTCCCCATTGACCAAGCAATGTCACCACGATCATCAGTGGAATAGCTGTTTTAAGTACTGATAGGCCGATATCTAACTTAGAGAAACCAGCTGCCTGCATAACGACAAGCTCAGAACTTGCAGCAAGCATACCAAGCCCTATCAATGCGCCAAGCAATGCAGCCATTGGAAAGAACATTTCGATATCACGAGGGATACTCAATAAAACGAAATACAGCGCTTGTAATAGATCGTATGTACCACGGCCAACTTTTCTTAGCTGTTCTACATATTTGATGATCCCAGAGAGACCAACAAACGTCACCAATACCAGTGACGTCGTTGCGATGATGGTTCTGCCTATATATAAATCGAGAATCTTAAACACGGCTTAAGCCAACCTCTTATTCTTGAATTTTTCTTTCAAACGCCTTACTGGCACGCTATCCATAAAGTTGGCACCAATCGCGACAAATAACAATAACGCATTGATTGGCCACATGCCGATTACCGCAGGAATGCTCCCCTCTTCGATTGAAGACTTGGTTGCACTGATTGCTAAGAAATAGGTGAGATAAATCAGTATTGCTGGGCCGATTTTCGCAAAACGACCTTGTCGAGGGTTTACCGCAGACAGTGGCACGACAAGCATGGTCAACAATGGAATACAAAGTACCAAAGAAATACGCCACTGCAACTCTGCTTTCGCACTATTATTTGAGTTACCAATCAGTTCAAGCGTAGGGATCGCTTCCCAGTCTCGACCTTTCTTCTCAACTTCACGCTGACCAATCAGGCCTTCGTATTCTTCAAAGTGCGTCACCCTGTAGTCGAGGCGAGTCGGAATGCCTTCATGACGAGTACCATCGTACATTACGATCACTTGGCGACCATCACTGAGCTCTTTTACATCACCTGACTTCGAGAACATCACACTTGGCAGTACAGAATCACGCGGACGCATTTGAGCTACGAACACGTTTTCTAACTTATTACCGTCGATATCATCAATAAACACGACAGAAGAGCCATCCGGCGTACCTTCAAACTTACCTTTTGGTAGCAAATCAACGCTGTTCTCTGCAGCTACTTCTTCATACATTTGTTCAACTTTGTCTTGTGACCAAGGAGATAACCAAAATGAGTTAAAGGCTGCAACAGATGCCGTAATTAAAGCGAGGTAAAGCGCAGATTGGATCAGGAATTTATTACCGATACCGGTGGCGTTCATGACCACTATTTCACTTTCAGCGTAAAGGCGGCCAAAAGTAAGCAAAATACCAATATAGATACTGAGTGGAAGCATCAATAGGCCCATCGCTGGCATATTTAAGCCAACAATCGACAATATAAGACTCGCAGGGATATCACCATCAGAGGCATCCGCTAAAACACTGATGAATTTTTGGCTGAGAAACACGAGAAAGAGAACAAAAAAGATCGCAAATTGGCTCTTGATTGTCTCGCGGATCAAATATCTAACAATAATCACGCTCAAATTACCTATACAAAACTTGTTTTTTTGATTGAATCACTATAATTTCCCGTTGAACCTTTTATTTTTTTAAATTTTTAGCTAAGTGTTAGCGTTCTTCTTTAAGGTTAGTTCCATTATAGGATCCAACAAGTAAGAACCCATTATCTAACATTTAGTTCGATTTGTCTTCAGGATGTAGGAGTACGCATGGAGTTCAGTGTAAAAAGTGGCAGCCCAGAGAAACAGCGCAGCGCATGTATCGTTGTCGGTGTATTCGAACCGCGCCGCCTTTCTCCAGTAGCCGAGCAATTAGATAAGATTAGCGATGGCTACATTAGTTCACTGCTTCGTCGCGGTGATCTAGAGGGTAAACCTGGCCAGATGCTACTACTGCATCAAGTACCTGGTGTACTTTCAGAACGTGTTCTACTGGTAGGCTGTGGTAAAGAACGTGAGCTAGGCGAGCGTCAATACAAAGAAATTATCCAAAAAACCATCAGTACACTAAACGAAACAGGTTCTATGGAAGCTGTATGTTTCCTTACAGAACTTCACGTTAAAGGTCGCGACACTTATTGGAAAGTTCGCCAAGCGGTAGAAGCGACTAAAGATGGTCTTTACACATTTGACCAATTCAAGAGCAACAAGCCAGAGACTCGTCGCCCACTACGTAAATTGGTATTCAATGTACCAACACGTCGCGAATTGAGCCTGGGTGAGAAAGCAATCTCTCACGGCCTTGCTATTGCTTCAGGTGTAAAAGCGTCTAAAGATCTAGGCAACATGCCACCAAACATCGCAAACCCTGCTTACCTTGCTTCTCAAGCTCGTCGTTTAGCCGACGATTACGAGACAGTGAAGACTAAGATCATTGGCGAAGAAGAGATGGAAAAACTGGGTATGACATCATACCTAGCAGTTGGCCGTGGCTCTAAAAATGAATCGATGATGTCTATCATGGAATACAAAGGCGCTCCGGATCCAGATGCGAAGCCGATTGTATTAGTAGGTAAAGGTCTGACTTTCGATTCAGGCGGTATCTCACTTAAGCCTGGTGAAGGCATGGATGAGATGAAGTACGACATGTGTGGTGCGGCGTCTGTATTCGGTACAATGAAAGCACTGGCTAAGCTGAACCTGCCTATTAACGTGGTTGGTATCCTAGCCGGTTGTGAAAACATGCCGGGCAGCAATGCTTACCGTCCAGGTGATATCCTAACGACAATGTCAGGCCAAACGGTTGAAGTACTCAACACTGATGCTGAAGGTCGCTTGGTTCTATGTGATGCTCTAACTTACGTTGAGCGTTTTGAACCTGACTGTGTTGTCGATGTTGCTACGCTAACTGGCGCATGTGTTATCGCTCTAGGTCACCACATCAGTGGTGTTCTATCGAACCACAACCCACTTTCTCACGAACTTGTTAATGCTTCTGAGCAAGCAAGTGACCGTGCATGGCGTCTACCTATGGCAGACGAGTACCATGAGCAGCTAAACAGCCCATTCGCTGATATGGCGAACATCGGTGGCCGTCCTGGCGGCACAATTACTGCTGGTTGCTTCCTGTCTAAATTCACTAAGAAGTACCACTGGGCACACATCGACAGTGCTGGTACTGCTTGGAAGTCAGGCGCAGCGAAAGGCTCGACAGGTCGTCCTGTCTCAATGCTAGTCCAATTCTTATTGAACCGCAGCGGCCAAGAGACTGAAGAGCAATCTTCAAAATAATAAAAAGGGCCTACGGGCCCTTTTTTAATAAGCGCTATTTGTTAGACCCTGTTAACCAAGTAACATTGATATCCACGATTTTCAGTTCGAGTATTAAGTATGCAGACTGCTACATTTTACATTGTGCCTTCAGACAGCCCGCAAGCCAGCGAAGATGGTTTTGCTCACTATGTGCTGTTTCTTGCTCAGCACTTTGCGAAACAAGGCGCTAAACTTTACCTCAACTGTAATGACAAAGAGCATGCCGAGCGTATTGCTGAAGTTTTCTGGCAAGTCGAGCCCAGTGAGTTTATTGCGCACAACTTGGTTGGCGAAGGCCCGAAGTATTCAACCAACATCGAAATTGGCTATCAAGGCGTAAAACATAATTGGAATCGTCAGCTCGTAATTAATCTGGCCGATAATCATACAACCTTTGCGAACGCCTTTGCTCAGGTGATAGACTTCGTCCCTTGCGAAGAAAAAGCTAAGCAACTCGCTCGAGAAAGGTATAAAATTTACCGTCAGGCTGGATATCAGCTACAAACTATCGAGATTCAACATCCATAGTCAAACCTCATAGTTAAAGCTATCTTTGGATTTAGATTCAAGAAGCTTCACTTATGAAGTTTGACCACGATTAACCATTCACAGTATCCGTTTAAGAGCACTATGGAAAAGACATACAACCCAACATCAATCGAACAAGCTCTGTATAAGACTTGGGAAGAGAAAGGCTACTTTAAGCCACACGGTGACACATCAAAAGAAGCTTACAGCATCATGATCCCGCCACCGAACGTCACTGGCAGCCTACACATGGGTCACGCGTTCCAAGATACGATCATGGATACGCTTATCCGTGCTCAACGTATGAAAGGCAAAAACACGCTTTGGCAAGTGGGTACTGACCACGCTGGTATCGCAACTCAAATGGTTGTTGAGCGTAAGATTGCTGCTGAAGAAGGCAAAACAAAACACGACTACGGGCGTGAAGCTTTCATCGACAAGATCTGGGAATGGAAAGGCGAATCAGGTGGCACGATCACTCAACAACTTCGTCGTCTTGGTGCATCTGTAGATTGGGATCGTGAACGATTCACTATGGATGACGGCCTATCGGCTGCGACTCAAGAAGTGTTTGTTCGTCTATACGAAGAAGACCTAATCTACCGTGGTAAACGTCTAGTAAACTGGGATCCTAAACTGCACACTGCAATCTCGGATCTTGAAGTTGAAAACAAAGACAAAAAAGGTTTCATGTGGCACTTCCGCTACCCGCTAGCGAACGGTGTTAAAACGGCAGATGGTAAAGACTACATCGTTGTTGCGACTACTCGTCCTGAAACCATGCTTGGCGATACTGGTGTTGCTGTTAACCCAGAAGATCCTCGTTACAAAGATCTTATCGGCAAAGAAATCCTACTTCCTGTTGTAAACCGTCTTATCCCTATCGTAGGCGATGAGCACGCAGACATGGAAAAAGGCACGGGTTGTGTGAAGATCACTCCAGCTCATGACTTTAACGATTACGAAGTGGGTAAGCGCAACAACCTACCGATGATCAACATCCTAACGTTCAATGCTGATATCCGTGATGCTGCTGAAGTCTTCACGACTAACGGCGAAGAAAGCGATGTTTACTCAACAGGTATCCCTGCTAAGTACCAAGGTATGGAGCGTTTTGCTGCACGTAAAGCTATCGTTGCTGAATTCGATGAGCTTGGTCTTCTTGAAGAGATCAAAGATCACGACCTGACTGTCCCTTACGGCGACCGTGGTGGCGTGGTTATCGAACCAATGCTGACTGACCAATGGTACGTGCGCACAGCACCTCTTGCAGAACCTGCAGTTAAAGCGGTTGAAGATGGTCAAATCCAATTCGTACCTAAGCAGTACGAAAACATGTACTTCGCGTGGATGCGTGACGTGCAAGACTGGTGTATCTCTCGTCAACTTTGGTGGGGCCACCGTATCCCAGCATGGTACGACAACGATGGTAAAGTTTACGTAGGTCGCACTGAAGAAGAAGTTCGTGAAAAGAACAACCTAGCGCCTGTTGTTGTGCTTAAGCAAGACGACGACGTACTGGATACTTGGTTCTCTTCTGCACTTTGGACGTTCGGCACACAAGGCTGGCCTGAAGATACTGAAGCACTGAAAACATTCCACCCATCTGAAGTACTAGTATCTGGTTTTGATATTATCTTCTTCTGGGTTGCTCGTATGATCATGATGACCATGCACTTCGTGAAAGACGAAGATGGCAAGGCTCAAGTACCTTTCAAAACTGTTTACATGACAGGTCTTATCCGTGATGAAAACGGCGATAAGATGTCTAAGTCGAAAGGTAACGTACTTGACCCAATCGACATGATTGACGGCATCGGCCTTGAAGAGCTAGTAGAGAAGCGTTGTGGCAACATGATGCAACCTAAACTGGCTGCTAAGATCGAAAAGAACACACGTAAAACATTCGAAAACGGTATCGAACCCTACGGTACTGACGCACTGCGTTTCACTCTTGCTGCTATGGCTTCAACTGGCCGTGACATCAACTGGGACATGAAGCGTCTTGAAGGTTACCGTAACTTCTGTAACAAGCTATGGAACGCAAGCCGTTACGTACTGATGAACACAGAAGAGCACGACTGTGGCATGTCACTGTCTGTAGAAGACCGTGCAAACATGGAATTCTCTCTAGCCGATAAGTGGATTGAGTCTCAGTTTGAAGTTGCAGTGAAAGAGTTTAATGCTCACCTAGACAACTACCGTCTAGACATGGCAGCAAACACGCTTTACGAATTCATCTGGAACCAATTCTGTGACTGGTACTTAGAGCTAACTAAACCTGTTCTTTGGAAAGGTACTGAAGCTCAACAACAAGCGACTCGTTACACGCTTATCACGGTTCTTGAGAAGACTCTGCGTCTTGCTCACCCTGTTCTTCCTTACATCACTGAATCTATCTGGCAGAGCGTTAAGCCGCTAGTAGACGGCGTTGAAGGCGAGACAATCATGACTCAAGCGCTTCCTCAGTTTAATGAAGCTAACTTCAATGCTGAGATCGTTGACGACATCGAATGGGTTAAGACTTTCATCACTGCTATCCGTAACCTACGTGCGGAATACGACATTGCACCAAGCCAAGGCTTAGAAGTAATGATCAAGGTTGCTGATGAGAAAGATGCCGCTCGTATCGAAGCGAACAAGATCGTTCTTACTTCTCTAGCTAAGCTAGACGATATTAAAGTTCTAGCTGATGGTGAAGAGACTCCTGCTTGTGCAACTAAACTGGTTGGCAAATCTGAGTTGATGATCCCAATGGCGGGTCTTATCGACAAAGATGCAGAGCTTGCTCGTCTAGATAAAGAAGTCGCTAAGACTCACAGCGAGATTAAACGTATCGAAGGTAAGCTAGGTAACGAAGGTTTCGTTGCTAAAGCACCAGAAGCAGTTATCGCGAAAGAGCGTGAAAAGCTTGAAGGCTACAAGGAAACTCTTGTTAAGCTTGAAGAGCAAAAAGCGACAATCGCTGCGCTTTAAAACCGAGTGAACGAGAAGGCTTCAAACTTCTCGGTCTAAATAGAAAGGTTGGTCTTGGTGACCAGCCTTTTTTTATGTCCCTGATTCCAATATTCCAATGCTTCTCACTCTAGCCGCACTGATTGATAGGTTTCATCTATCAAATTAATCTCTACTTCCCATTATACTTAATGATAATAATTCTCAATAATAGACCTATCAAAACAACACAACGACTGAGTAATTATCATGAAAAAGACACTAACCTTTGCTGCATTACATTTTACTATCGCATTTAGTGTCGCTTATGTACTAACAGGCGACATCTTAATTGGTAGCTTAATCGCTATGATTGAGCCCTCTGTGAATACTGTTGCCTTCTATTTTCATGAAAAGGCGTGGGCTCAAGTTCCAGCTCTTAAAGCTCGCCAATGGATGACCAAATTAAAAACAGCAAGCTTTGCTACCATCCACTTTAGTGTTGCTTTTACCGTTGTCTACTTGTTGACTGGAGATGCTTTCATAGGCGGCGTGATGGCTTTGCTAGAGCCAACTTTAAATACCGTTGCTTACTACTTCCACGAGAAAGTCTGGTTACGAAAAGCTGAAAGCCAAACAGCACAAGCTCCGTTTTGCTTACACCAACACGCTTAATCTAAAGCTCACTGAGCGATTGAAGTAACCTACATCGAATAACAAAATTCAGCTTACTATTGACAAAGTTGCGCACCGCAATTAAATTAATTGCGATACGCAACTTTATTTCTTAATTCAAAGGTAGGTAGTTATGAATTCTCAACAGTTAAGAGACTATTCTCGTCAAACGGTTCGTTTACTTGGCATGCTTGATAAACAGTGTGGTGATGTCGACCTCACTCCAGTCCAGGCTCATACTCTTGGTGAAATCCAGTTGCAGCCAATCACCATCAACCAATTGGCACAGCAACTCAACGTAGATAAATCCAATGCTAGCCGCACTGTCACGGGTCTGATCAAGCTTGGTTTAGTTGAGAGCCTAGAGAACCCAACAGACAAGCGTAGCCAATTAGTCACCCTAACCGCTCAAGGTGTTGATGCGTTATCTCAACTCGACCAACAGCAAAGCATCTTCTTTGAAAAAGTACTCTCGACACTCGATGACAACGAACAACAACTACTTAAGCAAGGGCTTGAGAGCTACTTAAAAGGGCTAACGAAAGTATGCCAAGCGGATGAGTTTGTATTACGTCCACTCACAGAGTCAGACAACCAACAATTAGCACAAATCATTCGCCAAGTTTCGGCTGAGCATGGACTCACAGAAGATAAAGGTTATGGCGTAGCCGACCCAACACTCGATGATATGTACTCTGTCTATAGCCAAGCGAATGCAATGTACTGGGTTATCGAACACAACGGAAAGATCGTCGGAGGCGGTGGCTTTGCCCCTCTACTAGCAGGTAAGCCCAATGTGTGTGAGCTACAAAAGATGTACTTCTTACCGCAAACTCGAGGGCATGGCCTAGCCAAGCGAATTGTCGCTTTGAGCTTAAAGCAAGCCAAGCAACTTGGGTATCAACACATGTATTTAGAAACGACGAAGTGCTTGGGTGCTGCGGTCAAACTCTATGAGAAGCTTGGGTTTGAGCATCTTGAGTCAGCTTGGGGAGAAACAGGCCACGACGCTTGTGAGGTTGTCATGGCCAAGTCGTTATAAGCAGAATGCGCCGCTATAGCGAAAGAAGATAACGCTAAAATATACGGAGTTAACGTAGAAAGTTACTGACGCAAGAAGTTGGGTTCAAGGCAACAAAAGAACTCTCTTCTTGCCCATCAAGTACCACTTCTAATGGGTATAGATACTTGGGGTTAGGATTCTCAATATCAAAAATGATAGGAGCTTCGACCTGGAACACGACGCCAGTATGTTCAGCGCGTACATCAATCGGCATCACGAGAGTCATACCATTAAACTTGATGGATGCCGATACTAACCCCGCCTTTAGCGTTTGATAGATAACATCCACTTTAAACTCACAGCCACCACCGTGGTGCCAGATCTGCTCTGTGACAACTTGCTCTAGCTTGACGTTTCGAACGAACTGCAGGTATGGCGCTTGCCAAATCCCGATGCGTGAATCAGATTTAGCGATAGCCTGTGAAGATACAGAGTCATCCATGTCTTCTTCAAGCAATAGGCTCTCCTCTTCTTCAAGGAAAAGGATCTCGAAACGGTTTCGGCCGGACTGCATATAAGGACGGATATCTTTACGGTATTCAGCTTGGCTACCATCACAATCAAAAACAGCCACACCATTAAGTCGAACTTCAGCAAAATAATCGACTCCAGCCATCACTAACTCAACAAATGGACACGCTAACATAGCGTCATCCACTTCGATGTCGTGCATCAGGTGCCACTCTTGCTCTGCAATTTGACTTTCACTCAAGCTATCAGGGAGCTTTGAGCTTAACGGAGCCGGAAAGGTGATGTCATCTTGTGGGATAGAGAGATCCGTCAGTGGCGAAATTTGCCAAAGACCATCGAGAAGCAACCGCATATCATTCCTTGAGCTAGATCAATTTTGACCGCATTATAATGAATGAATGCATATAAAGACATTTATTTTTCTGAGGGTAAAAAAATGCCAGCTCGAGGCTGGCATTTTTTAAAATTGGGAAAGAATTACTCTTCGCCTTCATCATCTTCGTCTGGGTAGATAGCATCTTCACCTTCGTAGTAAGTGCCCCAACCGTCGTAGATAATGTCAAACTTCTCTGCAAGGTTTACAAGCTTCTCAACTTGCTCATCAATCGCTTCTGCATTCAGAGTACATTGCATCGTTGCATCACAACAAAGTAGCTTATTGCCATCTTCGTCTTCTGTCTCTTCAGCTTCAAGCACTTCAAAGCCCATTTTGAATGCTTCAACAACCGCTTTCTCAAGCACATCGAAATCTTCAGCAAATAGGTGATGCTCGATATCGTATAGAGCTTCAGGATCGCTACCATCTTCAATTAATGCTGTAATGATGTCGCGAGTCTCTTCCTTTTGAAATTCAATTAATTCCGCTACTGATAGATATTCATCTTCGTGAGACATGTGTCTACTCCAGAGTGTTGACTATGAAAAGATCAAATTTGATTGCCACGAAATATGGCACGGATCGTCCAGAAAAGCCACCCAGATCAGGCCTAGAAAGGTAAGTTTATCGCGAGATCGCAGCGCCAATATCAATTCAAAAGTGAAATCAAAATCACAGAAACAAATTTTCAACATTTTATTAACTGCGCCGTATTTTAGCATTTCGTTTTTGTGGCCACTTTAGGGCTTATTGAATAAAACTTGCGTGATTAGTCACGTTAGGTGCATACGCTAAACCGCTTTTGGGGTGCATAAATCCTCAGCTTGTTATCAAAAAGTGCATAATAGTGAATAAAAAATCACGATTAATAAGCAAAATTCAATTCTAACAAGCCACGAATTGAGCATAGATCCTCAAAAACGTTGTTCCGTTCGATAGCCAGTTAGTTGGAATTTAATCTGTATAAACTTAAAAATCACAGGTTTTATGACCAATTATTACCCAAATACCTTGTATTAACTCAATCTACAAAACTTGCATATTACGGACAAGCTTGTCATAAATAGACGCTGGATTAATAGTAAGGATGCAAAATGAGTAAGCTGTACGTTGGCTCCGAAGTCGGTCAATTGAGACGAGTTCTCCTAAATAGACCTGAAAGAGCACTCACCCACCTCACCCCTTCAAACTGTCATGATCTTCTATTTGATGATGTACTTGCCGTTGAAGCCGCTGGTGAAGAACATGATGCCTTTGCAGAAACGCTGCGCAGCCAAGACGTAGAAGTACTACTGCTGCATGACCTGCTAGTAGAAACGCTTGCCGTATCTCAGGCTCGTGAGTGGTTGCTGAATACTCAAATCTCAGATTTCCGTTATGGGCCGACTTTCGCCCGTGACTTAAGAAACTACCTTGCTCAAATGGATAATGAGCATCTAGCAACGATCTTACTCGGTGGCTTGGCCTACTCTGAGCTTCCTATCAAATCATCATCGATGCTGCCTAAAATGCATCGACCACTCGATTTCGTTATCGAGCCACTGCCTAACCACCTATTTACGCGAGATACTTCTTGCTGGGTTTACGGTGGTGTATCGCTTAACCCAATGATGAAGCCTGCACGTCAACGTGAAACGAACCACCTGCGTGCTATCTACCGCTGGCACCCAGTGTTCGCAGGCCAAGATTTCATTAAGTACTTTGGTGACGAAGACCTTCACTACGACAACGCTAACATTGAAGGCGGTGACGTACTGGTTATCGGTAAAGGTGCGGTACTGGTTGGTATTTCAGAGCGTACGAAACCACAAGGTGTCGAAAACCTAGCGGCTAGCCTATTTAGATCAGGCCAAGCGAGCGAAGTGATTGCGATCGATCTACCAAAACACCGCTCTTGTATGCACCTTGATACGGTGATGACACACATGGATATCGACACGTTCTCTGTCTATCCAGAGATCGTTCGTAAAGACCTCGACACTTGGCGCTTAACGCCAAAAGAAAACGGCGAAATGCGTGTCGAGAAAGCTGAAAACTACCTGTCAGCGATTGAAGGCGCACTAGGCCTTGATCAACTGAAGATCATCACTACCGGCGGTGATAACTACGAAGCTGAGCGTGAACAGTGGAATGACGCTAACAACGTACTGACAGTGAAACCAGGTACCGTGATTGGTTATGAACGTAATGTTTACACCAATGAGAAATACGACAAAGCGGGTATCGAAGTTCTAACGATTCCTGGCAACGAGCTAGGCCGTGGTCGTGGCGGCGCGCGCTGTATGAGTTGCCCTATCGAAAGAGATGGTATCTAAGTCAAAGAGCTCAGTTAAACAGACTCAATAATCTTATCTAGGCCACTATTCATTTACTGGCCTTTTTTATCAAATTAGCAAAATAAATATTCACAAATATAGCATTTTTATGTTTAACTAAGTTCTTCATTGATTCTATATACGCAAGGAGCGAGAGATGGCCTTTAATCTTCGCAATCGTAACTTTCTAAAACTTCTCGACTTTACTCCTAAAGAGATTCAGTTTTTACTCGACCTGTCTGCTGACCTAAAAAAAGCTAAGTATGCAGGCACTGAGCAGAAGAAACTCAACGGCAAAAACATTGCTTTGATCTTCGAGAAAGCATCAACTCGAACACGATGTGCGTTTGAAGTGGCCGCCTTTGATCAAGGTGCTCAAGTCTCTTACCTTGGCCCTTCTGGTTCTCAGATTGGTCAAAAAGAATCAATGAAAGATACGGCGCGTGTATTGGGACGCATGTACGATGGCATTGAATATCGTGGCTTTGGCCAAAGTATCGTTGAAGACTTAGGCGCTTATGCGGGCGTGCCGGTTTGGAATGGTTTAACCGATGAGTTCCACCCTACTCAGATTTTGGCTGATTTCCTCACTATGCTTGAGCATGGTCGCGGAAAACATCTGCACCAAATCAGCTTTGCTTACCTAGGCGATGCACGCAATAACATGGGTAACTCTCTGTTAGTCGGAGCCGCGAAGATGGGCATGGATATTCGCCTTGTCGCGCCAAAAGCCTTTTGGCCAGAAGAGCAGCTTGTTGAAGAGTGCCAAGCTATCGCGCAAAGCACAGGTGCCAACATCACGCTGACAGAAGACGTTGCTGAAGGTGTTCAAGGCTGTGATTACCTATACACCGATGTTTGGGTTTCGATGGGCGAAGCCCCTGAAGCTTGGGACGAACGTGTAGCGGTAATGAAACCATACCAAGTGAATATGGATGTCATTAAGCTCACTGGCAATCCTCAAGTGAAATTCATGCACTGCCTACCCGCTTTCCATAACAATGAAACCGTGATCGGCCAGCAAGTCGCAGATAAGTATGGAATGAACGGTTTAGAAGTTACTGATGAAGTCTTTGAATCGGATTACTCAATTGTGTTTGATGAAGCTGAGAATCGCATGCATACCATCAAAGCGGTGATGGTTGCGACACTGGGTCAATAGCGAATACTGAAAGTAAACAAAAGCTTGATGTAATCGCTTGCGCTCACAAATTGAAAGCGTATAATTCTCGGCAATTTGTCTGAGAGTAGTGAAAATGACGCCAAGCAATGTTGTGATAAAACATAATGATATTGTGAAAACACATAGTAATATTGTGAAAACACCAAATATTGCTCGTAAGCTAAGATGCTTACCAGGCCGTCTATTCTGCTTTTCAGCACTTTTTTAAAGCCTCCCATTATGGGGGGCTTTTTTATGGCCAATACATTATTGTGGGGAAGAAGATCATGGCGAATTCGCTCTATCAAAAGCACATCATCTCAATTCCAGAGCTTTCTCGTGAAGAGCTAGAATTAATTGTTCAAACGGCAGGTCAGCTAAAGGCTGAGCCAAACCCAGAACTCATCAAGAACAAAGTTGTTGCCAGCTGCTTCTTCGAACCTTCTACGCGAACTCGTCTCTCTTTTGAAACTGCGATTCAACGCATCGGTGGTGATGTGATTGGTTTCGACAGTGGTGGTAACACTTCTTTGGCAAAGAAAGGCGAAACGCTAGCGGACTCGGTACAGGTTATCTCTTCATACGTTGACGCTTACGTGATGCGTCACCCTCAAGAAGGCGCAGCGCGTCTGGCTTCTGAGTTCTCAAACGGTGTTCCTGTTATTAACGCAGGTGACGGCGCAAACCAACACCCAACACAAACGTTATTAGACCTATTCTCTATAGCTGAGACACAAGGCCGCCTCGACAACCTAAACGTTGCATTCGTTGGTGACCTTAAGTACGGCCGTACGGTTCACTCATTGACTCAAGCACTAGCGAAGTTCGACAACATCTGTTTCTACTTCGTGGCTCCAGAAGCTCTAGCGATGCCAGACTACATTTGCGAAGAGCTTGATGAAGCGGGCATCAAGTACCAACTATTGACGGACATGGAAGATGTGATTCCTGAGCTCGATGTCTTGTACATGACTCGAGTTCAAAAAGAGCGCTTCGATGAGTCAGAATACGCGCACATAAAATCCGCATACATCCTGACCGCTTCGATGCTGGAAAATGCACGCGATAACCTGAAGGTTCTGCACCCTCTTCCTCGCGTTGATGAAATTACTGTCGATGTCGATAAAACACCTTACGCTTACTACTTCCAGCAAGCAGAGAATGGTGTTTACGCCCGTGAAGCATTGCTAGCCCTTGTTCTTAACGAAACGCTGTAGAGGAGAGATATAATGTCTAAAGAGACTCAATTAAAAGTTGAAGCAATCAGAAACGGTACTGTTATCGACCATATCCCAGCCAATATCGGGATCAAGGTTCTAAAACTGTTCGACATGCACAACTCTCATCAGCGCGTGACGATTGGCCTGAATCTACCGTCTTCTGCACTAGGCGGAAAAGACCTGCTCAAGATTGAGAATGTGTTTATCACAGAAGAACAGGCGAGCAAGCTGGCACTTTATGCGCCTCACGCAACAGTGAATCAAATCGAAGATTACGAAGTGGTTAAGAAACTACCACTAGAACTTCCTGAGCAAATCAACGATGTGTTCGAGTGTCCAAACACCAACTGTATTACTCACAATGAACCGGTTGAAAGTAGCTTTAAGATCTTTGAAAAGAAAGAAGATATTCGATTGAAGTGTAAGTATTGCGAAAAAGTCTTCTCTCGCGAGATCGTAACAGAAAGATAACGTCATACGGCAAAGCAGACCGAATGTAAAAACTATCAAATACCTCGCCTGTGCGGGGTATTTTGCGCTTTACCTATCCAAAGTTTGAAGGCACACTGAAAATTGATTTTTATCTAATAACTGATGGAATAAACCAATGACTAAAGTACTTCACACAGAATCTGCTCCAGCTGCAATCGGCCCATACGTACAAGGCGTTGACCTTGGCAACATGGTACTGACTTCTGGTCAAATCCCAGTAAACCCAGCAACTGGTGAAGTATCTGCTGATATCGCAGAGCAAGCTCGCCAATCTCTAGACAACGTTCAAGCGGTTGTTGAAGCTTCAGGCCTGACTGTAAAAGACATCGTAAAACTAACGGTATTCGTTAAAGACCTAAACGACTTCGGCACAGTAAACGAGGTTTACGGCAAATTCTTCGATGAGCACGGCGTTGCAAACTACCCTGCACGTTCATGTGTTGAAGTAGCTCGTCTACCAAAAGATGTAGGTATCGAGATCGAAGCTATTGCGGTTCGCAAATAGCTTTTAATCTCTAGATTAAACACCTTCGGATAAACGACTTAGCGTAATGCTGAGTGTTTATTAGATACAAAAAAGGTTGCCCCGTTGGCAACCTTTTTTATTGTTCATCGTTTCGCTTAGATAATTACTTTTTATTAAGCTCAACCACTTCTTTGTCTAACTCTTCAAGTTTCGCAGCCATCTGCTCACGAGCTAGGTTAGCCAGTTCACGAACATTAGACTTGTCGTAGCCTTCAGTGCTGATTGGTGGCAGCATTTCAACAATCACGTGACCATTGTTCCAACGGTTTAGCTTCACGCCACCGGTTGCGCTACACACGATAGGGATGATAGGCAAGCCAGCACCAATCGCAGCATGGAATGCACCTGTTTTGAATGGCAGCAGACCACGGCCACGAGAACGAGTGCCTTCAGGGAACATCCAAACTGAAACATCGCTCTCTTTTAGACTCGTCACGACCTGATCAATCGTACCTACCGCTTTGCTACGGTTAGCACGGTCAATTAGGATGTTACCCGTCAACCAGTAAAGCTGACCAAATAGAGGCATCCACACTAGGCTTTTCTTACCAACAGTTACCACTTTTGGCGTTACCGCTGATGAAATCGTGAATAGATCCCAGCTGTTTTGGTGGTTCGCCACATAAACATGTTGGCCGCGAGAGTAGGCATCTTCTGGGATGCGAAGCTCTAACTTCATGCCGAAGATCTTCGACATGCGACCGAAATAACGGCCAAAGGTAAATACGTGTTTCGGGTTGCGTGGACTTAATAGGCAGTAACCACAACCAAATACAAACATAAGAATCGCAAATATCGCCACTGCGAAAATACGTAATATTGCTATCATTTTGTTCCTCACCGACCGCCAAGTTGATTCATCTATTCGCGCAAAAATGAGCAATAGATTTACTCGCGGTAAATACAACTATAAAAAAGCCGAAACCAAGGTTCCGACTTTTATGTTTTCATCTTACTGATTCATGAATCCACTAACCTAGGTTAGTTCGACTCACTAAATCGTGTAATGTTTGCGCCTAAGGCTGACAATTTATCTTCAATCTTATCGTAGCCACGATCGATGTGATAAATACGGTCAACGATGGTTTCACCTTGAGCAATACAGCCAGCAATAACAAGGCTCGCAGATGCGCGAAGGTCCGTTGCCATTACTTGAGCGCCGCTCAGTTTTTCCGTTTCACCACAGATAGCCGTGTTACCTTCGATTTCCGCTTTTGCACCCATTCGCTGTAACTCAGGAATGTGCATAAAACGGTTTTCAAAGATAGTCTCAGTGATAACACCACTGCCCTTCGCCATCATGTTAAGCAGAGTAAACTGTGCTTGCATGTCGGTTGGGAAACCAGGGTGAGGTGCCGTTACGATTTTCACCGCTTTCAGTTCACGACCCGTCATATCAAGACTGATCCAGTCTTCGCCCGTTTCAACCTTCGCACCCGCTTCTTCAAGCTTCGCTAAGGCAGCTTCAAGAAGATGAGCGTTGGTGTTGCGACAAACCACTTTACCGCCAGAAACAGCAGCAGCAACCAGGAAAGTACCTGTTTCAATACGGTCAGCAACCACAGAGTGTTGGCCACCACCAAGACGTTCAACGCCTTCGATAGTAATCGTATCTGTACCTGCGCCAGAAATTTTAGCACCCAGTTTGTTTAGGAAGTCAGCCGTATCAACAATCTCAGGCTCACGCGCTGAGTTATCGAGTACTGTTGTTCCTTCCGCTAGCGTTGCTGCACACATGATAGTAATGGTGGCACCCACACTTACTTTATCCATCACGATGTGCGCGCCTTTCAGACGGCCATCAACACTTGCTTTCACATAACCATCTTCCAACTTAATGGTCGCACCTAGTTGCTCTAGGCCGTGGATATGCAGATCAACAGGTCGAGCACCAATTGCACAACCGCCTGGAAGTGACACTTGGCCTTCACCAAAACGAGCGACTAGAGGACCTAAAGCCCAGATAGAAGCACGCATTGTTTTCACTAAATCGTAAGGCGCACAAAATTCATTAATTTCGCTGCCATCAACATGAACACTACCATTACGCGATACTTTTGCGCCTAAACGCTTAAGCAGTTCCATCGTAGTATCGATGTCACGTAGGTGAGGAACGTTACTTACTTCCACTGGCTCTTCAGCAAGAATTGAAGCAAATAAGATAGGTAGCGCTGCATTTTTTGCGCCTGAGATCGTCACTTCACCGCTTAGCGGCTTATCCGATCCAATAACTCGAAACTTTTCCATCATAAACCTTAAAGTGACATCAGTTTCTTATCACGTTCCCACTCTTCCGGCGTGAAAGCCTTAATAGAAAGAGCATGGATGTCATTGCGTTGAATGTATTCCATTAGTGGGCCGTAGATTAGTTGCTGCTTCTTAACTCGATTCATGCCGTCAAAACATGGATCAACCGCAACAACTTCGTAATGACTGCCTTCCCCTTTCACGAAAATTTCCTGAAGGTTCAGTGCTTCTGCTAATAATTCTTGTACTTTTGTGCTGTCCACAAATAGCTCCTGCCTAATTTTTTATGTGTTCTGCCATCATTGGCTGGATATTGCTCAATTGGAACAACGTTCGTAATTGTTCTGGCACGAAACTGAGCATTATATGACAGTTTTGATTTTTTGCATGCTCTAATAAGTGAATTAGCATCACCATTCCTGCTGAATCGACTCGATTTATATGGCTAAGGTCAATTTCAACGCTCGATTCCGTCGTTTGCCACTTTTCCAATATACGCCAGATTGCAGGGACACTGTCTCGGTCTAAATCACCGAACAGTTGATACTCTTTAGAGCTTAGTGCTTGCCATTGAGAATGGCTCATTATTTGTTACTCTCAAAACGAATCGGTTGTGCGGCTAATTTCTCTAGTTCGTCTGCAACTTGTAAGATGCCTTCTTGACGAATCTTAGTATTCCACTCCGATTGCTTGCTCGACAACAAGCTAATACCTTCGGCAACCATATCAAATGCTTTCCACTCGCCAGATTTCTTGTCTTTGCGAAGCTTAAATTCAAGCTTAATGTTTGGTCGCGGCGTATCGATGATGTCGACCTTGATACTGGTAATGCGGCTATCCGCTTTGATTTTTGGTTCTGGACCAAATTCAATCGTCTGATCTGTGTATTGAGTCAGCACTTGAGCATAAGAAGAAACAAGGTATTTACGGAATGAATCGATAAACACGCCCACGTCTTTTCTATCCGCGCCTTTCAAGTTTGGTCCAAGTAACTTAAGAGCTGCATATTGTGCATTCACATAAGGCATCAACTCTTCTTCCACGATGACCTTCAATAACTCTGGATCTTGGTGGATGTTGTCTTGTTCACTCTTCAAACGCTCAAATGCCACTTCGGCAACTTGAGTCATCATCTGGTAAGGCTGAGTACGGTCAATCGATTCTGCAGCAAAGGCTTGGGTAGAAATAAGCAACGCCATTGCCGCCATAAACATTGATTTCAAGTAACCAATAGCTTTTAAATAACTAATAGTTTTCAACATTATCTTATTCCTTAGCTTCGCTGTCATTAGAACCACCAACGCTATACAGCACTTGGCCAATCAAATCTTCTAGTACCAATGCTGACTTAGTGTCTTCAATTGAATCACCATCGACCAACATCTCTTCATCATCAAAAATGAAGCCTGGAACCAGACTAATGTACTGCTCACCAATTAAGCCAGATGTCAAAATTTGAGCACTAGAGGTATCTGGAAATTGTGAGTACTTCCCGTCAATAGACAGTTCAACGACAGGAAGGTAGCTCTCGGTATCAAGCTCAATGCTTTTAACTCGTCCAACAACGACGCCACCCACTTTCACTGGAGAACGAACTTTTAGGCTGCCAATGTTGTCAAAGGTCGCTTTTAGATTGTAAGTATGGTTCGAACCTATGCCTTTTACGTCAGCGACTTGAAAGATCATGATTAAGATTGCGCAAATTCCGGCAATAACAAAGGTGCCGACCCATAATTCTAATTTTCGAGTTTGTTGCATGATTAATTCCCAAACATCAATGCGGTAAGAACAAAATCTAGCCCTAGTACCGCTAGAGAAGAGTGCACTACAGTGCGTGTGGTTGCCTGACTGATACCTTCTGAAGTCGGTACTGCGTCATAACCATTGAAAAGTGCGATCCAAGTTACGGTGATAGCGAAGACCATACATTTGATCATGCTGTTACCAATATCTCGGCCAAGTTCTACTGAAGACTGCATCGCAGACCAGAAACTGCCGTGATCAATGCCTTTCCAATCAACACCAACCAGTTGACCGCCCCAAATACCTACCGCCATAAAAATCATAGCAAGCAATGGCATTGAGATAAGCCCGGCCCAAAGACGTGGTGCAATAATGCGTTTAAGAGGGTCAACGGCCATCATCTCAAGGCTTGAGATCTGCTCTGTTGCCTTCATTAACCCAATCTCTGCCGTGAGTGCTGAACCGGCTCGACCTGCAAATAATAACGCAGTCACCACAGGCCCCAACTCACGCAACAGTGAAAGCGCGACCATTTGACCAAGGTTTCCCTCAGCGCCGTAGTCAATTAACACGACATAGCCCTGCAGGCTGAGCACCATGCCGATAAACAGACCCGAAACTAAAATAATAGCCAATGACTGAACGCCAACGCTATAAAGTTGTTTTACTAATAAGGGGAAGTTTTTTAGTCGCGGGATGCCAAACAAAGCCCCAAATAACATCAGGCTTGCTCGACCAAATGACTCACAGCTCGCAAGTGTACGCTTACCGACACCCGCAATAGTTTTAACAATCATATTAAAACAAATCCTTTTCTAAGCTCTTCGCAGGGAATCTAAATGGTACTGGACCATCGGCTTCGCCTTGCAAAAATTGCTGCACTCTCGGATCGCTATTGTTGTACAACTCATCAGGTGTTCCAGCGGCAATAATCTTGCTATCTGCCATGAGGTAAACCCAATCAGCAATACTCATCACCTCTGGCACATCGTGAGAAACAACAATCGAGGTTAAGCCCAAGGCTTGATTGAGATTTCGTATCAATTCAACCAATACGCCCATGGTGATGGGATCTTGGCCAACAAACGGCTCATCGTACATGATAAGTTCTGGATCCAGTGCGATTGCGCGCGCCAGTGCGGCACGCCTAGCCATTCCGCCAGACAACTCACTCGGCATCAATTGCGCAGCACCACGTAATCCTACCGCTTCAAGCTTAAGTAATACGATGGTACGAATGAATTTTTCATTAAGTTCAGTGTGCTCTCGCAGCGGAAACGCCACATTATCAAAGACATTGAGATCCGTAAAAAGCGCACCCGATTGGAATAGCATGCTCATTTTCTTACGTGCTTGATATAGCTTTCGACGTGATAATGCAGGGATATTGTCACCATCAAACCAAACTTCGCCTTCATCTGGCGGCAGTTGCCCACCGATCAAACGCAGTAAAGTCGTTTTGCCGATCCCAGACGGCCCCATGATGGCGGTTATCTTGCCTTGAGGCACCTCTAAACTGATGTCATCAAAGATAACGCGGTCACCGCGTGAGAAGCTGAGGTTCTTAACTTTCACAAGCTCAGTGTTCAACATATTTTTGTTGTTTCCTTGCTTTAAAAAACGCCAATTATGGCTGCAATAATAATGAGTCTACTTTAGAATTAAAAGCACTGTTCAATTAATTCATATTAAACAGGAATCTATGCAGGGATTTGAAAGCATTAGGAAATTATCTATTGATCTCTCTTTCTTGCCTGCTAACTGGTAATTAATTTGCCGAGTGACTTCCCTTTTATCTAGCAACAGGTCAAAATTAGCGGTTAATTCTCCGTTTTTATTAATTTTTTAGGAATCATCATGCTTGAAGCGATTGCGTTTCTTATTATCGGTCTAGGTTTTTTGGTGTGGAGTGCAGATAAGCTGGTTTACGGTGCCGCTGCTCTTGCTCGCAACTTCGGTATTTCACCACTAGTTATCGGTATGACGATCTTAGCAATGGGGTCTTCGGCTCCTGAAATGATGGTTTCTGCGACAGCAGCCCTTGATGGCAAAACAGATACAGCTGTAGGCAACGTACTGGGCTCTAACATCGCCAACATCGCGCTGATTTTAGGTATTACAGCCCTTATCAAGCCGTTATCGATTAGCTCAGGCGTGATTCGTCGTGAACTACCATTAATGATCGGTGTCACTCTGCTAGCGGGCGCCCTATTGTGGGATAACCATTTAGGCTTCTATGAAGGCGTGTTGTTGTTTGTTCTTTTTGCCGCGTTTTTGTTTGCTATGTTGCAAATCAGCCGCAGCGAGAAAAAGAACGGCGATGCTTTCCTTGATGAGCAAGAATCAGAGATCCCTGAAGGCGTAAGTAACCCTAAGGCTGCAATGTGGGTCGTGATTGGTCTAATCGTCCTACCTTTAGCTGCTGATATGCTGGTAGATAACGCTGTGATCATCGCGAAGTTCTTCGGCATGAGCGACCTTGTCATTGGTTTAACCATCATTGCTGTTGGTACTAGCCTTCCTGAACTTGCAGCATCACTAGCCGGCGTTATGAAGGGTGAAGATGATATGGCTGTAGGTAATATCATTGGTTCAAACGTATTCAACATCCTTGCTGTTATGGGTATCCCGGGCATCCTAAACCCTTCGATCTTGAGCGAGTTCGCTATGGGTCGTGACTTCTGGGTAATGCTAGGCGTATCGCTACTACTTGTTGTGATGGCACTAGGAAAATCTCGTAGTGTGAATCGTATTGAAGGCGGCGTGTTAATTGTGACGTTCGTGGCCTACCAAAGTTACCTATTAATGAACATGTCGGCTTAATTGTTGATTTAACTTCCCGTACTTGGAGTATTTGATGTCTCAGCCATTTGATTACCGCAGCGTTGCAAAACAAGTTTTGGAAACCGAAGTTGCAGGTCTCACTCAATTAGACCAATATTTTAATGATGATTTTTGTAAAGCTTGCGACCTTATCCTGAACAACAAAGGCAAAGTCGTTGTGATGGGCATGGGTAAATCAGGCCACATTGGCAACAAAATCGCAGCAACATTGGCAAGTACCGGGACATCGGCTTTCTTTGTTCACCCAGGCGAAGCGGCGCATGGCGACTTAGGCATGATCGAACCTGGTGATATTGTGATTGCAATATCCAACTCCGGCGAATCGGGAGAAATCCTCAGCCTATTTCCTGTGTTAAAGCGTCTGAGCATCAAGATCATCAGCATGACAGGCAAGCCAGCATCAAACATGGCAACCCTGTCTGATATCCATTTACAAATTTCAGTACCGGAAGAAGCTTGTCCGCTGGGCTTAGCACCAACAACAAGCACCACGGCGACTTTGGTCATGGGTGATGCATTAGCCGTTGCACTTTTGCAGGCTCGAGGCTTCACCGCTCAAGACTTTGCCCTTTCTCATCCTGGTGGCGCTTTAGGTCGTCAGCTGCTGTTGAAGCTCGACGACATCATGCACACAGGCGATTCACTTCCTGTTGTAGCACCCGACGCACTAGTAAGAGACGCTCTACTAGAGATATCTCAGAAAGGCTTAGGCATGACAGCAATCGTTGGTGAAGATGGCCAAATGGCCGGTATTTTTACCGATGGTGATTTACGCCGTATCTTAGACAAACGCGTTGATATCCATAACACGCAGATCGGTGATGTGATGACGCTAAACCCGACGGTAGCCGAGCCAAACATGCTCGCGGTTGAGGGCTTAAACTTGATGCAAGCGAAGAGCATCAATGGCCTGATGTTATGCCAAGAAGGTAAATTAGTCGGAGCGTTAAACATGCATGACTTACTGAAAGCAGGAGTAATGTAATGACACAGACAGTCGAAACTCTATACGGCACTGTTAATTCAGATGTATTTGCAATTGCAAAAGAGATCAAACTGCTGATTTGCGATGTCGATGGTGTCTTCTCTGATGGTCGCATCTACATGGGCAACAACGGTGAAGAGCTGAAAACCTTCCACACTCGTGACGGTTACGGTATCAAATCACTGATGAACGCAGGCATTGAAATCGCGATCATCACGGGTCGCAAATCTCAAATTGTTGAGAATCGTATGACCGCTCTAGGCATTAAGCTGATTTATCAAGGTCAAGACGATAAAGTTAAGGCATACCAAGATATTTGCGATAAGCTTTCTGTAAACCCTGAAAATACAGGTTACATCGGAGACGATCTGATTGACTGGCCTGTAATGGAAAAAGTTGGCTTGAAGGTCTGTGTGGCAGATGGGCACCCGCTACTTGCAAAGCGTGCAAACTACGTGACAACCATTAACGGTGGTCATGGCGCGGTACGTGAAGTCTGTGACCTTATTTTACAAGCAAGAAATGAACTCGACGTGCATAAAGGTTTAAGCATATGAGTTTTACTCGTATTATCTATTTAATACTCATATTTATTGCCTCTTGGTCGACCTATTACTTGTACGACAAAGAGCAAACATCAACGATACAAGTGGCTCCAAATTTGGAGCTGCCCGCGTTTAGTGGCAAAAGCCTGAACAACATTAGCTACGACGAAAGCGGTATTCGCAGCTATCAGGTTGAATCGACGTATTTAGAACACTACTCAGTAGTTGGCGATACGCACTTTCAAAACCCAGTTCTTTCGGTATTCCGTGAAGGGCACACGATTGAATGGCAAGTCACCGCTGATCGCGCGATTATGGATGAGAATCAAGTTGTCACGTTTTATGACAACGTCGTGGCAAAGAACCTGTTGCCAGAAGCCAGCTTCGATACAATGACCACAGATAAAATGGTTGTTGAGCTGCCTAGCCGAGATTTTTATTCAGAGACTCCGGTCCATATGATCGGTACATTTTTTGAAACTGAGGGACAAGCAATGAAAGGTAACTTCGGTACCAACAATGCAATCCTCTTTAATTCTGTTCAAGGTAGATATGAAACTCTTACACCTTAGTTTATTCGCTTTGACCCTTGCGGCACCTAATGTCTATGCTCTGTCTTCGGATAGTGAGCAACCTGTCTACATTGACTCAGACAGCCAGCAATTGGATATGAAAAGTAACCAAGTGACTTTCCTTGGTGATGTGAACCTTAAACAAGGCAGCATCAATATCAATGCCGATAAGGTTATTGTTACTCGTAACGCCGTAAACGGTGAGATTGAAGAAATTCAAGGCTTCGGTAAGCCAGCAACCTTCTCTCAGCTTACTGACGACGGTAAGACACTCTACGGTGAAGCTGACGACCTGCACTACCAGCTTGTTGCCGACCGACTGATCATGACTAAGAATGCGATGTTATCTCAAGATGGCAGCATCATTCGCGGTTCTAAGATCACTTACCAGATCGGTTCTCAGAAATTAGTCGCTGACAGTGGTGAAAACAAACGAGTGTCAACGGTTTTACAACCAACGGAAGTGAATAAGTAACGATGGCTGTTCTTAAAGCAAAAAACCTAGCGAAAACCTACAGTAAACGTAAGGTTGTTACCGATGTAAGCTTACAGGTAGAGTCAGGCCAGATCGTCGGTCTGCTTGGGCCTAACGGTGCAGGTAAAACCACATCTTTCTATATGATTGTTGGTTTGGTGGCGCGTGATGAAGGTACCATCAGCATTGATGACCGAGACATCAGTATCTTACCAATGCACAGCCGCTCTCGTCTTGGTATCGGTTACCTGCCTCAAGAAGCATCGATTTTCCGTAAGTTGTCCGTAGAGAACAACATCATGGCGGTTTTACAAACCCGTGATGAAATGACCAACGAACAACGCCAAGATAAGCTGGAAGACCTGCTAGAAGAGTTCCACATCCAACATATCCGCACCAGCAATGGTATGGCTCTGTCGGGTGGTGAGCGTCGTCGTGTAGAGATTGCTCGTGCACTAGCAGCAAACCCGCAGTTCATTCTATTGGATGAACCATTCGCCGGTGTTGACCCGATCTCAGTAATCGATATCAAAAAAATCATTGTTCACCTGCGTGATCGCGGCTTGGGCGTTTTGATTACCGACCACAACGTTCGTGAAACATTAGACGTGTGTGAAAAAGCTTACATCGTAAGCCAAGGACACCTGATCGCTGAGGGTACTCCTGAAGATGTTCTCAATAACGAACAAGTTAAACAAGTTTATCTAGGCGAACAATTCCGTCTATGATTATATAGAGAGTATCGAGAGTTCTAAGAATAATAACTAGGTAAGTCACACTGAATGAAACCCTCATTACAACTTAAGCTAGGCCAACAGTTAGCAATGACTCCTCAATTGCAGCAAGCGATTCGTTTGTTGCAATTGTCTACTTTAGATTTGCAGCAAGAGATTCAAGAAGCACTTGAATCTAACCCACTACTCGATGTCGAAGAAGGCAATGAAGATACGCCAACATCGGAAGAAAAACCTAGCAGTGACGAAAAAGAAACTGTTGAAGCCACAGAGCAAGACTTACCTGATAGCTCAGACTTAATCGAAAAATCAGAGATTGGCAACGAACTAGAAATCGACACAACTTGGGAAGACGTCTACAGCGCGAACACCGGTAACACGGGTATTGCGATTGATGACGACATGCCGGTTTATCAAGGCGAAACCACTCAAAGCCTGCACGATTACCTACTTTGGCAACTCGACTTAACGCCATTCACTGACACCGACCGAAGCATCGCTTTTGCATTAATCGATGCCATCGACGACTACGGCTACCTCACTGTAACTTGTGAAGACATCCTTGAAAACTTCGACAATGAAGAGATCGAGCTTGATGAAATTGAAGCGGTACGTAAACGAATTCAGCAGTTTGATCCGCTAGGTGTCGGTTCAGTCAACCTGCAAGATTGCTTGTTACTGCAACTGGCAACCTTTCCCCAAGATACGCCTTGGCTTAACGAAGCTAAGTTAGTACTTACTAGCCATATCGACCAACTCGGCAATCGCGATTACAAACTGGTTATCAAAGAGACCAAGTTGAAAGAAGCAGAACTACGTGAAGTTTTGCAACTGATTCAACAGCTGGACCCTCGTCCTGGCAGTAAGATTACTCCGGATGAAACTGAGTATGTGGTTCCAGATGTATCTGTCTTCAAAGACCTTGGCAAATGGTTAGTGACCATTAACCCTGATAGCGTGCCTAAGTTGAAAGTGAATCAGCAGTACGCTGATCTGGGCAGTAAAGGCAACAGCGCCGACAATCAATACATCCGCTCAAATTTGCAAGAAGCAAAGTGGTTAATTAAAAGCCTAGAGAGCCGAAATGAGACGCTACTCAAAGTTGCGCGATGCATTGTTGAACATCAGCGTGATTTCTTCGAACATGGCGAAGAAGCGATGAAGCCAATGGTTCTTAATGATGTTGCGTTAGCTGTTGATATGCACGAATCCACGATCTCTCGTGTGACGACTCAAAAATTCATGCATACGCCACGTGGCATCTTCGAGCTCAAATACTTTTTCTCAAGCCATGTCAGCACTGACAATGGCGGTGAATGTTCATCTACAGCAATTCGCGCACTCATCAAGAAGCTTGTCGCAGCGGAAAATACCGCGAAGCCTCTAAGTGATAGTAAGATTGCTGCTTTACTGGCTGACCAAGGAATTCAGGTAGCTAGACGTACCATAGCGAAATACCGTGAGTCTCTGGGCATTGCCCCATCGAGTCAGCGTAAACGCCTGCTATAAGCTCATTTAGTCGCTAGTTACTTAGCAACTATGATCAGGCAACCAACTGAAAAGGAAAGTCTATGCAAATCAATATTCAAGGCCATCACGTTGATCTTACCGATTCAATGCAAGACTATGTTCACACCAAATTCGACAAACTTGAGCGCTTCTTTGATCATATCAATAGCGTTCAGGTTGTTTTAAAAGTTGAGAAAATCAATCAAATCGCAGAAGCTACCCTGCATATAAATCAGGGGGAAATCCATGCGACAGCAACAGATGAAAGCATGTATGCCGCGATTGATTCATTGGTTGATAAACTCGTCCGCCAACTCAACAAGCACAAAGAAAAGCTAAGTAGTCACTAACATGCAATTAAGCGAAGTACTTTCATTGGACTGCACCAAAAGTGCAGTCCAATGCACAAGCAAAAAAAGAGCCCTTGAGCTCATCAGCCAGATAGCAGCTGAGAGCTGCGGTCAAGATTCAACAGAGCTATTTGAGTGTATGTTGAGCCGTGAGAAGATGGGCAGTACCGGTATTGGTAATGGTATCGCGATTCCCCATGCTCGTATGAATGTCAGTGATAAAGCGATAGCTGTATTACTGCAATGCCAAGATCCTATCGAATTTGATGCGATTGATAATCGTCCTGTCGACCTACTATTTGCCCTGCTTGTTCCTAGCGAACAATGCAAAGAGCATCTAAAAACCCTTTCTTGTATGGCAGAACGACTAAACGACAAGCAGACTCTTAAACAGCTGCGTAATGCTCAGAGCGATCAAGAGCTTTACGACATCATGATTCAAGTGCCAACTTGCGAGCAATAACATGCGATTAATCGTGGTTAGTGGCCAATCAGGGGCCGGTAAAAGTGTTGCGTTACGAGTCCTAGAAGACTTGGGGTATTACTGTGTCGATAATCTACCAGTAAACCTGCTCAACAACTTTGTCGAATCGGTACGCGAAAGCAACCAAAACGTTGCGGTAAGTATTGATATACGTAACCTACCGAAAGAGCCTCAGTTAGTCACCGACACGCTCGAGCAACTCGAGTCAGCTACAAACATCGATGTTGATGTATTGTTCCTCGATGCCAGCAAGCAGACACTCCTTAAGCGCTACAGCGAAACCCGCAGAATCCACCCTTTATCAATTGGCCAAGAAAAGCTCTCTCTTGAGCAAGCGATTGATTTAGAGAAGACACTTCTGACACCTCTAGCAGAGCAAGCCAGCATTGTGATTGATAGCAGTGACTGCAACCTCTACGAGTTGAGTGAAAAAGTGCGCTTTAAAGTCGAAGGCAAAGAGAAGCAAGAGCTGATCATCGTCTTTCAATCTTTCGGTTTTAAGTATGGCTTGCCAAGTGATGCCGACTACGTGTTTGATGTTCGCTTTTTGCCGAACCCTCACTGGGAACCTGCACTACGACCACTAACCGGGCTAGATGCACCAATTCACTCCTTTCTAGAAGAACACTCAGAAGTTCTGGAACTCAAGCAACAGATCCAAGGCTTTGTTGAACAGTGGTTACCAATGTTAGAGAAGAACAATCGCAGTTACCTAACGGTCGCGATTGGCTGTACTGGCGGCAAACACCGCTCGGTTTATCTAACCCAGAAAATTGGTGAGTACTTTGAGCAACTTGGCCATCAAGTTCAAATCAGACACGCCTCCCTAGAGAAGCACCAACAGGGCTAACCATGGAATTAACTCGAACTGTACTGATCCAAAATCGCTTGGGTCTTCACGCTAGAGCAGCCGTAAAGTTGGTTGAGCTTGCACAAAGCTTTGATGCAACCATCACTATCCATAGCGAAGAAGATAAAACAGCAACAGCAGACAGCGTAATGGGGTTACTTATGCTGGAATCAGCGCAAGGGCAACATATTACGATTCAAGCTGCAGGTACCGATTCACAGCAAGCACTGGATGCCGTCTGTCATCTCATTGAAGACAAGTTTGATGAGGGTGAGTAGCGAAAACGCTTCACTCACAACGCCTAAGACTCAAACAACGAACCAACCAATATTAAATCTTAGTTCTATCTAAGTTTATGATTTAAATAAGCCCCAGAATTAAGTTACTATTCCAACCATTGTTAGAATAATGAGATAGGAGGAAAATATGGCAGAGCAATTAGAATTCGACCAAGCTCACCAAACCCTCCAAGAAGTCAGCGAAGCCCTAGAAAACGGCCGATTTGTTCACGTACGCCGACAACTTCAGGACATGGAGCCTGAAGATATTGCACACCTTTTAGAAGCCTCCCCTCGCAAAAGTCGTGACGTACTCTGGCAACTCACCGATCCTGAAGACTACGGTGAAATTCTTGATGAACTAAACGAAGACGTCAAAGATGCTCTTGTGTCGAAAATGGCACCTGAGACCTTGGCAGAAGCAACCGAAGGTATGGAAACCGATGACGTCGCGTACGTACTTCGAAGCCTACCCGACGATGTTTCTCGCGAAGTCCTTTCTCAAATGGACTCCGTCGATCGTGCATTAGTTGAAACTGCCCTGTCGTACCCTGAAGATTCAGCGGGTGCGATCATGAACACCGACGTAATCACGATTCGTGGTGATGTCGATGTTGACGTTGTATTGCGCTACATGCGTATGCGTGGCGAACTGCCGGATGCAACTGATGCTCTGTATGTTATTGATGAAGAAGAACGTCTTATCGGTAACCTATCACTTACCACGCTAGTAACGACTCAACCTGATGTCCCTGTTTCAGAAGTGATGGATGATGCCGACGAAGCGATCGCGGTAGAAACCAGTGCGTCAGATATCGCGAGCCTGTTTGAACGTCGTAACTGGGTTTCTGCGCCTGTCATCGATAGTAACCAGCACCTTGTTGGTCGTATCACCATCGATGACGTGGTTGATGTTATCCGTGAAGATGCCGAACACTCAATGATGAGTATGGCGGGTATGGACGATGACGAAGATACCTTCGCACCGGTCGTAAAATCTGCTCGTCGTCGTAGTGTGTGGCTTGGTGCTAACGTACTCGCAGCACTGGCGGCAGCATCTGTATCAAACATGTTTGAAGCAACGCTCGATCAAATGGCAGCGATTGCGGTTCTGATGACTATCGTGCCTTCGATGGGGGGGGTTGCGGGTAACCAAACCGTTGCTCTGGTGATTCGTGGTTTGGCACTCGGTCATATCGGTGACAGTAACAAACGCGAACTGCTACTCAAAGAGGCAGCCATCGGCTTCCTAAACGGCGTTCTATGGGCCGTTATCATTGGTGGTATCGTGGTGGCTTGGAAAGGTAACTGGATACTGGGAGGCATCATCTCAGCGGCGATGATGACCAACTTGATTGTCGCAGGTATTGCTGGTGTAACTATCCCAGTGATGTTGAAGAAGATGAATATCGATCCAGCCCTTGCTGGCGGTATGGCACTGACCACAGTAACCGATGTTATTGGCCTATCGGTGTTCCTAGGCTTAGCGACCATACTGATCTAGTTAGCATAAGCAGTTAGCCAATTTTTGGCGAAATACAGAAAACAAAAAGGGAGCCACGGCTCCCTTTTTTAATTCATCAGATTCGCTTTAATTGAATTACTCACCCGCGACTTTCATCGACTCAAGCAGGATAGAACCCGTTTGAATTTGCGAACGTGTTTCTACGTCGTTACCCACAGCAACAATCTGAGTAAACATGTCTTTTAGGTTACCTGCGATTGTTACTTCTGATACTGGGTATTGGATCTCTCCGTTTTCAACCCAGAAACCTGCAGCGCCACGTGAATAATCACCCGTTACGGTGTTTACGCCTTGGCCCATCACTTCAGTGACTAGGAAGCCAGTACCCAACTCTTTTAGCATCTGCTCAAAGTTTTGACCGGTCGATTTAACGAACCAGTTATGAATACCACCAGCATGACCGGTTGGCGTCATATCCATCTTACGTGCGGCATAGCTCGTTAGTAGGTAAGTTGCTAGCACACCGTCAGTGATGATTTCACGATCTTGAGTGAACACACCTTCGCTATCAAATGGGCTTGAAGCCAAACCACGTAGGATGTGAGGACGCTCAGAGATATTGAACCAATCAGGTAGGATTTTCTGACCTAAATGATCCAATAAGAAAGATGACTTACGGTAAAGGTTGCCGCCACTGATCGCCATCACAAGGTGACCGATAAGACCTGTCGCAACATCGTTAGCGAACATAATTGGGTATTGGCCTGTTGGTAGCTTTTTCGCATCCAAGCGGCTAATCGTCTTTTCTGCAGCTTCCTGACCTACACGCTCAGGCGTCCACAGTTCGTCACGGTGACGTGCAACGGTGTAGCTGTAGTCACGTTCCATTTCACCATTAGCGCCTTGTCCAATCACGCAGCAGCTCGTGCTATGACGGCTTGAAGCGTAGCTGGCTAGTAAGCCATGACTGTTACCGTAAACCTTAACACCGTAGTGACTGTCGTAGCTCGCGCCATCACTCTGTTTGATCTTATCGCTATAAGCGAGCGCTTGCTTCTCAGCTGCAATCGCAATCTCAGCGGCATAGTCAGGGTTAGGCTCGTCAGGGTGGAAAAGATCCAAGTCTGGAATTTCTTTTACCATGTATTCTTTTGCTGCAGGACCTGAAAACGGGTCTTCAGATGTGTACTGAGCGATATCAAGCGCGGCTGCTACCGTTTGAGCAATCGCCTTCTCACTCAGGTCAGATGTAGATGCGCTGCCTTTTTTCTGGCCGCGATAAACAGTAATACCAAGTGCACCATCACTATTAAATTCAACGTTTTCCACTTCACACATACGTGTTGAAACACTTAAACCCGTTGACTTAGTAATAGCAACTTCAGCGGCGTCGGCACTCACAGAGGCCATGTCCAACGCTTTTGCTACTGCGGCTTCTAGCTCAACTCTTTGCTGGGCGACTTGCTGTTTTACATCCATATCTATTCTAATTTTGTAGGTCAATATTACGTAGGATAACAAGAATTTCGCTTTCTCCCCAAGATTCTTGCTAAAATAGGCAATATATTCGTTTGAGATAGTGACATAGGCAGAAAAGATGGCTCGCAAAAACCAAAAAGCCCCATGGGAACCAGAAGAAGAAATCATCTGGGTAAGTAAGACAGAAATGAAAACCGACATGGAAGCGCTACAAAAACTGGGGGAAGAACTTGTTTCCCTGAAGCCTTCTGTATTAGACAAGTTTCCTCTGTCTGAAGATTTGGCACAAGCGATTAAAGATGCACAACGCTTTAAAAATGAAGCGAAGCGCCGTCAACTTCAATACATTGGTAAAGTAATGCGCAATGTTGATCCTGAGCCAATTCAAGCGGCTTTGGATAAAGTACGTAACAAGCACTCGCAAGCAACCGCTGAACTGCACAAGCTTGAGCAACTGCGTGATCGCGTTGTTGCTGAAGGCGATGCTGCCATTTCAGAAGTCATGGACATGTACCCTGAAGCAGACCGTCAGCGTCTTCGTCAGCTAGCTCGCCAAGCTAACAAAGAGAAATCAGCGAACAAGCCAGCAAAGGCTTCTCGTGAAATCTTCCAAATCTTAAAAGAGCTAAAGCTAGAAGACTAATCTTTGTCGCTTTATTCTGTAAGACAATAAAAGACCTAGCGCATGCTAGGTCTTTTTGTTTTTGACGCACTCGATATCAAGAAGCACTCAATATCAATAAATACTCACAGGAGTGATGAGTCGTCACTCACCCGCTTTAACAAATGAGCTTAATTCTGTCTGCGGATGATCCGCCGTCAGTGCCTCTATCGAGTCTTCAACCAACACCTTACCTAGCGCCACAAACACAAACTTATTCGCGATACTGCGTGCGTCACCTAAATGGTGAGTCACCATCAAGACCGTAATATTTCGCTCTGCCGCTAATCGCTTCACTAAGCTAAGCATCTCTTCACGCAGCAAAGGGTCAAGCGCAGAGAAAGGTTCATCAAGCAGCCAAATATCATGAGGTTGGACAAAACAACGCGCTAACGCGACACGCTGGCGTTGACCACCGGATAAGTGCTCAGGCAATCTATCCAAATACTCTGCAACACCTACTTGTGCGGCTGCTTGCTCAACTTTGAGCTTTTGGGTTGCCGTAAGCTTTAATCCCGGGTGCAGACCTAAACCAATATTTTCACGTACCGTGAGATGGGCAAACAGGTTGTGCTCTTGAAACAACATCGCCAACGGACGCTGATGTGCTTCTTTACCAATAAGCGACTGCCCAGCCACTGATATCTCACCCGATGTAGGCTCGATGAAACCAGCAACTAGCGCCAACAGTGTAGACTTACCCGCACCACTCGGCCCCATAAGCGCAACAATATCGCCCTGCTCAGCTTGAAAATCAAAGCTAAACAACTCTCTGTGATAATGGTAATCCACATCTTTCATCACTAACATCATCGGTTCCTTAATTCTTTAGCATCGAGCTTAGATCTTCGAGTAAATAAGAATTCTATTAAGCTAAAACTGCCGACACTCAGTAACAGTAAGCTCACAGAAACTACCGCCGCAGCTTCCATTTGATAACTGCCTAACAATTGGAATAGGTACAAAGGCAGAGTTCTAAAATCTTGGCTACCAAACAAAGCAATCGCGCTTAAGTCACCCATCGCCAACATAAAGCTAATCGAGAAGGCTTGCGCCATCGGCTTACGCAGTGCTCGCCACTCCACTAACCTAAAACGCGTGAAACCTGTCATTCCCAAGCTTGCACACACATACTGATACTGCTGAGACAAATGCAGCATAGGTTGAGCTAGGGTTTTAATTACGTAAGGCAGCGCCATTAAGCTGTTGACGGCAATCACGATAAAGAAAGCTAAACTAAAGACATCGGTGAATGAACGCAGTAATAAGAAGATCCCCGTACTGATCACCAGCCCCGGAGTCACTAAGATAATAGTGCCAATCAGCTCGATTTTATCGGCTCGAAAATTCTTGTTCTGTAAACGCCATGCTCGGCTAGTCAGCAGTATGGCGATACCAATACCAACTGCGATAACACTTGCTAATGACGCGACTTTAACCGAGGTAATTAACGCCGCCCAAAACGGCTCGCTGCTGAGTACGGTTAATGCCTGCGAGTTAATTCCACTGACGATAACCATAGCTAATGGCGGCAATACCAGCATTGAGACTATTATGATCCAAAAGCTATCCCAAGCTTTTGACCACCAGCTGTCCTTAACCAAATATTTCTCTTCAGACAACTGACTGGCCGTCACTGAAATAGGTTTCGATAGCCGTTGAATGCTCACTGCTAGCACACCACACAGCAGCATTTGCCATATCGCGAGCAAGGCACCAGCTTGAAGGTCAAAGTCGAATTTAATCGCCTGATAAATAGCGAGTTCGATAGTGGTTGATTTAGGTCCACCGCCTAGTGCCATCACGGTAGCAAAGCTGGTAAAACACAGCATGAAGACTAAGCCACACACATGAGGCAATTGCTGTCTTAAACGTGGCCATTCAACCCATCTGAATTTGTTCCAATGACTCATACCCAAATGAGCACAAAGCTTGTGTTGCTCGGCAGGCACGGTATCTAACGCTTGTAAAAGTAAGCGACTGGCATAAGGCAAGTTAAAGAAAACGTGCGCCAGCAAAATACCATTCAATCCGTATATGGAAAATGGCAATTCAATATCGAAGCTCGCCAAAAACTTAGCTAACCAACCACTATTGCCATAGATCGCAAGTAAGCCAAATACGCCCACTAACACAGGCAGGACTAAGGTCGACGCGAACAGCCTTAACAACAAAGCGCGTCCAAAAAATTGCCTACGACACAGCGCATGAGCAATAGGTATAGCAAAGCCAACACTCAGCACTGTTGAGAGTGTCGCTTGATAAAAGCTGAATTTCGTTACATGCCAATAGTAAGGATCGGACCATACTTGGCTGATATCAAGAGAAGGGGCATTGCTAAGCAATGCCCCAACTGCTGAAACCACGAAGGCAGTAATGAGTATCGCTACCCAAATCCCAACCTTAGGTGTTTTCTTTATCATAGATTGTTTTTTACCGTAAATGGTTCGCTCAGTTAACATCGAACAAACCTTTAAATACAGAAAGTTAGAAAGCTAATTTTTTAAAAGCAAATTAAAAAGTAAGTGCACTCTGCCATTCACGAATCCATGGCTTACGCTTCTCGGCGATCTCTTCTGAGCTAAAGCTCAGCGCTTTCTGAGGAACCGTAAGTTGCTCAAACCCTTTTGGTAACTCAACATCCGTCACTGGGTACATCCAGTTACCTGTTGGCATCGCCGTTTGGAATTCATCACTTAGGATAAACGCCATAAACTCATCAGCAAGTTTCTCGTTCTTACTGCCTTTAACCTTGGCAGCCACTTCCACTTGAGTGTAATGCCCTTCTTCAAAGCTTGCCGCTGCGTACTTAGAATCGCTCTCAGCAATAATGTGGTAAGCAGGAGACGTTGTGTAAGACAAGACTAAATCCGACTCGCCTTCTAGGAACATTGAGTAAGCTTCAGACCAGCCTTTGGTTACAGTCACTGTTTTCTGAGCAAGCTTCTTCCATGCTGCTGTCGCTTCATCACCGTATACTGATTTCATCCAAAGCATCATGCCTTGGCCTGGTGTTGATGTACGTGGATCTTGGTAGATGACCTTAAGATCATCACGCTGCTCAACCAGTTCTTTCAAGCTCTTCGGCGGGTTTTCCAGTTTCTCTTTATTGTAAACAAAAGCAAAGTAGCCAAAGTCATAGGGTACAAAAGTGCTGTCGTTCCAACCATTAGGAAGCGTTACCGATGACGTATCAACATTATGCTCAGCCAATAAGCCCGTCGCTTTCGCTTCAGCCATTAGGTTGTTGTCTAGGCCTAATACGATGTCAGCTTTGCTGTTGCCGCCTTCGAGACGCAAGCGGTTAAGAATAGACACGCCATCTTCAAGCGCGACAAAGTTCACATCACAACCACACTTCTCTTCGAATGCTTTTTCAACGGCAGGACGAGGGCCCCAATCCGCAGCAAAAGAGTCATAGGTGTATACAGTCAAAGTGTTGTCTGCAGCAAAGGCAGAAAAAGAAATAGCTGTAGTAACAGCAAGGGTAGTTAATGTGAATTTCACTGGACGCTCTCCATGGTCTGAGCGGCACAGGTTTGAGGGAGGAGAACGGTAGAGGTTGTTCCTAACTCAATTCCTACGCCAGCATTATCTGGTTCAGGTTTACGGGTCCCAAGCACCTGCTTGATCTCAGCTCGCATTCATTATTTGAATGGTTCGCTCCCCGATGAGTGCTCAGAATTGTAATTTGATTTTTAACAATAAGCTATCAAGTTTGGATCAATTACGTTGATCGTAACCCCAACGTGGCACTAAACCTTGTTCGATACCAAGGTGATCTAGAATACGCGCCACCATAAAGTCGACCAGTTCTTCAATTGACTTAGGTTGATGATAAAAACCCGGGGCTGCAGGCATGATCGTCACGCCCATGGTCGAAAGCTTATGCATGTTCTCTAGATGAAGCGTCGAAAATGGCGTCTCACGAACCACCAACAACAGCTGTCCTCGCTCTTTCATGACTACGTCTGCTGCTCGCTCAATCAGGTTATCAGACAATCCATGTGCAATCGAAGCCAAGCTTCCCGCGGAACATGGACAAACGACCATCTGCTTCGGTGCAGCTGAACCAGAGGCAACCGGCGAGAACCAATCATCTTTGCCACACACCACCAGCTTTTCAGGGTCGCAGCCAAGATGTTTAACCAAAGCTTGTTTCGCCGCATCTGGCCCAGCAGGTAACTTAAGTTCATGCTCGGTCGCCAATACCACTCGCGCTGCCGATGAAATCAGCAAGTAGACCTGATAGTCGGCTGCCAAAAGGCATTCAAGTAAACGCAGGCCATAAGGCGCACCAGATGCGCCAGTGAAAGCAAGGGTTATCGCTTTATCGTGTTTTGTCATGTTCTCAATTACTTCAAATTATAAGGTCGTGGATGCCGTTAGCCTTTGAGTGCCAATCCATCCAACAGTTTTTGATGAATGCCACCAAAGCCACCATTACTCATTACCAAAATTTGGTCGCCAGCTTGTGCCTCTGAGACAATTTTAGCAACGAATGCATCCATGTCATCACTCACGTGTGCCGGTTGGTGACAAGCGTCTGCAACATCTTGAACTGACCAATCAATGTTATCCGGTTGGAATAAGTAGGTAGAATCCGCCTGCTTCAACGAATCAGCCAGTATTTCTTTGTGCACACCACGTTTCATGGTGGCAGAACGAGGCTCTAAAACGGCAATGATTTTCTTAGTGTCGACCTTATTACGTAATCCCCCGAGCGTAAGTTCAATCGCCGTTGGATGATGAGCAAAATCGTCATAAACAGACACACCTGCCACCTCGCCTTTAAACTCCAAACGGCGCTTAGTATTAATAAAGGTAGCTAGTGATTCACAAGCAAGGTCAGGTGTCACGCCCACATGACGTGCAGCTGCAATCGCCATCAAAGCATTATTTACGTTGTGGTCGCCCACTAAATCCCAATTTACGGTTCCAACACATTCATTTTGGAAGTAAACCTCAAATTGAGAGCCATCTTTGACCAGTTTCTTGGCATCCCAGTCGCCTTGCTCGCCACTCGATTCAGTTTCACTCCAGCAACCGCGAGCTAGAACATCTTCAATAGCGCTGTCTTGCTTAGGTGAGAAAATGCGACCATTGCTTGGCACAGTACGCACCAAATGATGAAATTGTCGCTTAATCGCTTCAAGATCGTCAAAGATGTCCGCATGATCAAACTCTAGGTTATTCATCACTAAGGTTCTTGGGTGGTAATGAACGAACTTAGATCGTTTATCGAAAAAAGCACTGTCGTATTCGTCGGCTTCTACCACGAAGAACATGCTTTCACCAAGGCGAGCAGAGATACCAAAGTTACCCAACACTCCGCCAACTAAGAAGCCCGGTGCATAGCCACAGTCTTCCAAGATCCAAGCCAACATGCTTGATGTCGTGGTCTTACCGTGCGTTCCCGATACCGCTAACACCCAACGGTCATGCAGTAAGAACTCTTGCAACCACTGAGGACCAGAGGTGTATCTAAGGTTGTTATCCAACACATACTCAACACACGGATTACCGCGGCTCATTGCGTTACCGATAACCACGAGATCTGGCCTTGGTTCTAATTGGCTAGGGTCGAACCCTTCAATAATTTCAATCCCTTGTGATTCCAACAAGGTGCTCATTGGTGGGTAAACATTCGCGTCACTACCCGTAACCTTGTGACCTAATTGACGAGCCAATACCGCAGCACCACCCATGAAGGTGCCACAAATTCCTAAGATATGAATATGCATAAATTGCTTCCAAACGCTTGGCTAAATAAACAGTGCCTAATTAAAACGGCTTGCACTCATTATCATTAAATGGCGATTAAAAGCGAGCGGCAATGCAAAACAAATTGAGTCGACATAGTAAGTGAGATCTGTGTCGCTTAGTTCATTACCATTAAAAAGATCTAACCTTTAGAATTTAGGTAAGCGTCTAGATGAATAAAGCCCACTCAAGAGGCCGAATCTACAGTGCTCAAATCCCCCCTAATATTGAGAGAAGTTTAAGGAAATAACATGTCTGAGATGCGCACCCTTGGTGAGTTCATTGTTGAGAAACAGAGTGACTTCCCCCATGCAAGCGGTGATCTATCATCCCTTTTGTCGTCTATTCGACTTGCTGCAAAAATTGTTAACCGTGAGATCAACAAGGCTGGCCTAGTCGACATCACTGGCGCTGTTGGTACAGACAACGTGCAAGGTGAAGAGCAACAAAAGCTAGACCTTTACGCGAACGACAAATTTAAAGCGGCTCTAGAAGCTCGTGACCAAGTTTGTGGTGTTGCAAGTGAAGAAGAAGACGAAGCTGTCGCCTTCAATAAAGAGCTCAACAAAAACGCAAAATACGTTGTACTGATGGATCCACTTGATGGCTCTTCAAACATCGATGTGAATGTATCGGTTGGTACAATTTTCTCTATCTACCGTCGAGTATCACCGATCGGTACTCCACCAACACAAGAAGATTTCCTACAGCCAGGACACAAGCAAGTAGCCGCGGGTTACGTGATTTACGGTTCTTCAACCATGCTTGTTTACACAACAGGTGCTGGCGTAAATGGCTTCACCTACGACCCATCACTGGGTACCTTCTGCCTATCTCATGAAAACATGATGATTCCAGATGAAGGTAAGATCTACTCGATCAACGAAGGTAACTACATCCGCTTCCCAACCGGTGTTAAGAAGTACATCAAATACTGTCAGGAAAGCGAGCCAAGCGATAACCGCCCTTACACGTCACGTTACATTGGTTCTCTTGTGTCTGATTTCCACCGTAACTTGCTAAAAGGCGGCATCTACTTATACCCAAGTACAGAGAGCCACCCTCAAGGTAAATTGCGTTTGCTTTATGAATGCAACCCTATTGCTTTCCTTATGGAGCAAGCTGGCGGTATTGCATCAGACGGTGCACAGCGTATCATGGATATCAAACCAACTGAGCTACACCAACGTGTGCCTTTCTTCGTTGGTTCAACAAAAATGGTACGTAAAGTAGAAGAGTTTCTTGAGCTGAACCCTGAGTAACCCTCTCATTTCATTCTCAAACTAACGCTATTAAAAAGCCAGCACCTCAGTGCTGGCTTTTTGTTGTCTCGTAAGGTGATTAACTAGTTAGGAATCATTGTTCCGCTGACACCAGTTACCCGAAAGTATTTCTTTATTAGCTGTTAGATCAAGCTGATACAAATATACCCATGCTAATCCAAATATAGTCTCTATTTGCTCGCGACGATACTCAACAGGAACATCTTCTAGCCGATCGAGCGACTCTAAAATTTCGTCGTTAATGATATAGACCTCACCAGCGACACTTTTCTTTCCCAAAATCATCGCCGGATAGGCACCTAAATCAAAAAGTGCGTATTCCTTAGGTGTATCAAACTGCCCTAATAAATCGCAGCCCTGCAAATAATGGTGATTGGACTGACCTTGCCTCAAGGTTCCATAGACAAAAACAAGATGCTGCATATGCCCTCCCATACGGCTCTACTCGAACTCAAATTGATAGAGAAGATCCACAGCACTGTCTAGGCCAGAAACAGCTTCAACATAGAGATCCTGCATCAATCTATAACGAACGGTAAACTCACCTAACGAGTTAAAGATACCCACACCATACTTCACCTGTAAGCCAGGCAGGATGTAACCACTTACCGTCACTTGAGAGTCATCGCCAGAGCCTGCAGTATCCAGTTGCAAGTCCTGTACACCAAAGGCTTCACCGATTTCACCAACAACCTTACCACTCTTCGCTAAACTCAAACCGATTAAAGTCGTTGTCATCGAACCGCTCGACTCACCGTCGATATCTTGGCCACGCAAAATATAAGACAGTGCGTTCGCTTGTGGCATCGCTGGGTCAGAATAAATCTCGATGGTAGGCTCTGTCGCAGGGCCAGTCACTCGAATACCAGCGGTCACGTCATCCTGAGTATTATCAGGATTACGAATCGCGTTGATGGCTACGTATGGCTGATCCGGTGGTCCATTCATTAGGATCTTACCCTCTTCGATCAAGAGGTCTTGCCCGAATGATTGATAAGTACCATCGACGATGTTCACTTCACCTGTAATAAATGGACCTTGGTCTTTTTGAGCCACGTTGAGCTTACCGACCAAATCACCTTCAAGACCGAAGGCAGACAGTTTAAAGTCATCACCAATGGAGATATTAATATTCGTCATCACATTGAATGGGATCGTATCTTCGTTTTCTGGCTCTAGATCTTTATTCAAAATAACTTGATCAGAAGAGACGCCAACCGCTGACGGTGGTAAGTCTTCAACAACAATGCGTCCCCATGGTAATGCAATATCACCGGTAATTTTCGCCAGTTCTGGTGTGACATCAATGGTCATATCAGGCACGACCTTCACCTTAACCATAGGTGGGATATCAACCATCAACTCATCAGCGAAAACTCTAACGTTAGAGTGCCATGCTTTAAGATCTTGCCAATCTCCGGTTCCCTCAATATCAAGGTGACCATCAGGTGTTTCGACATTCGCATCCAATTTTGCACTATAACCATCAAACTCGAGGTCGATGCGACCATCTTTCACATCAACGGGCGTAACATCGCCTTTCACTTGAATACCATCAACAGAGAATTGACCAAAGACTTGAGGGTGCATCAGTGAGCCTTTAACTTGAAGATCACTCTCTAGGTCGGCTTTCAATAGGCTGTATTCACCTAGTATTGGTTGTAAGAAATCAAGATGGAACGTGGTCAACTTAATTGCCGCATCGACCATTTTGTCTTCGGCAAGAATATCCGGTAACGACACCGTGCCAGACAGGTCACCATTATCGGAAACATCCAACTTAAAGTCGGCATCCAGTTTGTTGTCTTTCAGTTGGGCATTCAATGCAACGCTTTCCCAACCCAGTGTGATTGGCTCACCCACTTGTTGAACAACCTGACCTTTCGGCATATCAACGCTTACCGTGACCTCAGGCTCACCTTGTTCAGACCACTTAGCATGAGCGGTTGCATTGACTAAGCCCTGTAATTGCGTCTCTTTAGGCACAAAGGCTTTAATCTGCTCGAAATCGAATTGATTGATGGCCACTTTGGCCTCACCCGATTTTCCGACACGAACGTCTTCATCCAAACACACACTCGAACCCGATTGGTTCCAACAATGCGCTTGAACATCAGCAAACTGCTTATCGACATCCGCCTTTATCGCGACAGGTTGGTCTAATACCCAAGGACCTTGCTGAGTAGTGATTTTGACTCTGTCTAACGATCCATCCCAAATAAGAGAAGGCTTTTGAATCAACTCTCCGGAAATAGCTAAGCTTGTAGACACGATGTCGGATATCACATCAAGTGTCATTGTGTGTTTCTTCTCACCACCACTCACCGTGAGAGCAATGCTTTCTACGCTTTGATCTTGATAGGTTAAGTTCTTAGCTTTTAATTCAAGATCAGCTTGAGCTTCAGGCAATGGCAGAGGAATCACAGAGCCATTAAGCGACAAGGATTCTAGTGTTGCTTCGCTATTCCAATCTACCTTATCCACATTTAGAGCGAGATCGACTTCAGGCTCTTTCGTTGGACCGCTTAGCTGGATGTTACCAATCACTTTACCTTTCAAGTCAGGGACGCTTTTTACAAGCTCAGGGAAGTAAATATCAACACCCATGTCCCATTTCTTATCAAGCTCACCCTGAGCCTTAATCGAGTTAACACCGTGAGCCAAACTCAAACCACTGGTTTTCAGTTTTGGTTCACCGCTCGCGCTGCGATCCGACGCTGACAACTGACCTTCGATATCCAGAGGGTATTCTCGCAAGATCCCTTCAATATCCAATTTAGGCAGTTCAATCGCCCAGCCGCCCGCTTCCGTCAACTCACCCGAGGTGACGATGCTTCCGCTAATGTTGCCCTCGGCTTCAGGCCACTGCAGACCCGGCTGAATATCTTTGAGTGTCACGTCAGCTTGCCAGTTAACGAGACTCTTCCAGTTCGCTTTAACGACACCGTTAAGCTCACCGCCTAGCGTGTTGAGCTTTAGACGCTCGAGCTCAATTTGTTCCGTCGTGCCTTTACCCTGTAGATCAATGGCTAATTCAGGGATTTCCTTACCATCGGCTTCACCTTTAAGAAGAACATTGAAACCATCTAGTGAGCCATCAGCTTTGAATTGCTCAATTGTCGCTTGGTAATCGCTTTTTCCGGTAAGGGGCCACTGTGCTTGTCCGCCCTCTAAAAGAAGGTCAAATGGCAGAGTCGGTTCTAAGGGTTGAATATCCCCAGACAACTTTGCCTCAATCAGCTCAGAAAATTGGGAATCTAGGTTTAGCTTAGCCACGCTGCCTTGTGCTTTCAGAGACAACTTCTGACCAGCAAGGTCGGTTTCTTTCACTAACGCATCCAAAGAAAGCTCTAGCGGATAACCACCCTTGAGCTCAACCTTAGTCGTTAGATTTGCGCTTGCTTGTGGCATATCGAGTTCGAGAGTTGAAACATCAACCGTGTGTTTACCCGCGCGAGCTTCTAGCCCAAGGTGGTTAACAACGATTGGTGTTTCTTGCTCTAAGGTGAAACGGTTGAGGTCAAAACGCTCCAACACAACCTGCAGAGGAATCCAGACTTCCGGCAATTCGATAGCCGTTTTAACGGCAGCTTTTGGCTCAACCTTTTCTGCTTGCGGTTCTTCTGTCGACTCAGCGAGTTTAACCTTAAGATCATTGAATAAGGTTGGCGATACAGTTAGCTTTTCGCCCTGCATACTCAAAGCCGTAGAGAACAAGCTCCATTCAATTTCATGCCCTAAGATATTCAACTTGATATCAGACAAAGCGATACGGTTGATTACGATTGGCAACGGTGTTTTTACCGATGTTACGGGCGGAGTAGGTTCTGTTTCTTCTGTAGAGGCCGGAGGCAGTTCAGTAAATGCGAAGTCCAATCCTTGAATCGCTAAACGATCGACACACAACTTAGGGTCGAGCAGACAGCGAGGATTAATCGCCAAGTTCAGCTTTTGAACTTTGGTGTCTATATGCAGGCTGTCATCTTTAAACTGAACATTATTAAGCGTAAAGCTCGGGAACAGAGCCCCTTTAGTGCTTTCCACTTTAAGCTGTGGCAACGCTTTTTCAGCGCCCCACAACACAGTGTTCAACCCTGGATTGGTGAACAAAACAAAACCTAGCAAGGCTATCAACAACAGCAAAATAGACGTCAATGAGATCGACGTCCACTTGATGCACTTGCCCATCACTTTGATCATAATTCTGGCCCTAAACTAAAGTGTAACTGGAACTCATCACCTTTTGCTGCATCTAGACCCCAAGCAAAATCTAAGCTCACAGGGCCGACGGGCGACGCCCAACGAACCCCGACGCCGGTACCATGTTTCCATTCAGGTTTATCATTGAAGGCATCACCAATGTCGTAGAATGCTGCGCCCCACCAGTTTCCAACCAAGCGGTATTGGTATTCAAACGAGCTGGTTGCAATGAATTTGGCACCCGTTAGTGCGCCACTTTCATCTCGAGGAGAGATCGACTCATAACCATAACCACGAATGCTATTGTCACCACCAGCAAAGAATCTTAGGGAGGGAGATAGCTTATCAAACTCGTCGGCAAAGTTGCCGCCAAATTGAAGTCGAGTTAAGCCTCGGTGATTGTCGCCAATGCTTCGAATCCAAGCGGTTTGACCTTGAAAACGAACAACCTTAGTTTCAGATAACAAGGTATCATCACCCGCTTCAACCATAATGGTTTGTTTATCGCCCCACATCGGCATCGAACCGCCTCGCGTTCGAGTGCGTGAGAAAGAGATACCCGGCAGCACAAATTGCGCTAAATCATCCTGCAAACCTTGCTCATAGTTTTCGACCAAGTATCGAATGAAGACCGTGCGTTGCCAACCGTTATCCAGTCGCCAATATCTTTCTAGCGCTAAGTTTGACTCCAAACTCTTGGTATCACGATTATCCAAGTTTTTCATACCGTACTTAACTTGATAGTAGTCGTTCAGCACGTCATCCAGAGGGATTTTATAGGTAGCGGTAATCGTCTGTTCAGGTTTAGAAATCGACAGGCTGCTATTGAAGCTATGGCCTTGTTCATTAACCCAAGGTTTTTTCCACTTCAGAGTGCCTTTTACGCCAAGGTCGGTTGAGACACCGATACCCGTTTCGATTTGGTTACGAGCTTGCGGAGCAAGGCTAACCTTCATCGGGATCTCTCGGCCTTCGCCTAACTGGCTTAAATCTGGTTCAACAAATACCGAGGAGAACCAATCCGTATTGGACAGGTTTTGGTTGTACTCACCGACTTTGGTGATTGAGTAAGGTTCGCCATCCTCAAATGGTTTAAGTGACTGCACCTTATCTTCTTCTATCTGGCTACCAGTAACCTGAGTAGTACCAAAGTGATAGCGGATACCACTGTTATAATGAAGACGAACATAAGCGCGGTTCAATTCAGGAGCGACTTCTAGCTTACTAAGATCATAAGCACCATCGAAGTAGCCTTTCGCTAAGCCAAGGTTGCGGATCGACGATTTCAAAGAGTCATAATTACCATGATTCAGAGTCGAACCTTTAGACAAGCTACTCTTCGCTATCAAGGCTAAAAAGTCTGGGTCATCCTTGGCTTCACCAGTTAGAACGATATCTGAAGTATAAATAACAACAGGCTCTCCCGGCTCAACCGTAACGGTCATTTCGGTATCATCTTCGGAGTGAGTAAATGTGATTTTAGGGTGGTAGTAGCCTAACGCATTCAGGGCTTCTTTAATCATAGATTCCAAGCGGGATTGGAATCTTAGTGAAACCGAATACTCTTCTTCAGGGATCGCACTCAGATAAGCATCAACATTATCCTCAAGCGCTCCATCTAGCCCTTTGATTTCAAGGGAAACGTCAGCGAAAGCGAGCGTCGATGACAATAGAGTGCCAATCAGAACTGGTAAAGTTTTTCTTATCATGTTTAATTGGTGAAGAAGTTATCAATACGTTAATAAGTGAAAAGAAATAATACCGCTAAATAGGCATTGAGTCTGTAATAAATCCTGGAATAACACGGTCTAATTTAAAGACTTATTCAATATTGACCAACAGTTAATATGAACCCACGTTAAATAAAAGCCAGCGCGGTAAACGTATGCGAAAAGGAATATAACATGCTAAACAAACAACAACTGGTTTCTGCAGCAACCGCACTACCGGGAAATGCTGACCCAATTCGAATCACTGAGCGCCATTTCGTCAATCAAACCGACCTGCTCGATGCACCCACGGGCTCTCAACAAGAAGTCCTGTTTGGTATGGGGTGCTTCTGGGGAGCTGAGCGTTTGTTTTGGCAATTGGATGGCGTTATTTCAACATCCGTTGGTTACGCTGGCGGATACACAGTTAATCCCACTTATGAACAAGTATGTACTGGGCAAACCGGCCATACCGAGGTCGTTCGTGTCATATTTGATAGTGAACAAACCTCTCTAGCTCGAATACTTGAAACCTTTTGGGAGCGTCATGACCCAACTCAAGGGATGCGCCAAGGCAACGATTTAGGGACTCAGTACCGTTCTGCGATTTACACCTTCAGTGAAGAACAACAATCTATCGCTGAGCACTCTAAACGTGAATATCAACGAGCAATGACTGAATCTTTAGGCAACGAGATCACGACGGAAGTTCTGCCTGCTGGAAAATATTTTTTCGCAGAAACCTACCACCAGCAATACCTAGCTAAAAATCCGAATGGGTATTGCGGGTTGGGTGGAACAGGTGTGTGCTTCCCTACACAATAAAGTGCCGTTCGACATACCATCGTGAACGACACGCATTAAAAAAGGGCTTCCATCAGGAAGCCCTTTTCATTGTTAATCTATTCGGTGCAAGACAAATCGATAAAGCTCAGTTACACCGGCAACGCTGCAATGGTGCCGTTAACTTCTTTAAAAATAGTGAGCTTTTGTTTGTCTGAAACTTCAGGAAGTAGCACCTTGCCTTGGTCGAAGCGAAACTCTCCAACACCTTCAATAGCAAATTGGCCTTTGAACAGGACTTTAACGAAACGCGCCACCTGACGTGGACGGTAAGTAGAAAATTTTCTTAACATAATACAACCTCAATTCCATTTGAGTACTACAGTCACATACCTGAACAGCGTCGCTGTTCAAAGCACATTTAATCGCTAATTCCTTTAGCAAACAGCAAGATAATCTATTGTTCATCTTGATATTGATGCATTATACCTTTTGGTAACAAGCCTGCAACTTCTTTCTACGTCGTACGATAAAAAAGTTAAAGAGGCATTTTTCAAATTTCATATTATACTTCCTGTGCAAACCAATAAGCGGAACAAAAATATAATGAAAAACAAAACTCTACTGGCTTTTCTAGCCGCAGCCTCTCCACTCTTCGCCAATGCTCACAACCTATCAGTAGGCGCTACCCTGCCTGCCGTCGATGTGAGTAACTATGGTGAGATTGTTCTAAACGACGGAAATACTGGATATCAAGCTTGGGCAACCAATGATCTTCTAGGTAAAGTTCGCGTCGTTCAAGCTATCGCTGGCCGCAGCAGCTCTAAAGAGCTCAACGCACCACTGATGGCAGCCATTACCGCATCGAAATTCTCAGAAGACAGCTACCAAACCACCACTATCATCAACCAAGATGATGCGATTTGGGGTACTGGGTCTTTTGTTAAGTCCTCTGCCGAAAGCAGCAAAGAAGAATTTCCATGGTCTTCTATGGTCCTAGATGAAGACGGCGCCGTTGCGTCAACATGGGCTCTAAAAGAAGAAAGCTCAGCGATTATCGTTCAAGACAAGCAAGGTAAAATCTTGTTTGTAAAAGAAGGTGCATTAAACGAATCAGAAGTCACTCAAGTCATTGAGTTGATTAAAGCGAGCCTTTAATAAGATATTCGCGTCTTTTTCGAGACCTAACCAAAGGATATTGTTATATTATAACAGTATCCTTTTTTTAATTCTGTGGTTAATCATCCTGATGTGGCAAAACACACCCAACAATGTGAAACGCAAAACAGGCTTCTTGCTTGGGCTTATGCTCATGTTAAGCGTGTTAGCCGCAACACACATTGTGGATATCGCACCAGAGCACCACACTTCACACCATTGTGAGCTGTTTTCGCTTAATCAGTTCATCACAGCGCACTCACTACCACAGATTCCAGAGTTCCATTCGGAATTTACTGTCGCTATTACAGAGTCAGTAACTTCACTACAGCAGCTATATTTCGCTTATTTGGCACGCTCACCTCCTGTAAATATCGCTTAATTACCACTACTTTTTAATTAACCTTTATTCAGGAAAAAACATGAAACCTACTTTTTTAGCCGTTGTTATCGGCATGACTGTCTCTACAAATGCTCTAGCTAACGAAGAATTCCGCTCTCATGATGCACACGTACATGGCCAAGTTGAAGTAAACATCGCGCAAGATGGGCAAGAATTGCTTGTTGAAGTAACAGCTCCAGGCGCAGATGTGGTTGGGTTTGAACATGCTCCAAAAACTGCAGAACAGAAGAAAGTGTTTGAACAGGCTATCGCACAATTAAACAAGCCAGAAGAGCTGTTTAGTTTTAACAATGCGAGTTGTACTCTGAAGTTCAAGTCAGTAGCAAACACCTTAGAAGGCGGTCATGACGACCATGAAGGCCATGACCATGCGGAACACGGTCATGGCGACCACAAAGACCATGATCACGCTGAACACGATCATGACGACCACAAAGACCATGACCACGCTGAACACGATCATGATGACCACAAAGACCATGACCACGCTGAGCACGATCATGATGACCACGAAGGTCACGACCACCACGATCATGAAGGCCACGATCACTCAGAAGGTGGCCACGGTGAGTTCACTGTTGAGTACCACTATGAATGTTCAGATGTTGCTAAGCTAGACACAGTTAGCACTCAGTGGTTCTCTAAGTTCAGCAACACTGAAAAAATGACGGTGAACCTACTAACAGACACAGCTCAAGTACAAGAAGTGCTTAACGCAGAGCGTATTAGTTTCCGATTCTAATCACTCCTAGATCGGATTAAACGTAAAATAAACAGCCAGGTAAGTCATCGCTTACTTGGCTGTTCAAATCGGTGTGTTCTGGGAATTTATGTTTCAAATTACTGTCCAGTAGATACACCGCTTTAATTATTGGAGCTAGCATGTCTTCTGACAGTTCATCACTTGTGGTCAAACTCGAAAATATCAGCTTTCGTTGGAAGCCTGAATTACCACCAACGTTAGAGATCCCCTCTCTTCACATCCAAGCCCAAGAGCACCTTTTTATTAAAGGGCCAAGTGGTTGTGGAAAATCAACTTTGTTAGGGCTACTGACCGGAATCAACCAAGCTGAGCAAGGAGAAGTCTCTATCCTTGATCAAGACCTCACTCAGCTTACACCTCGTCAAAGAGATAAATTCAGAGCCGATCATATTGGTTATATTTTCCAACAATTTAACCTGCTTCCTTATCTATCAGTTATCGATAACGTGACGCTTCCTTGCCAGTTTTCACAGATACGTAAACAGCAAGTCGCTGAAAGCCAGAAAAGCTTACAAGAGACGGCTCGAGAGTTGTTACTCAGATTAAAACTACCTCAAGCTTTAATGGACAAGCCCGTTACCGAGTTAAGCATCGGTCAACAACAACGTGTTGCTGCCGCTCGTGCTTTGATCGGCCAACCCAAAATCATTATTGCCGACGAGCCAACCTCGGCTTTGGATCATGACAACCGAGAAGCTTTTATCGAACTGTTGTTAGAACAAGCCAACCAGGCAGGTTCTACTCTTATCTTTGTTAGCCATGATCCAACACTAGAAAAGTTGTTCACTCGAACCATAGATTTAAAAACCGTTAACCAAGCTAAGGTTGTCGTATGAAAGTAATTACTCACTTAGCCTTAAAAAGCGTACTCAACCGTAAAGCCACAGCCATTCTAACTATTCTCACTGTGGCTGTATCCGTCATTCTATTACTCGGTGTGGAACGTGTAAGAACCGAAGCTAAGAGCAGCTTCGCCAATACGATTTCAGGTACTGACCTTATCGTCGGTGGCCGCTCTGGTCAGGTAAACCTGCTGCTTTATTCCGTATTTAGAATCGGTAATGCGACCAACAACATCGACTGGAAAAGCTATGAAGAATTTAGCCAGCACAACGCTGTAAAGTGGGCGATACCAATATCATTGGGCGATTCACACAAAGGCTTCCGTGTGATGGGTACAAATCATAGTTACTTTGAAAACTATCGCTATGGAAGTAAGCAATTACTTACTTTCCAACAAGGTAAAGAGTTTAATCAGCTATTTGACGTAGTGATTGGTGCCGACGTCGCGAAGAAGCTAGATTACAAAATAGGTGATCAAATCATTCTTGCGCACGGTATCAGTGATGTTGCGTTTAGCCGTCACGATAATCTGCCCTTCAAGATTGTGGGAATACTCGCGCCAACAGGAACACCAGTAGACAAAACCGTACACGTATCGCTAGAGGCAATCGAAGCAATTCATGTTGGCTGGGAATCAGGTGCCAACCTCGGGCACACACCGAATGCTGAAGCGCTAAAGCAACGTGACTTCCAACCGAAGCAGATTACCGCGATGATGGTTGGCCTTAAATCGAAGATCCAAACCTTCGCACTGCAACGAGAAATCAATAACTACCGCCAAGAACCTTTAAGCGCCATTATGCCGGGCATTGCGCTTCACGAATTGTGGGGAATGATGGCTGTAGCAGAACAAGCATTACTGATTGTTTCAGGGTTTGTTGTTGTCGCCGGATTATTGGGTATGCTCAGTAGCCTACTCACTAGCTTGCAAGAAAGGCGTCGAGAGATGGCTATCCTACGTGCGATGGGCGCAAGACCTCGTCATGTGTTTGGTTTACTGATCAGTGAAGCCAGTGCGCTAACCTTCCTTGGCATTACATTAGGTGTTGCAGTATTGTTTGCGCTGATCGCAGTGGTTGCTCCTATTGTGCAACAAAGTTATGGTATCAACATATCGATATCCGCAATCACACCGCATGAGTGGAAACTGCTTATGCTGGTACAAGTTGCTGGAATCATTATCGGCTTTATTCCCGCTTTCAGGGCTTACCGCCAGTCATTGTCTGATGGCATGACGATTCGAATCTAAAATAGGAACCTACGATGCAACGCAAATTCCTACTGATACTTGGGCTACTTCTGTTCCCATTTATCAGTACAGCTCACGCTGAAACCACTCAGAATGACGAATCGGTATTAACACTTGAATGGATTGATTTGATTCCAGAATCAGAACGTGCTCAGCTAGATTCATTTGGTATGCCGATGGTTGACCACAATAGTATGGACAAACCTCAACAATCGACACTTGGTGCTGTTCGCCCAGAGCTGAATGGCAGCACAGTGAAGATTCCTGGCTTTGTGATTCCATTGGAAGGTGATGAGAATATGATCACTGAGTTTCTGCTGGTACCGTACTTTGGCGCATGTATCCACGTGCCACCGCCGCCACCGAACCAAATCATCTACGTGAAGTTCCCGAAAGGTGCACCAATACAGCAGTTATGGGATGTGATCTATTTGGTCGGAACGCTGAAAACTGAGTCAATCAGCCATGACTTAGCGCAAACCGGTTATCTTATTGAAGGTACTGCGATTGAAGAGTATGACGACATGTAGTCATTAGAAGGGTGGCTCAAGGATGAGCTGCCGTCACTGAACGAGTGTGATCATTCAATAACAGTTTAATAACGATAATTTTCTTCTGAATTACGCGATGTAATTAGATAAGTAAGCTAGAACAGCGACATAAATCGCGAGTAATAACCCTATACTAAGCTGTTTCTTCAGCTTGTTATCATTGACTTGATTCATAACTCCTCCTTGAGAATTACAACAAATTTAACATTTTATTATCATTAACAAAAGTAAAATTTTGTTGAAACCTTCAACTCTGCACGCAAAATCTAGCCACCAATAAGATAAAGAGTTACATTTTAGACAGTTATACCAATCACAATAAGTAAGTGTTCAGAAATAGCGTAGGAAAAAGCCTTGAGAACAAGGCGGAGCTTTTTGATAAGTGGTTATTCTACAATCAAAAGTTCTAACGCAGTTATCAAGCGTTTTAACAAGCTAGGCTGAGCAATTATTTACTACGATTGGTTTTGAGTCGTCTCCTAACGGTACTCTTATGTCAAAAACCAAACAGCCAGTGATCATTGAGCATGCTAGCGACACACAGCATAAGCATGAGAAAAAGCCTCATATTGCCGACAGTGCCAGCAGAATGCTGCACATCGCACAAAGCTTCGGCCTCGATTCCTTAATTAGTCATAGTGCCAAGCCAAAGGATAAAGCTGAGAGTACGCTTATCGAACGGGCACTATTGCGAGAGAAAAAACGTAGAGAGCTTCGCCAAAAGAACCTAGAACAGATTCTAAAGTTGGCGCACTCTTCATGTAAGGATGAAGCGGCTGGAGACCCGGATCAGGACTGGTTATACCGTTTCTTCGACATGGCACAAGAGATCCACAATACATCGATGCAGAGGCTATGGGCTCAAGTACTGAAACGAGAAGTCACCAACCCAGGCTCGACGTCGATGAAGGCACTGCAAATCTTAAAAGACATGACACCAAAAGAAGCGTTAACCCTACAAAGGGCAGCATCACTGGGTTGTAGCTTTGGTAGCGATAACAGCAGAAAGCTCTTACTCGGCTTTAAATCTCATGCTGGGCTATTCAACTTTGGCAAAAGGGACACCACCAACACCATCAACCTTGGTGGGCACAACCTGCCCTACTCCAGCTTGCTCCACTTGATAGAGCTCGGGATTATTCTGGGCACAGAATTAGAATCCGGAGAGATTGATTTCGATCCAGCCCTGCACCTAACCTATCAAGGTAAGAGCATGTCACTGGCACCATTATCAAAAGGCGTGAAGCTGGTTTACTACCGATTCAGCCCTACAGGCAATGAGCTTTGTACCTTGCTCGGTAACAAGCCAAACACGCAGTATTACGATCAACTGATTGCACTATTGAGCCAGAAATTCACAGTACAGACAGAAGTGAAAAGCAGCGTAAATTACACCGTCTAGACACTCGACGGAGCTAAAATAGACGGTGTAAAAAGTGAAGTATAGAGAGGAATAAAGAGAATCTAGAGGATAGGTTTCTTGTCTCGGTAAACTAAGGCTGCACTATTTATCGGTCGTGAATAAACAGATAAACAGCTGAGTAGCCTTAGTCATACCAACGATCTCAGTTGGCTAAGATATTTCGCTTCTCCAACGCATCAATACACAGTTCGACCAATTCATCGAGTGTCTTCTCACCTGCAGGTAGATCAATCTCAGGGTTCTGAGGCGCTTCGTACACTGAACTAATACCTGTAAAGTTCGGGATCTCTCCGGCACGTGCTTTCTTATACAGACCTTTAGGGTCACGCTGTTCGCAAACCTCTAATGGAGTATTGACGAACACCTCAAGAAACTCACCTTCCGGCAATAAATCTCTCACGAGTTGCCTTTCAGCTTGATGCGGAGAAATAAAGGCTGACAACACGATCAAGCCTGCATCTGCCATCAATTTAGCAAGCTCACCAATACGACGGATGTTCTCTCGACGATCTTGCTCAGAGAAGCCAAGGTCGCTACATAAGCCATGACGCACATTGTCACCATCCAATAAATAAGTATGGTAACCAAGCTGTGCCAAACGATTTTCTAATGCTCCAGCGACTGTCGATTTACCAGAACCAGACAACCCCGTGAACCAGAGCACGGCTGGCTTTTGTGATTTCAGATCCGCGCGAAATGTTTTATCAATCGAGTGTTGATGCCACACAACATTCTCATCTTTGGATTTGAGTACTGCGGTCATAATTAGTCCTTTAAATAAACAGCATTAAAATGGGAAAAAATAAGGAATTAGGGTCAGCACCAAGCCCGAATATACAATCGAGATTGGAATGCCGATACGCAGATAATCCGTTAAATGGTAATTACCTACGCTATAAACAAGTAAGTTGGTTTGGTAGCCGTATGGAGAGATAAAACTGGCACTGGCACCAAACAGTACCGCCATGATGAACGGCATAGGGTCAACGCCATAACCTACTGCCATACTGTAGCCAATCGGAAATGAGAGTGCTGCAGCCGCATTATTGGTCACCAGCTCTGTCAAAACCAAAGTCATAAAGTAGGTAGCAACTAACGCACCGAATACGCCCCAGCCATTAAACGCCTCCATAAACATCAGCCCCATCCGCTCAGATAAACCCGATGAAATCATCAGTTGAGCAATAGAAAGTGCAGAGCCCACGATCACCACAATATCGACAGGGAAACGGCGGCGGAGCTCACCCAGTTGCACCACGCCAAATGCCACCAGCAACAGTAGAAAACCAGCTAAGCCTTTGATAATAGGTACTGCATCGATAAGGGCTAAACCAATCACGCTAGCAAAGCCGAGCAACACGAACGTCGATTTGTCGGCATCAAGCTTAGCACTCGAATCTAAGTCATTCATCAACACAAACTCTTTGTTGTGTTGTTGGCGCTGTTCTTCAAAGCGTTTACCTGGAACCAAAATCAAGGTATCACCAGCGGTCAATGTGATATTCCCTAGCCCACCTTCTAGGCGTTCATGGCCACGACGAATAGCAACCACAACCGCATCGAAACGGTCTCTAAACTGGCTAGTTTTCAGGGTTTTGTTACAAAAACTTGCTGATGAACTCACCACCACTTCAACAAAGCTCTGGCCATTCAAATGATGCTGACCAAACAGAGTCAGTCCTTGAATTTCTTGCAGTGTCGCCACGCTCTCAACATCACCACAAAACAGCAATCGGTCACGAGCTTGAAGAATAAAATCAGGGTCAATCGACGCGGTGGTTTTACCGTCTCGAATCACTTCGGCTAAGAACAGTTTTCTAAGAGCTCTAAGATTATTTTCACTGACGCTACGGCCAACTAATGGAGAACCTGGCTCAACTCGCGCCTCGAGAAAGTAAGGCAGATCATCTTGAGAACCATCATCGTAGCTGGGTAGAAAATAGCTAAGAGGAATAAGGATCAATACCCCACCGACCAAAACCGCTAAACCGATCAAGGTAGGTGTGAAAAAGTTTAAGCTCGGTAAACCTGCATCTTCAACAAAACTATTGATGATCAAATTGGTAGAGGTGCCGATCAATGTCAGGGTGCCACCTAAGATGGCAGCGTATGACAAAGGGATAAGTAACTTAGACGGCGCGTGCTGTTGATTACGTTTGATCGCCCCGATCAAAGAAACAACCACCGCGGTGTTATTAGTAAAAGAAGAAAGTAACGCTGTAGAAATACCCAACTTCGCAACCACGATACCTAGCCTACCTTCAGAGATATTGCGGCTAACCCAGCTGATTAAGCGAGTTTTCTCCAACGCACTTGATGCGAGGATCAGAAGAATTAAAGTCAGTAACGAGGAGTTAGTGAAGTTATTAGCCAAGCTCGACAAGTCGATCATGCCAGCCATAAAAGCAATAAACGCCGCGCCAGCAAATATAAAGCTTGGCTTAATACGGGTAACGAGCAGGCAAGTAATGATGCCGAGCAAAATCGCTAATACAAATCCTTGTTGCCACATATACCCGTCCTTTATGGCGGAAACGATCGGTTTCCGCCTAATTCAATAAGCTGTTACTTGGTCGTTTATGACTTCAGTAGTTGGCTTAGATCTTTGGCATCCCAATGAGGGAAATGTTTGCGAACCAATGCGTTGAACTCAAGTTCAAATGCAGAGAAGTTACCGACTTGCTGTTCAACAGAGTCCAAACGGTCTCGAATCAAACCCGCGCCAACCGTCACGTTGGTTAGTCGGTCGATAACGATGAAGCCACCGGTATCGGCACTTTCACGGTATTTATCCAGCGCGACAGTCTCGTTCAATGACCATTCACACAAACCAATACCATTCAGTGGTAACTCATCGACAGCGTGGGTCGACAGGTTGTTGATGTCATATTGGTGGCGAACTGTTTCAACCTGACCGACGGTTTTCTTGCCTGCGATCTTGATGTCGTAAGCTTTGCCCGGTTGCAATGGTTGCTCTGTCATCCACACGATGTCAGCCAATACGTGGTTAGTGGATTCAATCTGCGCGTTGTCTAGCACAATCAAATCACCACGACTGATATCAATCTCATCTTCAAGGGTCAGTGTTACTGCCAAGCCCGCTTGCGCAGACTCCAAATCACCATCAAAAGTTACAATGCGTGCAACCTTAGAGGTTTTACCCGACGGCAGCGCCTTGATTTCATCACCGACACTGACACGGCCAGAGGCAACGGTGCCAGCAAAACCGCGGAAGTCTAAGTTAGGACGATTGACGTACTGAACTGGGAATCGGAATTCACCTGCCGAACGCTTTTGGTCAATGTCGACGTTCTCTAACACTTCTAGCAGAGATGGGCCTTCGAACCATGCAAGCTCTTTACTTGGTGCAGCAACGTTGATGCCTTCAAGCGCCGATACTGGTAAGATCTGAATATTGGTTTCGCCTTCTAGGTTTTCTGCAAACTCTAGGTATTCATCGCGAATTTCTTCAAAACGATCTTGCGCGTAATCCACGAGATCCATCTTGTTTACAGCAACGATGAAATGCTTCAAACCAAGCAGGTTAGAGATAAACGAGTGACGACGTGTTTGATCCAGAACGCCCTTACGAGCATCAATCAAGATCACCGCCAGATCACACGTTGAAGCGCCTGTTGCCATGTTGCGCGTATACTGCTCATGCCCAGGAGTGTCAGCAATAATGAACTTACGTTTTTGAGTCGAGAAGTAGCGGTAAGCCACATCGATCGTGATCCCTTGCTCACGCTCAGCCTGCAGACCATCAACAAGCAGTGCCAAATCAGGTTTCTCACCTGTCGTTCCCACTCGTTGGCTATCCGAGTGAACCGCCGCTAGCTGATCTTCATAAATCTGTTTTGTATCATGGAGTAAGCGACCGATTAGCGTACTTTTACCGTCATCTACCGAGCCACAAGTTAAAAATCTAAGCATAGATTTATGCTGATGCTGACTTAGATAACCTTCAATCCCTAGTTCAGCCAATTCGGCTTCTACTGCACTATTCATTTTTCTTTCCTTAGATTCTTAGAAATAACCTTGGCGCTTTTTCAGCTCCATAGAGCCCGACTGATCATGGTCAATCGCTCGACCTTGACGCTCACTAGACGTCGCCACCAGCATCTCTTCAATAATGCCCGTTAGCGTATTCGCCTCAGATTCAACCGCTCCGGTTAATGGGTAACAGCCTAAAGTACGAAAACGAACGCTTTTCTCTTCAATCACTTCACCTTCTTGCAGCTCCATACGGTCATCATCAACCATGATCAGCATGCCATCACGCTCAACTACAGGGCGTTTGTCTGAAAGGTAAAGTGGAACAATATCGATGCTCTCTAGATAGATGTATTGCCAGATATCGAGCTCAGTCCAATTAGATAGCGGGAAGACACGAATGCTTTCGCCCTTATTAACCTGACCGTTGTAGGTGTGCCAAAGCTCTGGACGCTGGTTTTTTGGATCCCACGTATGGTTCTTATCACGGAAAGAATAAACACGTTCTTTCGCACGAGATTTTTCTTCATCACGACGCGCACCACCAAAAGCCGCATCGAACCCATACTTGTTTAACGCCTGCTTAAGGCCCTGTGTTTTCATGATGTCAGTGTGCTTAGAAGAACCATGTACAAATGGGCTACAACCCATCTCAATACCTTCTGGGTTCTTATGTACTAAAAGGTCGAAGCCGTACTTTTTAGCCGTACGATCACGAAACTCAATCATCTCGCGGAATTTCCAATCCGTATCTACATGCAATAGCGGGAATGGAATCTTGCCTGGATAAAACGCTTTGCGAGCTAAATGAAGCATCACAGAAGAATCTTTTCCGATGGAGTACATCATCACTGGGTTATCAAACTCAGCCGCTACTTCACGGATAATATGAATACTTTCCGCTTCGAGCTGTTTTAGGTGGGTTAAACGTTCTTGGTCCATTTCAGTGCTTCCTTTAAGGCTCGCGTTACGAGCAATTCATTACTTGGTCTTGCCAAGCAAGGGATTTAACTCATCCACTTGAGTGAATGGGAGTATTGGCACTAGAAGAAAACAGAAGCTTCGTTTTGAGCTATCCTTGCTATTCATCTGCCTGATACGTCCTTGATATAGGCATTATGACGAGCCTCTCATATTACTGGAAATTCTAAAATTTCATTTTTTATTCGAAAAGCTGATAAGGGATTGAATTTACCGATAAGCAGGTGAAATGAATGGACTAATATTATCGATATCAGTTGCGCATTGATTGAGCAGCTTTGGGAGGCGTCTTGCAGAACACCATAAAGTAATCGATCTAAGTCACGAATTAACATTCGTTGTAATCATTGTTTCATTCGGTTTTGTTACATTACGCAACGAATTTTCTACTATCCACTTTGGAGCTACAAAATGAAAGTTGCAATGAAACCTTTGTCATTGGCTGTACTTGCGGGTCTTGGTTTGACTTTAGCAGGCTGCACAACAACACCAGATACCGATGAAGTGATTAAATTACGTGTCGTAGAAACGACGGATATCCATACCAACCTAATGGATTACGACTACTACAAAGACAAGCCATCGAAAAAAATTGGCTTAGCACGTACTGCAACTCTAGTAAAAGAAGCTCAAAGCGAAGTAACCAACAGCGTATTAGTTGATAACGGTGACTTGCTGCAAGGTAGCCCAATGGGTGACTACATGGCAGACAAAGGCATCGAAGTAGGCGAAGTTCACCCTGCATACAAAGCTATGAACCAACTAAGCTACGACGCTGCAAACCTAGGTAACCACGAATTCAACTACGGTCTTGAGTTCCTAGAAGAATCGATCAACGACGCTGATTTCCCGTACATCAGTGCTAACGTTTACGACGCAGAAACCAAAGAACACTACTTCACGCCTTATATCATCAAGACGCACACGTTCGAAGATACTGCTGGTGTAGAGCACGAAGTAAAAGTGGGTTACATCGGTTTTGTTCCACCACAAATCATGACGTGGGATAAGAAGAACCTTGAAGGCAAAGTAATCGCTCGCGATATCATTGAGACAGCTAACGAGTTAGTGCCTCAAATGAAAGCGGAAGGCGCTGAAGTTATCGTTGCTATCCCTCACTCAGGCGTATCAACGGACCCATACAGAAATGGCGAAGAGAACTCAACGTTCTACCTATCTGAAGTAGACGGCATAGATGCAATCGCATTCGGCCACTCTCACGCAGTGTTCCCAGGTAAAGGTTTTGATGACATTCAAGGCATCGACAACGAAACTGGCACAATGAACGGCGTTGCAGCAGTAATGCCAGGTCGTTGGGGTAGCCACGTTGGTGTTATGGACCTAACACTTGCACAAAAAGACGGTAAGTGGGAAGTAGTAAAAGGCCAATCAGAAGCACGCCCTATCTACGACAAGATCGAGAAGAAATCACTTGCAGATGCTGATGAAGGCATCGTAACAGCACTAGAAAAAGACCACGCAGGTACTCGTGAGTTTGTTAACCAACCAATTGGTAAAGCAGACGACGTGATGTACAGCTTCCTGTCTCTAGTACAAGACGATCCAACAGTGCAGATTGTTAACCTTGCACAGAAAGATTACGTTGAACAGTTCATCCAAGGTGACCCAGACCTAGACGGTACACCAGTACTTTCTGCTGCTGCGCCATTCAAAGCCGGTGGCCGTAAGAATGACCCTGCAAACTTCACTGAGGTTGAATCTGGCCAACTGACATTCCGTAACGCGGCTGACTTATACCTTTACCCGAACACGCTAGTTGCAATGAAGGTAACAGGTCACGAAGTAAAAGAGTGGCTTGAGTGTTCTGCTGGCCAATTCAACCAAATCGATGTGAACTCAACAGCACCACAACAGCTGATTGAGTGGGATAACTTCCGTACTTACAACTTCGATGTTATCGACGGTGTGGATTACCAAATCGACGTAACTCAGCCTGCGAAATACGATGCAAACTGTAAAGTGGTTAACCCTGATTCTCAGCGTATTGTTGGCCTAACTTACCAAGGTAAGCCAATCGACATGAAGCAAGACTTCCTGATCGCAACCAACAACTACCGAGCTTACAGCGCTAAATTCCCAGGCACAGGTGAAGACTTCATCGCATTTGATGCACCAGATGAGAACCGTACTGTACTGGCGAACTACATCTCTCGCGTAAGCAAAGAGCAAGGCCAAGTGAGCCCAACAGCTGACAACAACTGGTCATTCGCACCAATCAAAACGGATAAAAAGCTAGATATCCGCTTTGAAACGTCGCCAAGTGAGAAAGCGGCACAGTTCATTAAAGAGAAGGGTCAATACCCAATGAAACGTGTAGCGACTGACGATGTTGGTTTCGCTGTTTACCAGATTGACCTAACTAAATAGATTGCTTAAGTAATCCATAGTTAACCTTCTAAAGGCTGAGTTTAACGACTCAGCCTTTTTGTTTTCTTCTCAATATTCATGCAAAAATCTTAGGTTTCTAACCCTTTATCATCCTCTGATTCTGCACCGAAACCGCATAGTTCTAACCACTCATTGCATCCAATCAACACAAAAAAGCGCTAATTGTCTGTAAGTTTTTCTCTGCTCCTCGTGTCTATTTAATTTACTACACTCAATGAATGGTCATTAAGCCATTCATCTATAGGATAGAAAAGGACATTTGATGAGCACGGTCGAGAGCATTCAAGCATGGTTACATTCAGGGGAGGAGTCGCTGCTATGGCTGATGCTTGGCATTATCGCGCTTTCTTACCTGCTTGAAGATCTTGCGATTGTTACCGCTGCCGGTTTAGCCACTCAAGGGCTCATTCCTCCTCAATATGCTCTGCTTGCCATTTTCATCGGTATTGCCACAGGTGACTTGGGCCTCTACTACCTAGGAAAATCAGGACGTTACTTCCGAGGCGTTCGATATAAAGCCCTCACCAATAAGTACTTTCGTTCGCTTCGTACCAAATTACGCCAAAACGCATTCAGCAGCCTTTTTGCTATCCGCTTTATTCCTGGGCTACGCACCGTTGGTTTTACTCTGAGTGGCTTTTTCGCCATCCCACTGCCTACTTTCTTATTTGCCGTCATCAGCGCAACTGCGCTCTGGACTGGCATTGTCTTCTCTGCCATCTACTATTTAGGGACATCAGCCTGGCTGCAAGCCTCTGAATATCAATGGATCATCATCCCGTGTGCCATCGTTTTGCTGTTTATCGGCAATCGATTAATGAATAAAACCTACTCTAGAGGGCTATCATGAGTTCACCGCAAGATATTCGCATCATTCCCGCACATCAAATTAATGCAGGTATGCCTCTGCTTGAAAAAGATACCGTGCGAAGTGTCTCTCCTTATGAGTTTCTTCCGACTTGGTTCTTCTACACGCCAGTGGTCATTCAAAGCCTGATGCAAGGGTTACGGCACTTTGACTGGGCGCTGCCGCTCATCGCCAATCCGAGCATCAAACTCAGTGGCATGGTCGGCGAATCAAAACACGAGATATTAAGCCTTGCCGGATCTTCAAGTCAGCGTTGGATCTCACCGTTTATCACCCTAACCAAAACGGATCTCAGCAGTAAAAAACAAGCCGAAGACGCACGCAGCGCACTCATACAAACGGATCTTGATTTCCCTATCGTGGCTAAGCCGGATCTTGGCTGTCGAGGTGTCGGAGTTAAGCTGATCAACACACAAGATCAACTTGAGCAGTATGTTGAATCTTTCCCAAATAATGCTCGCTTTCTACTGCAGAAAAAGGCGCCTTATCAAGCCGAAGCGGGTGTTTTCTATGTTCGTTACCCAAACAAAAAGCAAGGCGAGATCATCTCGATCACACTCAAATACGCACCAATGGTGATGGGTGATGGCAAGTCGACACTCAAACAGTTAATTGAAAATAGCCCGCGTGCTGGGCAGCTTAGTCACCTGTATCTACCGAGACATGAAGATAAATTGGATCAAGTGCTCGCAGAGGGCGAAGAGTTCCAACTCGCGTTTGCAGGCAGCCATAGCCGTGGCTGTATCTTCCGAGACGGTAATCAATACATCACTCAGGCTTTAACCGAACGCTTAGACGAGATATTCGACGACTTCGATGGCTTTCACTTTGGTCGACTCGACGTCAAGTTTAAGGACATGCACAGCCTAATGAATGGCGAGAATTTCACGATTCTTGAGGTCAATGGCGCAAGCAGTGAGGCTGGACATATCTGGGATCGCAACACCCCATTGCGAGAGATATTTTCCACGCTACTTCTGCAATATCGCATTCTTTTTGATATTGGCGCTCAGCAAAAACAACGAGGCCACCAATCCCCTTCTTTCAAGAGCTTATTTGCGGCGTGGCAAGAAGAGCGACGTCTTGTTCAACAATATCCGACTACCGACTAACTTTTCACGAGGATCATGAATGAACCCCATAGCCCAGCCGAGCGCCCTTACTTCTTTCTCTCCTAGCATCAAGGGAGCGGTAGAGATATTGAATCAGGGTCTAGAGTTTTTGTTAGCGATTTCTGACAGCGATTACCTAACACGAGCAAAGCCGCATGTCACAAGCTCTATTGGTGAGCATACTCGTCACACGCTCGATCTTTTTCACGCCTTAATCTTAAAAGAGAATGCGACCGTTGATTACAACACTCGTCGTCGTGGTCACCCGGTCGAATACGACCGCTCTATTGCAGTAAAAGAGATCCATTATGTGATCAACTGGCTTGAACGATTAGACCGCAGAGATCTCGAAGCGCCTATCATGATCCAAACCGAAGTTTCAATGGATACACAAGTATTCGCCAGCCTGCCTTCTACGTTAGAAAGAGAGGTCACCTTTGCTGCTCTGCATGCCAATCATCACTATGCGATGATCAAAGTGATCACGACCTTTCTTGATGTCGAAACATGCAATACCTTTGGTTATGCCCCAACCACCAGCAGCTATCTGAGGGAGCAATAATCATGTGTTCAGTATCTTGGCTGCTTGAAGACAATGGTTATCAGGTCTTTTTTAACCGTGACGAACAAAAGACGCGAGCACTAGCAATGCCGCCTAAACAGTATCGAGTCAACGGTGTCGATATCATCATGCCACTCGACCCAACTGGCGGTGGTAGTTGGATCAGTATCAATGAGTTCGGGCTTTCGCTATGCCTACTCAATAACTATCAAGGCATCGTACCTGATGGACTTTTAGTCAGCCGTGGTTTGCTACTCAAGAATCTATCATCGAGTCGTAACATCAGTCAGCTCTCTGAAGCATTTCATCAGCTCGACCTGCACTCTTTTGCTCCATTTACCTTGTTGGCTTTCGCGCCGAATTTAACTCAGAACAATGGTTTGGTTATCGCCTACATGTGGGATGGTATTCAACAGAAAATAGTCGACACTGATTCTCCACTCTTCTCATCCGGTGTTGATTTAGAGCGAGTGCAAGCCTACCGACAAGCAAAATATGATCAGCTCATGGCGGCAGGTAAGAATCAACAGAACTTACTGATGTTCCACTCTCACCATCACAATGAGCAACCTCATTTAGCGACCTGTATGCATCGCGAAGACGCACATACCGTGAGCTTTACACACTTACGTAACCTGCATGGTCAAGCCTCTATGTTTTATGCACCCGGCTCACCATGCGAACCCATTAAACCATGTCAGATAAATCAGCAGCGCTTTACCTTTGATTTATCACCCGCAATCAATCTATAGATGGAGTCCATCATGAGAAAACTATTCACCATGGTTCTGCTACTTGTTAGCCCGTACGTATTTGCCGCCGATGAAATCTACACTGGTTTCTTTAGCAGTAAGGCGCTCGATGGCTACGATACCGTCGCATATTTCACTTCCGGTAAGCCCATTGAAGGCAGTAAAAAATTCAGCACTGAGTACAAAGGGGCGGATTGGTATTTCTCTTCTGAAAAGAATCTGACTTTATTTGTTAATAATCCTGAAAAATATGCTCCTCAATATGGTGGCTATTGCGCTTGGGCAGTATCAGCGAAGAGCGACTTTGCACCGAGTGACCCACATCAATGGACGATTGTTGATAACAAGCTTTACCTCAACTACGACCAAGAGATTAAGCAGCGCTGGGAACGGGACCAAGCACAGCATATTCAACAAGCCGATAAAGTTTGGCCGCAACTGATTAAGTAAGGTAATTTCATTATGATTGATAGTCCTTTTCGTTTACCACGTTACACGCCTTTTGGTTTAGGTGAGTCTGTTGTCGAGTGGGCAACTGGGCTATCTAAGCTAGACCGACTCTACCAAGATCGTAAAAACGAGTTATCTAGCTTCGAATTCATGAATTACACTCTGTCGGCGCTCAATATCGACTACTCGGTTGCATCGGGAAGCACGGAAAACATCCCGGAAGAAGGGCCTGTCGTGATTGTGGCGAACCACCCGCTTGGCGCCATCGAAGGCGTGATCCTTGCCGATCTCGTAGGATCAGTAAGAAAGGATGTGAAGGTGCTGGCCAATGAGTTACTTAAGCGCCTGCCTGAACTGGATGATCTTTTCATCGGTGTCGATGTCTTTAACAGTAAAGAATCGAAACGCACCAATGCCAAAGCGATTCGAGATGCCAATCGTCATTTGGCTGATGGTGGACTATTGATTGTATTCCCAGCAGGTGAAGTATCAAGCTACCGTAAAGGGGCAAAAACACTGACAGACATCGAGTGGAGCAAGTCGGTAGCGAAATTCGTCAAACGTCACCAAGCCACCACGGTACCTATCTTTATCAATGGCAAGAACAGTGAGCTTTTCTATCAAGCGGGTCGTGTTCATCCACTGTTGAGAACCGCTCTACTCGGGCGTGAACTTCTTAATAAACAAGCGACAACTATCTCTATCTCGATTGGCTCATCGATTCCGTATTCAGAGATAAAATCGTTTGAAAAAGAGATGGATATCGTCAACTACCTACGACTTAATACCTATCTAATGAGTCAACAAGATAGTCCGAACACGCCAATCCACGCGCCCTCTTTCGATACCCAAGTGATAGCGCCTATTCCACCAGAAGTCTTATCAATAGAGATAGACTCACTCCCTGAAGAGATGAAACTGCTCGAGCAAGGGAACTTTGAGGTCTACTGCACACCAAGCCAATCCATTCCTAACTTAATGCGCGAGATTGGTCGAGTAAGAGAAGAAAGCTTTAGAGAAGTCGGAGAAGGCAGCGGGCTGGCCTGTGATTTAGATGAGTATGACCTTTACTACCATCAACTGTTTGTGTGGAATAAAACCAAGGCAGAACTGGTTGGCGCGTATCGACTCGGTATGGTCGACAAACTCATCGCTGAGCACGGGCTTGATCAGCTCTACTCTCGTAGCCTGTTTAACTACAACCAAGAATTCATTGATACTCTAGAAAACAGCATTGAGCTTGGGCGATCGGTAGTAAGTAAACCTTACCAAAAGAGCCTGAACTCACTGTTACTATTGTGGAAAGGCATTGCGACCTTTGTGTCTCGTCACCCTCAATATACCCATCTGTTCGGCCCAGTCAGTATCAGCAATGATTACAGCCACAATGCGCGTCTGTTGATCGCGACCACGTTATCAATCCACCATTATGATGAGGAAAAGGCGAATTTGGTTTCACCTTCGTCACCACTCAATACCAGCAGTCATGTGTTCTGGCAAAATCACCTTCTCTCTTCACTGGCGAGTGTGCCTCTGCTCTCTAAAGTGTTAGCACGCATGGAGCAAGGTAAAGGCCTGCCGGTACTGCTGCGCCAATATCTAGGGATGAACGGTAAACTGGTGTGTTTTAATGTCGACCCATCGTTTAATGATGCCTTGGATGGCTTGATTGTGGTGAACCTTAAGAAGGTTCCATTGAAGACCTTAGGTAAATACATGGACAGAGAACTTGCTCAAGATTACCTAGAGCAACACGCACGCCTCTGATTTATCCTGCTCTGTACCTCTCTCCAAATAAGTGCGATGATTTCGGCACTTATTTGGGATAGGTTATTTTCATGCACACCTCTTTTATCGAACAACTGCAAAGCTTCGACTTCTCTGAAAGCCAGATTGAATCTCTACTCGCTGTCGCCAAGCCACTTGAGCTGCCAACCAGACACATCTTGATCAATCAAGGTGAGATGGCGAGTTCAATCTACTTTGTACTTGAAGGCTTGTGCCATGCCTGCTACCTCACTGATGATGGTAAGCAATACAGCAAAGAGTTCTATTGGGAACAAGATTGGATCATCGGCTTTGAGAGTCTGATAAAGAACCAAGCCTCTCCTTACCTATTAGAAACGCTGACACCCATCACCATGTTAGAGCTGCCAATGAATGCGGTTATCGAGTGGCGTGCATCAAATAATCCTTTGTATTTAAAGCTGTTAGAAACACAACTGATGCATAAGGAAAACAAAGAACGCTTCATGCTGCTCTATACACCAGAGCAACGCTATCAGCTGTTCTTCGAGCACTATCCCGACCTTGAGCAGCGCTTGAACGACAATCAAATTGCAGCCTACCTAGGAATAACCTCAATCAGCCTGAGCAGAATTAAAGGTCGAATTAACAATAGTTAATGCCAACAATCATCGCGCATAGTACATTCAGAGCATCGATAATCTCTGGATGTAAACATGATCACTTGGCACTCAATTCCTTTTTCTGAACTCTCAACACAACAGCTTTATCAACTACTTAAATTAAGAGTCGATGTATTTGTGGTCGAGCAGACTTGTCCTTATCCAGAGCTGGACGGTAAAGATACACTCGCGGGTGTTGAGCACCTGCTTGGCTATGCTGATGAAGAGTTGGTAGCGTGTGCACGTTTATTACCACCAGGTACCTCTTACGACAACACCAGCATCGGTCGAGTCGCAACCAAGCAATCGGCAAGAGGTGGTGGCTTGGGGCATCAATTAATCAAAGAAGCATTAACACGCTGCGAGGCTCTTTGGCCAAATACGGCCATTGATATTGGCGCGCAGCAACACCTAGAAAACTTCTATGCGAGCCACGGCTTCAACACCATCTCGGATATGTACCTCGAAGATGACATTCCTCATATAGACATGAGATTAGAAAAATAATGACGAATATCACTGCCGGTATTCTATTGTTGGTTGCAGGTAACTTGTTTGCCTCGCTTTCCGACGTAGCGGTAAAGCTGTTAAATGGCGAAGTACCGCCCTTACAGTATATTTTTTTCCGACAGTTGATATCTCTGCTCATCATCACCCCTTTGTGGCTACAGCAGAAAAAAGAACAACGGCGCTTACAGCAGGCTAAGGTAACCTTCATTCGAGGTCAGTTAATTCTGATCGGCAGTGGGTGCATGGTGGTCGCGATCACTCACTTGTCTTTGGCAACCGCCAACGCAGTATTTTATGTCGCGCCTTTACTGATGTTGCCGCTCTCAATGTTGCTATTGAAAGAGCAACCGGCACTCGGCAAGGTTATCGGCACAACCATAGGTTTTATTGGTGCATTGATTGTCTTGAGGCCATCACAATTTCATTGGGCGGCACTGTTTGCTTTGGGGACAGCACTCACCCTAGCACTATTTAATGTACTCGTAAGAAAGCTTCCTAGTGAGCAAACGGTGGTCACTACGCTGTGGTGGACAACCTTATTCTCTATTCCAGCCTCATTAGTACTGTGCTTCTTATACTGGCAGCCAGTGTCTGTGGAGCATTTGGGATACATAGCCCTGAGTGCGACGCTAATCTTAAGTTACAACGGCCTTGCAGTTGCTGCCTATCAAAAAGCACACTCTAGCCAAATTGCCTTGGCTGAGTATTCAGGATTGGTGTTTGTCGCGCTAATAGGTGCAATATGGTTCGATGAGATTCCGGATACATTAACCTTTCTCGGAATCATGCTTATCATCTTGCCACTCGCCCCTTTCAAGCGACCAAAAAAAAGAGCTAATGCTTAGCTCTTTTCTATCGTTTATCTGTGTCTAGCAAAGCGCTTTAACTCAGGCTTACTGTTCATCTACTTACTGCGACCAAAGCCACCATCGGATAAGCGGAAGAACATCACCGAAGTATCGCCTTTCTCTAGCTGAAGAATGTCCAACTGCCCAGTTTCAGCAAGTTTGAAACGAACCAGTTGGCCTTTACGAATCTGACTGAGTGGCTTATCTGCACCTTCAATACGCACTAACGCATTCAAGTCAGACAATGGCAAATCGTTGTTTCGAAAAACCTGCGCTAACGTATCCCCTTGCTTAACAAGGTACTCCTGCCAATTTTTGTTACTCGGTTCTGATGAACTGCTCTTGGCATTTTGCTGTTCGCTTAAGCCGACGGTGTTTATTTCAAGCTCAACGCGCGATGTTGTTGGAGCTGTGTCTACTTTAGGTTCTGGTAGCGGCACAAAAAGTAATATCAGTACGATCGGAGAAATCACCATCAACAGTCTTTGGTGTAACTTCGGCAATGAGCCCCAAGTTTGCGCTGTCGAGGTTTTCAATTTCTTCACATCGATCGAACTCAATTTCTCTTTGACCTTATTCAGTCGATCCTTGAATTCTGCTAAGTGGTCAACTTTCTGTTTTTTCTTTTGACGACGATTCATACCACTGCGTCCTATACATTGAATAACTACAGTATAAAAACCAAAGTACCAACAGTATAGATCTTTCCGTCACAACAAGGCCCAAAGCGAGAAAATTGACATGGCTGTGATTTGGGCACGGTAAAGCGCAAGTGATCAGGGACTAGCCGTTTCTTCACGCTGCTAATACTGGTATTCTTACCCTTTTCGTACTGACAAAAAGAGTGACTTTTCATGTCTGAAGTAAAATTTGAAACTGTAGAGCAAAAAGCTAGCTACGGTATCGGTCTACAAATGGGCCAACAACTTGCTGGTTCTGGTCTTGAAGGCCTAAACGTTGACGCAATCGCTGCTGGTATCGCAACAGCTCTAGTTGGCGACATGCCAGCTATCGAAGTTGACGAAATCAACAACGCACTACAAGAGCTACACACTCGCGGTGAAGCTGCACGTCAAGAACTAGCTAAAGCTGCTGCTGCTGACGGCGAAGCTTTCCTAGCTGACAACGCTCTTCGTTCAGAAGTAACGGTTCTTGAGTCTGGTCTTCAGTACGAAGTACTAACTGAAGGTACTGGCGAAATCCCAACTGCAGACAAGCAAGTACGTGTTCACTACCACGGCGAACTAACTGACGGTACTGTTTTCGACAGCTCTGTATCTCGCGGTCAACCTGCTGAATTCCCTGTAACTGGCGTAATTCAAGGTTGGGTACAAGCTCTACAAATGATGCCTGTTGGCTCTAAGTGGAAGCTATACATCCCTCAAGATCTAGCATACGGTGAGCGTGGCGCAGGTGCTGCAATCCCACCATTTGCTGCTCTAGTATTTGAAGTAGAACTTCTAGCTATTCTTTAATTTTTATAAAAACCTTTAGTAAAACAAAATACTATTGGCAAATAAAATTGAAATAATCCAACGGCGATGTGACTACATCGCCGTTTTTCGTTTATAGTGAAAGAGTAAATTACTTTATTACTTAAGGACGAATAATGAAGAAAGTACTCATCACAGTTTTAAGCAGCCTTGCTGTTGTCTCTTGCGCTAGCACTAGCGACTCTGAACAAACCAGTTCATCATCAGATACCAACTATTCCCAACTATCACAAACTGCACTAATGGCAGCAGTGAATATGTGGTCTCAGCAGAACGAAACAACACCACTTGTGGATACGGTAGCTGACCAAGCTTCTGTTACCAGCGACCAAGCAGTTGGCGGTATTGGTTCAATGTTGGCCCTTGCACAAAACTCACTTGGCACAGCCGACAACAAAGAACTCGCGACACTTATTCCAGGCATGTCGAGCCTTGAGTCTACGGGGCTATCATCGCTACTAAGCTCACAAGGTGCCGTTGAAAGTGCGTTTTCTGGATTAGGCATGGATCCATCAATGGTTACGACATTTGCGCCAATCATTCTTCAAGCATTGCAGTCACAAGGTGCGACGAGCGGCCTGATGGATTCACTTTCAGCTATATGGCAATAATCGTTAGTTATTAATAGCTAGCTTAAAATCTAATAAGGGCACTTCGGTGCTCTTTTTTGTGCGTGGAAGAAAAGATATTTGAGATACGAGATACGAGATA
>NZ_JBFRST010000096.1:0-5787 GCF_041473705.1 Vibrio sp. 10N.222.55.B11
ATTCTATAGTCAAACAGAATAATTTGAATGTTAAAAGATTTGAAAAGTTCTTAATTTCAGCACTATGTGACGTTATTCACAAAAAGATCAAAAATTTAACAATTTACGACTAGGCTTTATAAAATTTCAGTGATGAAAGTCACATTTATGGTCTTTTTGGGGAGAAATAATATGAATCTAACTATTCCTACGTGTGGTTCTTTATTGATTAATAACGGTGTTTTTCAAGGTAGTTGTCATCATTTGCTTACTTATTAAGCAGCTTCTCTTTCTGGATTTAGGTGAACGTCACCAACAGGTTCACAGTTTCTGATATCACCAGGCCAGCGTTCAGGGTTTAGCTCTTTTGCAGCGAGTAGTACCTCCGCTCGGCGCTTCAAGATCTCTTTATCTTTTCCATTGTGACGCTCTGAAGGCGTGACATAATTCAGCTTACTGTGCTTGTGCTCCGTGTTGTACCAGCGTACGAAGGCTTCAACCCAACTTCGACTACTGTCGATTGTTTCAAAGCCCTTTGTTGGCCAGCTTGGCATGTACTTTACCGTGCGGAACAATGACTCAACAGACGGGTTATCATCACTGACTCTTGGGCGACTATACGATGAAGTAATACCTAACTCTTCCATTTTTGCTTTGAACGTCAACGACTTCATCGGCGCACCATTATCTGAGTGAAGAACCAGTGCTTGATTGAAGCACTGCTCTCGCATCAACGTTCGTTGCAGAAGTTGTGACGCTAGCTCACCGCATTCATGCTCATACACTTCATAACCAACAATTTTTCGACTGTAGATGTCCTCAATGACATACAGGTAATAGTGTTGGCCTCGAACCTTTGAAGGTAAGTAAGTGATATCCCACGTATAGACTTGGTTTGAGTCCGTCGCTGTGTAACTGGTTGGCTTCGCTTGCTTCTGTCTGCTCCGCTGACGACCTCGCTTGTGAAGTTGCCCCTGCGTACTCAGTACTCGATAGTAGCTCGACTCAGAGGCGATATACTCACCTCTATCAAGCAGTGTCGGGACGATTTGAGTTGGAGGCAAGCTTGCGAACTCAGAGCGGTTACACACCTCGACAATCGCATCACGCTCTTCCTGAGACAGCTTGTTAGCAGGCTCAGGTCTGATGCATATTGGCCTTTTGTCAGCTTGAACTTCTCCTTGCTGATACCAGCGACGATAGGTTCTCAAGTCAATTTGAACTTCATGGCAAGCTAGCTGTAAACGGCATCCGCATTGCTTCGCTTCAAGGATTAGAGTCACTATGGTCTGCCTTTCATCGGTTGAGGTTAGTCGTCCTCTGGCTCTTCCCCGTAAAAGGCTCTCAGCTTTTTTCTTAGTACCAAGAGGGCGGCCGTTTCAGCGAGTGCTTTTTCTTTGAGTCGTAAATCTTTCTTCAAATCTTTGATTTCAAGTTTGTCAGCTTTAGCCTGCTTCTTTGCTTCAGCTTCCTGCTCTTTACTCGACTTAAACCCTTGCATACATTCGCTGCGCCAACTTTGGATTTGTTCAGGGAAAAGACCTTTTTCACGACAATATTGGCTGAGTTCACTTTCGGTCATCGAGTAAGTCTCGGCAACAATGGCGAGTTTAGTTTGAGCAGACCACTGCTCTGATGAAGTGTTGCTATTTGGCACGGCGGCTCCTGAACCTCTGAGTTGCTGGCGCCAATGATACAGGGTCGCAGTGCTAATTCCTTCCTCTTCCGACACTTCTTTCACTGACATCGAATAGGGAGGTAATAGCTTCTTCAAGATAGCTTCTTTTCTTTCTACTGAGATACGAGACACAATTACTCTTTATCGCCCAAACTGGTTAAATTTTAACAGTGACAACTACCCTGCCAGATAGGGAAACCTTGCCAGTGCCTTTTCTAAATTAGAAAACCATCAATAACTACAGGTATGGCAAATTTACTTGTGAAGTGCTAGTGCGGTGAGTAGCATCGCGCTAGCAAAAGTATTGGGTTAGGTGCGCACTAAGTGCCGTTAAATTAAATTAAGGCAAAATCACACACATCTAAAACCTGATCTATACTCATAATGCAGTAAAGATTAGCTTTCATGACACTCTCTAAGAAAAAGCCTCCCGATTGGGAGGTTTTTTTTGCATCTAAATCTGGGTTCGCACTAAGTGTCGTTATGGTAAATGTGTATTCAGCAACGTTAAATACTACTGTGAAACTACCTCCCCCTCTCTACGCGCCATAACGTATTAAGAGCCAACGTAATGGAAAGGAGGAGGCTTCCACGGATACCGAAATAATGAGCTTTTCAAGCTCACGCTATGCTTACCTTGCCATAAATAACAGGGTTTAGCATGAACGCTAATTGATCAAAAAACCATCATACCTCAACGCTAATTTGGGGTACGTTAATAATTATTAACATTAGTGATAGCAGAAGATAAAGTTGTTGTTTTGTACTTCCAATAAGTAATTTTAGTTGCTTGATTTTTTCCAACATTTCCAAAGTAACTTTCCCAAGCATCGCTACTTGTTAGTAACTCAGAAAACATATTACTCAAATCGCTAGTTGTCCAAACCTTTTTATAACCTTTAGTCCCTGTAGGAGCTGGACTTTTCTTATTTACATAATTATCTACTTTGTACTTATCTTCATAAGCCATAAAAATAGTGTATACAACACCTTGAGGCGCTGATTGTTTATACCATGGAACAACTACAAAATGGTGAACAGCTGACCCCATTAAAAAATGCCACACTTCTGTTTCTGAGTTTGCTCCGGAAAAAGCAAGAGCCGTATTTATTTGACTCTGCATATTTCCTTTATTTTCAATAACAGAACCATTGCCAGAATCGTTCTGAACAGAACCGTAAACAGCACGACTAAATTCAACTGGTACAGATGGGCAATTACTCAATTGCATCAGTTTTGAATTATTCTCTATAGCTAAAATTAGATCTTCACCTGTGTTACTCATATTTTGCTCCGTTAAACGTATAAATCGGGAATAAAAACCAGCCAAATATACTGTATATAAAAACAGCATTCAACCAGGGGCAAGGCCGCTATTTAGTTTATAAAATGGCGCTCCTTATCCTTATAGTAAAGAACACTTAATATCCCTGTGATCATCCTCATCGGGCGAGGTTTTACTGCGAAATTGCTAATTCTTATTGACGCAAGTTTTAGATTGCGGAGGACGGCTTTAAAATTGTTGCAACACAACCTCACAAAAATCGGTGTTTATTATTACTATTTGGTAAATGTGCGAGTTTGCTATCAGAAACAGCCCTCAGACCACCTCAAACGCTCTTAGCGAAGATTTTAGACACTTGATCAAGGCGGTATGCTTCCATAACGCCTTGTAAGTTTGTGACGCTTTAAGATCGGTTTGTAGAGCAAAAGTCATCGAGTTGCTTTGAACTAAGAACTGCACTCTGATACCCAGTTTACGTTCTTTTTGAGTTTGGGTGTCAGATTAGTTCTATTAGGCCAAAAACCACTCGACTGTGAATGCAGACTTTTTGGCGAAACCAATTTAGGTCGGGTAGACGACACTTGTTACCAAGTGCCGTCCCCCTAAGAACCCAGCGTGCAACTTTCACTGCACTAGGCTCAAGCCTTCACGAAGGCATCGTTTGATACCCAGCAACTTATAAAGCAGCGAGAGTAGGCTCCTTCCAAGAGTTGCGAGCTTGCCTTTTTGACTTTCTCTTAGCCAAGTATTCTTGGTGTTGAGGGTCATATGGTGTCGCTGCACTTCGGATTTTTTACATGTCTCTCGATCGGTACTTTGGCTATTTGGAAGAGATTGAACTGGCAATCCATATCCATGATCTTCTGCCAACCATGAAAATGCCATTGGCCTTTTCGGTTGACGAAGTATTTAAGGGCCACCCAAGTTTTGGATTTTGTCGGATGACGCCTCACTGCCCAGTACCATAATGCAAGAAATAGCTTATGACCTACATATCCGAATACCTGTTTAGCCACGCAATGGCGATAATAATTAGCCCAACCCCTTAATTTCGGATTTATCAGTTTGATAAGATCGTTTACAGAGGTTGTTGCATGCTTTTTGATGAGTTCGCGCAGATTGCTCAAGAACAGCAATGTGTTAGATTTACTCGGTTTAATGAGCAATTTCCCTTTGTACTTTCTGTGATTGAACCCTAGAAAGTTAAAGCCGTTATCGATGTGTGTAATGTGCGTTTTCTCTTCGGATAATGTTAAGCCTCTTTCCGCTAAAAATTCAGCGATCAACGGTTTGATATCGTTCTCCAACACTTCCTTTAAAGCGCAGGTGACGACGAAATCGTCGGCGTATCCAATGAAATTGGCTCTACTACCCTTTTTGAGGGCCGTAGACTTAATATGCTGCTCAAGTCCAGCAAGAGTCATTAGCATCAAGGTTGGTGATATTATCCCACCTTGCGGTGTTCCCTCATCGGTGCGATAAAACAGACCTTTGTCCATAAAGCCAGATTTTAGCCATTGTTCCAACATTCTCTTATCAATAACGATGTTATCAAGAAGCCATTGATGGCCGATCTTGTCGAAACAAGCTTTAATATCCCCTTCAAGTACCCATTTAGCTGATTTCTTTAATGCCAAACATTTGAAACACTGCCCAACTGCATCGGCAGTACTGCGATTTGGCCTAAATCCATAACTATTAGGGTCAGCAAGCATTTCCGATATAGGCTCTAATGCAAGAAGATGGAGGGCTTGTTGCGCTCTGTCAATCATGCATGGAATGCCTAATGGTCTGAGCTTGCCGTTCTTTTTAGGGATGTAGATACGCTTGAGCGGTTGGGCTTTGTACGCCTTTCGACTCAATTGATTAACTGCTTTTATGCGGCGTGCATCTGTGTTCCAGATGACACCATCTATTCCAGACGTTTTACTACCTTTATTTTGAGATACTCGCCTTACTGCAAGAAGCTTGGCTGAGCGAGAATGGGTTAGTATCCACTGCAAGGCTTTCGCTTTACCGTGTTTACCTTCTCTAGTTGCCTTTGCGATACGCATCTGAAGCTTTAATACATGCGACTCAATAGGTTTCCAGTCGATAGACTGCCATTGAGCACTGTCAGGAGAGGCACTAATCTCTTTAGAAATCATCATTTGCGTTTCTCCTTAAATAAAGTTCTTCAAACTCTCTCGCAACGAAAGACCAGTCGGAAGTGGGCTCACTTTCGTGACCAGACACGAGTCTGTATCTGCATCGTTACAATGCAGCCTTCGCTTTCTCCGACCTCCTTTACCCGCATCACTATCGGCCACAAGGGCTTTCCCATAGGGAGCGATACAGGCTTACCCTGTTCCGTATGTTACGTAAAATGTCAACTTAGATGCCCACTCTAGTGCGGAGAGTACTTTGATCACGAAAGGCCAATGCCCAACTCCTTTCCGACTCTCGTTGCCGTTTTGGCCACAGCGTATTAACCACTTCCGCTGCTTCATCATATGACGCACCTTTAATGGATTCACATACGTTCATCATATTGACTCCCTAGCACTTACCCGAATTGTGGTTTTCAGGAGGAACATCCTCTCACGATTTTGTTCCCACTCAGCCTAACGGCCAAGTTTCGTTACATTGTCAGATCCGCTACTTTATTCAGGATCTTAGGGTCATCTGGTGATACAGATGGTTCACTCTTGTCGTGGTGAACAACGCTTCATACGACTTCAGGTCGCACGGGCAGAAATGAGCTAGAGCTACTACTCTAATGATTCATTAGAACGAATAGCAGCGTACCGATGCGATCGCTGCCATTTTAAGAGGATACTTTATTACTTGCTACTCATGGAAACAG
>NZ_JBFRST010000097.1:0-1095 GCF_041473705.1 Vibrio sp. 10N.222.55.B11
AAATTATGCCACCTTGTGGCGTGCCTTCTTCCGTACGATAAAACAACCCTTTATCTACAAAACCAGACTTCAACCATTGTTCCAACATACGCTTGTCTACAGCGATGTTATCAAGAAGCCATTGGTGCCCGATTTTATCAAAACAGGATTTAATATCTCCTTCAAGAACCCATTTAGCTGCCTTCTTTTGAGCCAAGCATAAGAAAGACTGCGCTATTGCATCAGTAGTGCTTCGGTTTGGTCTGAAGCCGTAACTATTTGGGTCTGAAATTGTTTCCGAGATAGGCTCCAAAGCAAGGAGGTGGAGCGCTTGTTGCGCTCTATCTGCCATACAAGGAATACCAAGTGGTCGAAGCTTACCGTTCTTTTTAGGGATGTAGATACGCTTGAGTGGTTTAGCTTGATAAGCTTTTCGACTCAATTGATTCACTGCAATCATGCGACGTGCATCTGTATTCCAGAGCACGCCATCTATTCCAGGCGTTTTACTACCTTTGTTTTGAGATACTCGCTTAACAGCAAGAAGTTTTGCTGAACGAGAATGGGTTAGTATCCACTGTAAGGCTTTTGCTTTACCGTGATTACCTTCTCTAGTTGCCTTTGCGATACGCATTTGGAGCTTTAAGACATGCGCCTCCACAGCCTTCCAGTTAATGGATTGCCATTGTGCACTGTCAGAAGATGCACTAATCTCGTTCGAAATCATCATTTGCTTTTCTTCCTTAATAAAGTTCTTCAAACTCTCTCGCAACGGGAGACCAGTTGGAAGTAGGCTCACTTTCGTGATCAGGCATGTGCCTGTATCTGCATCATTACAATCCAGCTTTCGCTTTCTCCAACCTCCTTTACCTGCATCACTATCGGCCACATAGGCTTTCCCAGAGGGAGTGATACAGGCTTACCATGTTCCGTATGTCTCGTAATGTCAGGGTAGATGCCCACTATAATGCGGAGAGCATTTCGATCACGAAAGAATACACACAAACTTCTTTCCTACTCTCGTTGCTTATTTAGCTACAGCGTCTAAACCACTTCCGCTGCTTGTGAAATTACGCATCTGACGTGGATTCACTTCTGTTCATCATACTGACTTAT
>NZ_JBFRST010000098.1:0-1627 GCF_041473705.1 Vibrio sp. 10N.222.55.B11
TCCATACCGATGAGGCAGGGCGGTAACTTCGCGAATGTGTCTAAGAGTTTGTTTCTTTTGACAGTTTTGCGTAGGACGCACTTGCCATATGCATCAACGCTGTGAATACTGAACACATTCTTGGCAAGGTCAACGCCAATAGTTTTAATGGTGAACATAGTAACCTCCAGTTCTTCAGCGTGTACTAAGTAAGTATGGCACGCAGAGTGCCAGGTAGAGGGAGTCCATATCATTCGTTATGTTTTTGGAGAAAATGTTGAGATGTTCAATCAAAAGAAAAAGAAGCAACACTACGTATGGAGACGTTACCTCAAGTCTTGGTTGGTAGGGGGTAAGCTTGCATGCATGAGAGATAAGAAACATGTATTTTCTACTAAAGACTTAATGAACGTTGGTCAAAAAAACTACTTTTACAAGGTAAATAGTTTAACTGAGCAAGATGTAAATTATGTGCGAGATTTGTTTTTAAGTAATGTAGATGAATCGACTAATGCTATTTTCGATCGATTATTTTCTCTTTTTCTTCAGGTTGAGCATGTAGAGAAACTTCCATCAGATGGAAATCATGTTGGAATAGAAAATCTAAAAAAGCACTATGCTAATAACCTTGAAGAGGAAATTCAATCTGACATTGAGTCACAAGGTGCTCCTTGCCTAACTCGGTTACTGGTTGGAGATACAAGCTTTTTTGAAAATGAAAAAAGCGCGGCACATTTTTTTAACTATATATGCATGCAATACTTGCGTACTAAAAAGCAGCATGATGCCTTAGTTTCAGGGGCAATTGGGAAAAATAGTGAACAAATAATAAAGTGTGCTAACTTAATTCGGATTGTATTATCATCAAAGTTAGCTGCCAACCTATATGCTAATAGATCGGACTATAAGTTAGTTGTTGCAAAAAATAATAGTGATATCCCATTTATTACTTGTGATCAACCAGTAGTAAACTTCTTAGACACAAGCGAAGAAACAGAAGAGTTTGGTCTTTATTATCCAATTTCACCTAATTTGGCTGTGTTTTTGGTTAAAAACGAAATTTTTGGTTCTGTAAAAGAAATGAGTTTTGACCGATTATCTGTTGAAGAGTTTAACCAAATTACACTCAACGCATCATATGAGCAGGTTTATTCTTCTTCGGAAAAGCAGTTAAGGGATTTAGCTTAAAAAACAAAGACATAATCGGGTAGCTGGAGGTCTTTACCCTCCAGCCCCCACACCACCCTGCATGCGGATCCGCACAGGGCGGTTCATTCAGAACGCCTAATCTACATTTCCTGATTTGGGTATTGAACAGCAATCCATCCATCTCTTAGTGAAAACAATCCTACTTTCTTAAGGTAATCATTACTCAGCGCTTGCTGTATCCCGGGGGTTTTCGAACTTCGCCACGGCCCTTTGCTTGTGATACCACAACCAACGGCTGTTTGGATCCAGACTCTAGTTGAGATTTACATTGCTGCCAGCCCCCTTGTTGCAGCCAAGGTGGGAAGGAATCAATGGTCATGCCATCTATACCTGCCGCACCTTTGTTGGCTTTAACTTGACGCCATGCACGCTGTAAATTCTCAGGTTGGAGTAATTGAGTGAATAGAGCGCTGTTGAAAGATGGTTGCCTATCATTACG
>NZ_JBFRST010000099.1:0-38999 GCF_041473705.1 Vibrio sp. 10N.222.55.B11
CTGATTTAGGAAACAAAGCCACTCGCTACTCAAAAGCAGCGACTAAAGAACCCAGATATTGATGAGTTTCTCATTGAGCAGAGAGAGCAGTTGGAGTCTGAGAAGGACAGATTACAAGAACAAGTAGACACGTTAAAACACACGACAACTTTGAGTGAGAAGGAAGGAGTCAACTTACAAACTAAACGTGAAAAGCTACTCGAAAGATTAGAGGCCACTCGTCGAAATATGCGCGATGCCGAAACCAGGCTAAAAGTAGTCAGTAACCGATTAGACCCAGATTCAGGAACCTTGTTCTCGTTCCTGGAGGCTAATCGACAGGGGTGGCAAAGCTCTCCACTTGGTCGTGTTCTCACCGATGAGCTTTTGATGGACACGACACTCACACCATCAATGACTGAAGATTCAGGTTCAATGTACGATTTATATATCGATACGAGCAACCTAGCAGATTGTAGTGTCACCAACAAAGCTGATGTGGAAGAGCAGGCTCACTTGATGGACCGTATCGTTGAGCTTGAAGACGCAGAGGCTGATTTCAATAAGCAAATTTTGAAAAATGATTTTGCTGTTAAGCAGTCAACGCTTGAGTTATCACGATTACGCAATGAACTGCGAAACGCTGAGGGTGACCTATCACAAACTAAGGTTAACCTTAAAAACAAGAAAATAGAGATTGCCCGTGCAAAAGAGGGCTTAGTCGAAAAAATTAATATAAACATCAAATCGATTGAGAAAGCTATAGCCCTGATTGATAGGGAAATCTCAGTAACGCTTGAACGTTTTGAAGAAGCAAAATTAGAGCTAAACAACGACAGGCTTACTCAAATTAGCAATGTTGAATCATCACTTGATCTCACGATCGGAGCTATAGATGAACTACTGGAAAAAAGTACTCTGACGTTGGGCGAGAACAAACAGCGCATCAAAACGGAGTATGAACAGCGGTTGAGTGATCAAGGTATTAGCGGTGAAATCTATCAACGCTACAAAGAAGAAATTGAATTGCTTGATAATGAGATCAAAAACTTAAAAGTGAAGTCTCATAAAATCAAAGAATACGAGATATGGCTTGCTGTTTATGAAGTGGATGATCCTAAGAGACGTGACGATCGAAATACTAAGGTCAAAGAACTTGAAACGGTGCATCAAGAGTTTGAATCTTTTGAAACTAAACTGAAAGAGTTGAGAGCCAAAGCTCATCGAACCAAAAAAGAGTTTGATGAGAAGCTCTCTATCTTGAGAAACCACAAACAGCGAGCTGACAGTGCAATCTCTCGCCTAACTAACTATGTGATGTTTGAGGGCGAAGAAGGCAGCCAAGAAGCGCTCGATTATAACGGCGATTTAAATTCACTCTTGAGCTATGTAGAGAGCAAACTCCCGGAGTTAGAGAGGCTTACTAAGCTACGTAAAAAAGATATACAACAGATGGAAACTATCACTCTCAACCTTGGTGACGGGGAGCTGTATCGTTTCTGGAATGAAAGCAGCCGAAACGCCATTACAGAGGATATTGTTGCTAGTGACTCTAAGCGAATAGATATTCTAGAAATCATCATGAATGACATTATTCCTCAGGTGACCAGCATAACAATTGAAAGCGCGGTCAACATGGGGCGTATGCTCGTTGACTTCAAGCATCGGCTACTCGGCTTCGACCGTGACATTAAGAAACTTGGTCGTAATATCTCTGAACAAGTAAAGCTCAATAACACGTTCTCGGTGGTTGGTTCTATTGACATTAACGTTGAAAGTTCACTTTCCAAACTACAAGGTTGGCAAGATATTATTAACTTCTCTGAGATTTACGAAGAGTGGGATAAAACGGGATCTGCTGAGCTACCAACCAAAGAGTTTTTCAACGCTTTAAGCACACTGACATACCATATTAGTGCCGAGAAAGTTAAAAAGCCTACTGAGCTGTTTGACATCAAATTTGAAGTCATCGAGAACAACCAGCGTAAAACGGCCAAAACAGATAAAGATATGCGTGATTTGGCCAGTAATGGTACGAACTTGCTCATTCAATCCATGTTGTATTTAGCACTTCTGACACAACAACGTGGAGCAAGTCGACTATCAATAACTTACCCAACCGATGAGATTGGTAAGCTGACGGCAGAAAACCAAGCCAAACTGCTCAAAATGATGGGGGCACACAACTTCAATGTTATCGCGGCTCAACCCGATGGCAATAATCGTACGGCCAACTTATTTAAGTATCTGTATCACTTAACGCCTTACAAGAACATTTTCAACAAACCTAAAGTAAGCAAACTTGCGTTAGCTAAAGCCGCTGAAACTAGCACAGGAGTAGAAGCATGAAGCCAGTATCACAAGTCTTAGAATCTCTACTTAGTGGTAGCTTTATCTGCCCAGCAACGGATCGTGAAGCTTACAAGACGCTTAAAGAGGATCGTACACGCCGAGAAATCAATCAAGCGTTGACTCTTATGGGGCGCGAGCTCCAATGTACGAGCAGAACCAGCGCCTATTATGTTACCTATAAAAGTATCGACGACCACAATCGTCGTCAGGTGACCGCGTTGATGAGTAATGTACACGGTATCATTCGACCTGTGGTTAAGTTCGTAGCGACAGTCAGTGAGGCTGCTCAAGTTGAAGCTGTGATGGTTGGTGGTGATGAGTTAAATGTGCCTGTGCTGAGTGCGCAAATCCAATCGTCTCCTAGCTTGATGGAGAAACTCGATAGTATTTATCGACTTCCAAAAGTGAGTCGGAAAAAAGTGCGTGACAGTGCAGCGGATAAACTCAATGTAGTTGTCGAATTTCTGGTTAAAGAAGGGGTGGCTCATTTAGTAAACAAAGAGCGCCAACTCTATGTGATGACGGGAAAATTAGACTTTGTCTACGAGGTGCTCGATTTCATCGATACGCATGAAAAGATCGTTGAGACAGTTAACAAAGCAAACGAGAACCAAGGGGAGTTCGACTTTTGATGAGCCCTCAAAACAATGGGAAACATGGTGGTGTTAACCACATGCTTCGCTTAATCAGCCAAGCAAAGGACACATTAACGCATGTTTTTGAAAATGGCACGATACGTGAGACTCATGAAAACGCCAATGACCTACGTAAATTAAAAGAAGCCCGTGTTGTTATCGTGACAAGCCGCGGCTACCGCGTGCACCCTAAGATGGAAGCATTGATGAACTACTTCCTTGAAACGGAAGCGAGTTCATTTCTTGGGACTCAACATGCTGAGCGCATTCCAGAAATTCAGAGCTTAGCGCAAGAATACCTGGAAGCTAAATTAAATGGCAAAAGAGAACAAGAGGCGGATAGGTTTAATAGCCTTGAAGGTGTGGTTTATGAAATCACAATGGACTTGCAAGAGTCTTGTCGTCGTCTAAGAAACCGTATCAGTTATGATTTTGGCTATGGCCATACGCTCGCTCAAAAACAAAAAGAGAACCAAGTTGCTATAGAGCAAGCTGAAAAGCTTGTTACTGGCATGAAAGCTTTCTCTTTTAAGTTGTTGAGTGAAATGGCTGGAGATAACTCAGAGCTCAACACCTTGTTTTGTGCTGAAATGCACAGTGCGATTCGTAGTTGCCAACAAGAGCTCGGATCTATCCTAATTCAACTCCGAGCTTTGATGCTGAAGTATCGTAACCGCGAACGCGATAAGGACCTGATCAATGCCTTTGATCGGTTTATTGATCAAGAGCCACACTGGACACCAAGTGACGATTTGATTTTGCCTGATGAGGTAGCAAAGCACGATGGTATACCGATGTTTTGGCTTTCAGAGCCGTTACAATTTGCGCATCACCCAAATCCTGATGATATGGACCAAGAGCCGGAATTGGCTGATATTGTTGAAAAAATTACGGCACAGCCTGCAGAACAAGAAGAGCTTCCGGTTGTTGAAGAAGCTGAGCGACGAGAATTGACTCTTGATGTTGAAATACAAGAGCTGATTGAAGCGGACATTGATTCTCATTGCGATACCTTTTTTGCTGAAGCCTTTATTGGTAAGGGAAAAACCAGCATTTCCGCTTTGGAGTATTACGAGCAAATCAATAGTGACTTACCGGAAGATCTTGACCAGCTCACTTGCGCTCAAGACGTGTGGCTATTTAGCGTGCTTAATTTCCATAGTTCAATGCTTCCCGAAGATAGCAAAGGCTTTACCGTTGAGCCTATCGGGTCTTATACCTATTTAGCAAAAGGTAGCAATATAGGTTACGGCAACCTTCACTTAGAAGATGTGTCTATAGCGAGGAAACTGTGAGTAGAATTATTGATGATATAACGGGTAGTGATTTATATCGGTTAAAGCAACTCTTCTCTCCTGCGAAGGTTAATGAAGGTGCCAGTGTAGCGCTGAGTGGCGTGTTTGATACTTTTCATCGCGACTTTAGTGTTGGGAGCGCCAGAGGAGAACATTTGCAGCTGACGCCTAGAGATATACGTCAAATTAGGAAGGTGATTAAAGATCAATCTGGTTTTGATCTTTTAACTGATCCCATCCCTAATTCTCGAACGGATATGGCTCAGTTCTTTCCTAACGAGAAGTTAAGCTCAAGCCCTGTCAAAGACAAGGTCATTAAAGTTTATGGGATTTTGTCCACGAACATAAATGGTAAATCATATGACTTACAAGAGGGCATGAACATTGAGGTAGCTCTAAGTCATTTGACGAGCATTGAGCACAGCCAAGTTGTGATTGTTGAAAACTATGAAGCATTTTCTAAGTTTAGATTAGTACAAACCGACATAGGATCTAATCCTCTTATTGTTTACCGAGGAGATAAGGACACGGGAGTAATATCAAAAGAAATTGCGTTGGCTTTTCCAGGCGTAGAGCTTATAGCTTGGTTTGATACCGATCCTAAAGGTATCTCTTTAGCTTTATCATCGGGAGCGACTTATATGCTGCTACCTAATTTATCAACAGATACTCTCAAAGAACATGGCCGCTCAGAGCTATTTGCGGACCAATACCAAGACTGGAATCGAGTCTCAAAAATTATCCCCCCTAAGTTAGAGTCCATAATGTCTGAACTGGAAAAAGGGATAACCCAAGAGTCAATCATGGCAAATCAAATAGCCGTAAGGTTACATCAAATTTAGTCACGTAAATGTCGAGCTCCCCTGTAAGTGCGGAGATAGGTATGTTTACCTTGGGGTAATAAATCAAATGTTGTAAAGCTCATGCAGAGTGCCTACAAGGCAGTTAGGTAATACTAATCTAGCCACTGAATTATTTATAAAGATTAAACGAATTTTGTGGCTTTTTTAAAATGCTCGATCATTGGGATATTTCCTTATCTTAAGGTACGTAAAAAGCGCCTAAAATCGGAGCTTTATCAATTCAACTCATTCAATTTCATATATAATCGCCCTCAATAGTCTGCGCTTGAAAGCAGAGTCCTACATTATTCGAGTAATTAAGAACATGGCAAAAGCACCCGCTAACAAGAAACCCGCCTCAAAAGCTAAGCCTACGTCAAAAGCTAAAAAAGCGACCAAAGGCTTTGAAGAGACCCTTTGGGATACAGCTAATCAGCTGCGTGGCAGTGTTGAGTCATCTGAATACAAACACGTGGTATTAAGCCTTGTGTTCTTAAAGTTCATCAGCGACAAGTTTGAAGCACGCCGTCAGAAGATGATAGACGACGGGCAAGAAGCTTTTGTTGAGATGAAAGAGTTCTACCAACAAGACAACATCTTCTTTTTACCAGAAGATGCGCGTTGGTCATTTGTTAAAGCGCGTGCTAAGCAAGATGATATCGCTATCATCATTGATACCGCTTTATCGACTATCGAAAAAAACAACCCAAGCTTAAAAGACGCTTTGCCAGACAACTACTTCTCGCGCCAAGGTTTGGAAGTGAAAAAGCTGGCGTCACTTATCGACAGCATTGAAAATATTGATACGCTGGCGAACGAATGCGACATGAGCGAAGAAGACTTAGTCGGTCGTGTTTACGAATACTTCCTAGGTAAGTTTGCAGCAACCGAAGGCAAGGGTGGTGGCGAGTTCTATACGCCTAAGTCAGTGGTAACGCTATTGGCTGAAATGCTAGAACCCTACCAAGGTAAGATCTACGATCCGGCTTGTGGCTCCGGTGGTATGTTTGTTCAGTCTTTAAAGTTCATTAAAGAGCATGAAGGACGCACCAAAGACATCGCTATCTATGGCCAAGAGCTGACCTCGACCACTTATAAACTAGCGAAGATGAACTTAGCCATTCGTGGTTTATCGGGCAATTTGGGTGAGCGTGCCGCCGATACCTTTTTTGCTGACCAGCATAAAGACTTAAAAGCCGATTACATCATGGCGAACCCACCGTTTAACCTTAAAGGTTGGCGTAATGAAGCCGAGCTTACCGATGATGCGCGCTTTGCTGGCTATCGTACACCGCCAACAGGCAACGCCAACTACGGTTGGATTTTACACATGCTGTCTAAGTTAAGTGAAACAGGCACGGCAGGCTTTGTATTGGCGAACGGCTCTATGAGTTCAAATACATCTGGTGAAGGTGAGATCCGTCAGCAGCTAATCGAGAACGATCGCGTTGAATGTATGATTGCTCTGCCGGGGCAATTGTTTTTCACTACGCAGATCCCTGTGTGTATTTGGTTTATCACTAAAGACAAAACCGAGAACACCACCAAAGGCTTCCGTAACCGCCAAAAAGAGACTTTGTTTATTGATGCCCGTGAAATGGGCACCATGATTAGCCGCACCAACAAAGAGCTGACTAAAGACGACATCGCACTGATTGCTGATACTTACCATGCTTGGCGCTGCGATGACGCAGAACTTAAAGCGCGTATTGAACGTGGTGATGGCAAAGTAGATAAATATGAAGACCAAGCTGGCTTTAGCAAATCAGCGACCATTGCTGATATTAAGGCTAATGACTTTGTACTGACTCCGGGGCGCTATGTTGGCGCAGCTGAAGTGGAAGATGATGGCATTCCGTTTGAAACCAAGATGAGCGAGCTTTCCAAACCCTATACAGCCAAATGAATCAATCTCAAGAGCTGGATAAAGCGATTCGTCGTAACTTGGAGGCATTGGGTTATGGAGAGTGAGTGGATTGATGCCAAGCTAGGCGATTATATTGATTCATGTCTTGGCAAGATGCTTGATAAGAATAAAAACAAAGGCGAATTTTATCCATACCTTGGTAATAGCAATGTACGCTGGGGGGCGTTTGACTTAGATGAACTAGCTCAAATGAAATTTGAGGACCATGAGCATGTACGTTATGGAATCAAAGCCGGGGATTTAATTGTATGTGAAGGTGGAGAGCCTGGACGTTGCGCCATATGGGAAGATGATCTTCCAAATATGAAAATACAGAAGGCACTACATCGAGTACGAACTCTAGATGGACTTGATAGTGAGTTTCTTTATTACTGGTTTCTATTGGCGGGTAAAAACAAACTTTTAGATGCCTATTTCACAGGAACAACGATAAAGCACTTAACTGGTAAAGCACTAAAAGAGATACCGATAAAGATTCCGCCTTTAAAGCATCAAGAGCAAGTTGCAGTGTTATTGAGAAGTTTTGATAAAAAGATCAAAACTAACCGTCAAATCAACCAAACCTTAGAACAAATGGCACAAGCTATTTTCAAGTCTTGGTTTGTCGATTTTGACCCTGTAAAAACCAAAATGAATGGTGAGCAACCAATAGGGATTGATGCTGCTACAGCGTCACTTTTCCCAGAGAAGCTCGTTGAGTCTGAGTTGGGGTTGATTCCTGAAGGTTGGGAAATCCATAAGACCCAAGATTTATTCGATGTTAAGGATGGTACACACGACTCGCCGAAGAAAGCTGAAGAAGGCCATTACCTAGTTACTTCGAAGCATATTACTAAAGGAAAAATCGACACATCTTCGGCTTACCTGATCAGCGATGCGGACTTCGAGAAAGTTAACCAGAGAAGTAAGGTCGATACATTCGATATTCTACTGACGATGATCGGGACTGTCGGTGAAGTAGTTGTGGTTTACGATAATCCTGTTGAATTTGCTATCAAAAATGTGGGTTTGTTTAAAACGTCTCAAAAACCTGAGTTAGTTTGGTTGTTCTACTGGCACCTTCAGAGCTTCAAAATGAAGCATTATCTCGAAGCTAGAATGGCAGGAACGACTCAGCAGTACCTGACTCTCAAAACTCTTCGTACGATTCCAGTTGTTCTCCCATCGGATGAACTATTGGCTAAATTTAATGAAGTGATGTCTCCTTTGATGGAAAAGATATCTGACAATCACAAGCAAAGTCATACACTGTCAAACCTACGAGACACCTTGCTTCCTAAATTGCTTTCCGGCGAAATCGATTTAGAAAATCTGCAAGTAGAAGCAACGAAAGCAATCGCAGAGTAACCTTTCGTCATTCCAGAAAGTGAGGGACGAACTTATCAGGAATCTCGTTTTTGGCGGTGGTGAAAAGCGAGATCTCAGATACCTCGGCCCTCGCTTCTGAGATAACGAAGGTGGGAATTAGATGAATCCGAAATAGAACAAAGCAAAGCGTAGGTGGAACCATAATATAATGAACGCAACTAATACTCGTGAAATCGACATTTCTGAATTGACGACACTGTGTGAAACAAGCACTTTGCAAAAAGGCATCTTGCTTTCACGCAGTGGTGCAGTACGCAAGCTTAACCTTGTTGGCAACACCGCGACCGCACAGGTCAAAGGCAGCCTCAATTATCAAGTGAGCCTCGATTTCACTGGCGATCTGGTTGGCACTTGTACTTGCCCTGCGGCGCAATATCAAATGTTGTGCAAGCACGGCGTGGCGGTTGCCCTTTGCCTACAAGACCAAGAACAAGCTTTAAACCAAAGTAGTGAACGAAATACCATAAAAAATCACCTGCAAAGCCTTGGTGAAGAGGCCATGGTAGAGATGCTACTCGAATACCTAGAAGAAGATGAGTACACATGGAATGCACTGCTGACAAAAATTGAAATACGCGAAAAGCCAGCCGTATATGGCGAGCTGAAAAAGTTGGTTACCCAAGCCTTACCGCGAGAACAGCTCTGGGATTGGCGAGAAAGCCATGATTATTTCAACTCAGCAGAAATTCAATTGAACATGATCATTGAATCAATGCAAAGCCTTAACGCCGATCATCAATGGAAATTAATCAACTACCTTGTTGAACGGTTGAATAAGGTGCTAGAGCAAATTGATGACTCCAATGGCGATCGTTATGGCATTGAAAGCATGATTAACGAACACATGCCAAAGACGCTGGCAAAGCTTAATTGGAGTGAGCAAGAGAAAGCGCAGTGGATGTTTGAGCGTTTGACCCATTACGAATTTGACGTATTTCCTTCGATTGAAGAGAGTTTTGGAGCGATTTGGCAATCTAACACCCACTTTCTAACCTTATGCCGCCAAGCGATAGATCAAGCATCGCAAGATGAGAGTAGCTGGAACTTACGCTCATGGGCAGTTCCGTTAATGAAACACAGCTCCGATTGGCGTGAAGTGGCGGAAATTAAACAAAAAATAGCACGAACGTGTCGAGATTATCTTGAAGTTGTTGATATGTTCATTGATGAGCAAGAGCCGTTAGAAGCTGAGTTTTGGTTAGCTAAGGCGAAAAAAATGGCGAGTGATTATGAACTTCGTGCGTGCGAACAAGCTCAATTCCGTCTTTATGTTGAACTAGGTGAAATCCATTCTGCATGGGTATTAGCTAACCGTTTGTTAGAACAATCACCAAGCTTTCAATATTATCAACAGTTAGCGAAGTTTAAAGCCAATTACCAAATTGATGATGTTGAATTTTTCTCCCGCACTGAACTGCTACTTGCCAATGCCTATCAACAACCAGACCGCTATAATCAAGCTTCTGATCGTACGGATGCCTTGGTTCTGTTCTATATCGATAACCAGCAATTAGACAAAGCGTGCGAATGGGTTGCCGAACATAAAATATCAATACAAGGACTTATTTCGCTTGCCGATCAAATTGTGGATGATAAACCTGAAAATACGCTGGATTATTATCTGCGAGCAGTCTCATCTTATATCGAACAGACCAATAATACGGCTTACGATCAAGCTTTAGAGTTACTTCGACGTTTAGAGAATATGCTGAAATCGCATCCTACTCAATTGGCGACATTTTATAGTCAGGTGGCGCAACTCGCTACCACGTACAAGCGTAAGCGTAATATGTTCGCTTTAATTCAGAAATATTATTCAAAATATATCTGATTCTGCGGAGGTGACAAGATCTGCGGTGTTGAGAAAATGGAACAAAGCCCGAAACCGAGTTACTACAAAACAAATTTAAATAACTCAATTTAGAAAACAACAAACAACGTCAAACAGCAGTAGGAAAAGGCGATGAGCTTAAAATTCACAGAAGCCAAATTAGAACAGGCCATTATTGAGCTATTGGGTGAGCAAGGCTACCCACACGTAGTGGGTGAACAAATAGCGCGTGAAGACAAAGAACAAGTACTCATCTTAGATGACTTACGACGCTACCTTGCCAAGGAGTACCGAGGCGATGGTATAACCGAGAGCGAAATCGACACCATTGTTCGTATGATCTCAACGTTGCCTGCCAGTGATTTGTACCATAGCAATAAAACCTTCTGCCAATGGCTAACGAATGGCTTCTTGTTTAAGCGTGAAGATCGCTCAAAGAAAGACCTCTATATTGAGTTAATCGATACAAGACATTTGGCACAAGCCTTACGCTTGATGTTTGTCCCGCTGCTAGAGAATAAATCTAAATCAGATAATACTGATAGAGAAGTTGCAGAGGGTAATGTTAGTTACTTAGAAACATATCGCCTAGACCCTACTGATACCAATATCTATAAAATCGTTAGCCAGCTAGAGATTGAGGGGGTCGATGAACAAATTCGAATCCCTGATGGCATCCTTTATGTGAACGGCTTACCGCTGGTGGTGTTTGAATTTAAAAGTGCCGTGCGAGAGAAAGACGCGACCATTTTTGATGCATGGAAGCAAATCTGTGTGCGTTATCGCCGTGATATTCCCAAGCTGTTCGTCTACAACGCGATGTGCATCATCAGTGATGGTGTGAACAACAAAATGGGTAACCTGTTTGCGCCGTATGAGTTCTTCTACGCATGGCGCAAAGTAACGGGTAATGAGTCTACCGAAAAAGAGGGTATTAACTCCCTCTACACCATGATTGCTGGGTTATTTAACCAAACCAGATTACTTGATGTGGTGAAGAACTTTGTCTTCTTCCCTGATACTTCAAAGAAAGAGATAAAAATCTGTTGCCGTTACCCGCAGTACTACGCAGCGCGTAAGCTTTACTACAACATCGACAAAGAACGTAAGCCATACGGAAGTGGTAAAGGCGGCACTTACTTTGGTGCAACAGGGTGTGGTAAGAGCTTCACCATGCAATTTCTATCGCGCCTATTGATGAAAAGCATCGATTTTGAAAGCCCGACCATTGTACTTATTACCGACCGTAACGATCTCGATGATCAGCTTTCTAAACAGTTCTGTAATGCCTCTGATTACATTGGTGATGAGATGGTTGTGCCAGTTAAAAGCCGTCAAGATTTAAGAGACAAGCTGCAAGGCATCAAGAGTGGTGGTGTGTTCCTGACTACCATCCACAAGTTCACCGAAGACATCGAATTGCTTTCAGAGCGTACAAACATCATCTGTATTTCTGATGAAGCGCACCGTTCACAGGTCAACCTCGATAAGAAAGTGGTGATCAAATATCAAGATGGTATAGCCGTCGATGTGAAAGAGACATACGGCTTTGCTAAGTATCTGCACGATTCTCTACCAAGCGCGACTTACGTTGGTTTCACCGGAACGCCGATAGATGCCACCCTTGATGTATTTGGTGATGCAGTAGACAGCTACACCATGACAGAATCGGTTAATGATGAAATTACGGTTCGTATTGTTTATGAAGGCCGAGCAGCCAAAGTCATTCTTGATAACAGCAAGCTTGAAGAGGTAGAGAAATACTACCAAGCGTGTGCAGAAGCTGGCACTAATGAACATCAGATAGAAGAGAGCAAGAAAGCTTCTGCCAATATGAACGCGATCCTCGGTGACCCTGATCGTATTGAAGCTTTGGCGAAAGACTTTGTTGAACATTATGAAGGGCGAGTTAAAGAAGGTTCTACGATAAAGGGCAAGGCGATGTTTGTCTGTGCGAGTCGTGAAATCGCGTTTGATTTTTATAAGCAAGTCAAAATCTTAAGGCCAGAATGGTTTGAGGAAAAGCTATCAATTGATGGCGTCGAGCTGACTGATAAAGAGAAAGAAGAGTTAAAGCCACTTGCGATGGTGCAAATGGTGATGACGCGCGGCAAAGACGATGATCCTGATCAGTACAGCCTGTTAGGAACCAAGGAATATCGAAAATCGCTCGACCAGCAGTTTAAGAGTCCTAAGTCGAATTTCAAAATAGCCATTGTAGTCGACATGTGGTTAACAGGTTTTGACGTTCCTGAATTGGATACTATCTACATCGATAAGCCGTTGCAGAAACACAACCTGATTCAAACCATCTCACGTGTTAACCGTAAGTTTGAAGGCAAGGCGAAAGGGCTGGTTGTCGATTACATTGGTATCAAGTCGCGAATGAATCAAGCCTTAGCAATGTATTCAAAGGCTGATGAGACTAACTTTGAAGATATTCGTTTTTCTGTCATTGAGGTGAAGAACCATCTCGATCTGTTAAGGCAGATGTTCCACAAGTTCGATACGTCCGGTTATTACACAGGAGAGCCGTGTAAGCAGCTAGAGTGCCTTAATCAGTCGGCAGAATACATCCTTCAAACCAAGAAAGGCGAAACTCGATTCATGGCTTTAGTCGGCCGTATGAAGGCGGCTTATGATGTTTGCTGTGGTAGTGAATTGTTATCTCAGCAAGAGCGCGACCAAATTCACTTCTATATCGCAGTACGCTCTATCATCTTTAAGCTAACCAAAGGTGATGCACCAGACACGGCACAAATGAATAAGCGTGTTCGTGAGTTAGTGGCAGAAGCACTTCGTGCCGATGGAGTAGAAGAGATCTTTACCATTGGTGATGAGCACGCCGAAGCTATCGATATTTTTGACGAAGATTACCTAGCTCGTATCAACAAGATTAAGCTGCCTAACACCAAGATTCAGTTACTTCAAAAGCTACTAGAGAAGGCGATAAGCGATTTTAAAAAGGTCAACCAGCTACAAGGGATGAACTTCTCTAAGCGCTTCCAATCGCTGGTGGATCAGTATAACGAACGTCGTGAAAATGATGTGTTGAATGGTGAGGAGTTCGATACCTTCTCTCAAGAAATGACCGACATTATCTTTGATATCGTGAAAGAAATGGGCTCGTTTGAAGACCTAGGTATCGACCTAGAAGAGAAAGCGTTCCTCGATATCTTGAATCACATGCGCAAGAAATACGATTTCACTTACGACGATGACAAGATGCTCGAACTGGCGAAGGAGATGAAAACTACCGTAGACAATGTCGCCCAATATCCAGACTGGGCAGGGCGCGATGATATCAAAGCCAAGTTGAAAGTGGATTTAATCTTACTGCTACACAAATACGGCTTCCCACCAGTAGCCAACGATGATGTTTACAAAGGCGTGCTAGAGCAGGCTGAGAATTATAAGAAGAATGTGTAGTCGCTTTAAATTTGATGACATTTGATTTTATCAATGAGTATTTCAGCTAAAACAATCACTTTAGCTGAAATACTCGAATAGAGATCTAACCTCGAATGATCATTTGCTCGCGCTCTGGACCTACCGATACCATCACGATTGGCACACCCATCAGCTCTTCTATACGAGTAACGTAATCTTGTGCTGCTTGAGGAAGGCTCTCAAACGTGCGGCAACCCGTGATGTCTTCATCCCAGCCTGCCATATCTTCATATACAGGTTTTAGTTCAGCCGTTTGTGGCCAAATTGGGTTCTCTGTATGCTCACCTGAGTAAGCGGTACAAATCTTAAGTTCAGACAAACCAGACAGGCAATCAATCTTAGTCAGTGCGATTTCCGTTGCAGCTTGCAGGTCAACACCGTTGCGAGTTGCCACTGCATCAAAGTAACCCATATCACGTGGTCGACCCGTAGTTGCGCCGTATTCGTTAGAGCTTTCGCGGAAGCTGTCTTGTTCTTCCATTGCAGTTACTAGCGTGCCAGTACCAACAGACGAGCTGAATGATTTAGCAACAGCGATAACACGTTCAGGACGAAGTGCAGGTAAACCGCTACCAATGCCAGCATAAGCTGCGGTTACATTCGAAGATGTTGTCCAAGGGTATTCACCGTAGACAAGGTCGCGACCTGCGCCTAACTGAGCTTCAAACAGTAGGTTTGCGTCTTGTGATTGCAGCGCTTTAAGCGGCTCAGTTACGTTGCAGATGAACGGGCGCCACGCTTTAGTTACTTCAAGTAGCCATTCTGTCATTTCAGAAGCAGTCTGGGAGACGTCACATTGAGGGTAGAGCGCTTTAAGCTGAGGCATCTTCCAATCAAGTAGGAATTGAATACGCTGCTCTAAAATTTCAGGTTGATTCAGCCAACCGACAAGAATGCCTTTCTTCATTACACGATCGCCGTACGCTGGTGCAATGCCTTGACGTGTAGAGCCGTAAGCGCCATCGCCCAAACGCTCTTCTTCAAGCGTATCTTCAAGAGCATGTAAAGGGAGACACAGTGTCGCACGATCTGAGATCGCCATTTTCACTTTGATGCCAGCCTCTTGAACTTCTGCAATCTCTTTAGTTAGCGCAGCAGGGCTGATCACCATGCCTGGGCCAAGAACCGCCGTACAATCAGGATTAAAAATACCACTAGGTAGTTGGTGCAGTTTGAATGTACCGAAGTCGTTTACTACGGTATGGCCTGCATTGTTTCCGCCTTGAAAACGAATGCTAGCAGAAGCTTGGTCTGCTAAAAAATCGACGATGCGGCCTTTGCCTTCATCACCCCAGTTTGCGCCCACAACAACGATAGATGGCATAATTTTTCTCCTAACTGATTGAGAAATCATGTTAGGCCTACAAAGTGGATAAGAGAAATTAATTATCTTTATTATCTTGATAAGGATTCCATATATCCTTAAAGTTTTAACCCACAAGCGAGATTCCCTATCACGTTCGTTCCTCACTGTAGGGAATGACGATGGGGCATTCTTTACTTTTAGGGAATGATATTAGTGACACGAGAGAGAGGACATGATGCTCGATATTAATTTGTTGAAGACGTTTGTGACGCTTGCGGAGTACAAGCATTTTGGGAAAGCGGCCAATGCACTGCACATGACACAACCCAATGTGAGTTTGCACCTAAAACAACTGGAACAACAAACACGCATAAAGTTGATAGAGAGAAGCCCTTTTCAATTGACTCAAGCGGGTGAACGGCTATTGGAAACAAGCCAAAGAACGCTACTCGAACTGCAGACTTGTCAGGCCGATCTCAATGCCATTAACGACCTTAAAATAGGGACGTTAACCATTGCCGTAAGTGACATCATTTCTCGATTTTTGCTAATTCGTCCGTTCCAGAAGTTCAAAGCGCAGTATCCCGGTATTGACCTTACGCTCTTGAATACCACGTCATCTCAGGCATCGAATTTAGTTAAAAATGCTCAAGCGGATATTGGTTTTGTTATCGCCAAAGAGCAGCACAACGAGTCTTTGTATTTCACTAAGCTGCAAGAGCTTTCTTGGTGTGCGCTTGGCGATGGGGTTGATATCCGAGACTCTGATGCAGAGCTCACTTTGATTCTACTAGGTCATGATACGAGAACGCGTGACTTTATTGATGAAGGTTTACCAAGCCTTAATCTACCTAATTATAGGGTGATGGAAGTAGGGAGTGTCGATGCTCAAATCGACTGGGCAGAAGCGGGATTTGGTGTGGCTATTGTCCCGGAGTTTGCGGTATCAACCAAGCAGCACCTGCATTCGAAAGTGACACCATTGACCAACTTCTCGAGCACCAGTCTTGGTTATATTGTTCGGCAGAACCAAGTCTTGTCGAAAGCAACCAAGCAGCTGTTAGGTTGGGTGAATGATGAGATTATTTCATTGCAAAACAAATAAATACAATCATTGAGTTTGACTCAATCAGCCCACCTCGAGTGGGCTTTTTTGTCCCTGGAAAGCCTCGTTTTTACTGAATCAATAATCTTTGGAACAAACTAGCGCTCACCATCAACTATTCGTCCCGCAAATCAGAGTTTCAAAATTCATCGTTGACAAAGTTTGATAATCAAACTAAATTTCAATTTATTACTTTGATTATCAAATTACTTGTCAATCAAAGGGCTTTTATTTGCAACGATCATCTAACCACAAACACAAGCTAAGGACGCCATTTTGAGTTTTCCAACACGTCACCAACACAACTTTTCTTCACATAACAGTCAAGGTGAGAAACGCACGTTCTATGTCCTGTTATTGACCGTCGTTACCATGGTTGTCGAAATTGTTACAGGTACTATTTACGGCTCGATGGCATTGCTTGCCGATGGTTGGCACATGGGGACGCACGCCGCAGCGTTTGGTATCACCTTATTTGCATACCGTTATGCGAAGAAACATGCCGAGAGCGAACGTTTCTCTTTCGGTACTGGCAAAGTCAGCGTGTTAGGGGGCTACACCAGCGCGATTGCATTGGGGATTGTGGCATTGTTGATGCTGGTGGAATCAGTACATCGTTTGTTTAACCCACAAGCGATTCAGTTCAATGAAGCGATCATCGTTGCTTGTATTGGTTTAACTGTGAATGTGGTGAGTATGTTTTTACTTGGCGATCACCATCATGATCACGGACACGAGCATGGCCACAATCATAGTAAGAATCACGGTCATTCACATAGCCATGAGCACGACAGCGACCATGGTCATAAACATGGCGAGCATCACGGACACCATCATGATCACAACCTACGCGCAGCCTACATGCATGTGTTGGCGGATACTCTAACTTCGCTGCTTGCGATTGTTGCGCTGCTATTTGGTAAGTTTTACGGTTGGAACTGGTTAGATGCAGCAATGGGAATGGTTGGCGCATTCGTGATTGCTAAGTGGACGATGAACCTTATGAAACAAACCAGCCCAATCCTGCTGGATGAGAATATCGACCAAGATTATCGTGACTCAGTGACCAAAACCTTAACGCCTTATGCGTCGGTCACCGATTTCCATATGTGGAAGGTGAGTGGGCATCACTATTCAGCAGCGATTACTCTTGAATCAAACAGTGATAAAACCGTCTCTGAATATAAACAAATGCTCGCCAAGTTTGATAAGATTAATCATCTTACTCTTGAAGTGCATTCAAACGACCATGCGAAATATAGAACAGCTTAACCAAATACTGACTGAGTTCTACGATAAAATGTCTTCGTGGGAGCAGTCTGTTGTCAAAGAGACGGGTTATTCCCTGGCTCAAGTACACACCATTGAAGTACTTGGTATGCATGGTGCGTTAAGAATGAAAGAGCTCGCTGAAAAGTTGGGTATTACCACGGGTACACTTACTGTTCAAATAGAAAAGTTGGTTAAAGCTGAATTGATTGAGCGCCATGAACACCCAACAGATCGTCGTGCGATTGTGGTTGCCTTGACGGATGAAGGGCAGAAGATACACGTTCACCACAATCAGCTTCACTTGAATTTGGTTAATGAGCTGACGCAAGATATCGAAGAAGACGAGAAAGCGGTGTTATTGAAGTGCCTAACCAAGATGGTAAAAGCGTTTTAGCCAGCCTTGAATTCGCACCTAACTCTTTAGCTGCAAAGCGATTGACTAGAAAATCAAAAGATGGACCTGACTCGAATTGAGTAGGTCCATTTTTTTCGCCGTTTACGCTCTACTGTACAATCATCAATAGACGGATTCACTGTTTAAAAACCAAGTCAAAACCTCCAATATTGCGCTTCGTTCGTGCTCTTCTGGAGAGCCAAAAAAATGTCATCATAAATAATGCATCCAAATGTGCGTCAAAGTCTTTTAATTCAATGCCTTGTATACCATGACATTCAAGCCATTTATGTTCCGTCAAATAGCTGTCTCTCACTTTTATCATTCAACTAATGTACATGTATTCAATTTGTGTTATTGATGCTTTTATCTTTAGTGAAAAGATTCATTCTCTGTTTGAATACCATTGAGAATGTCACTGCTGGTGGGCTGAACAGTCGCTAGATTTAATGCTCATTACTGATACAAAAAATATAACAATAACCAGGTCGCGCAAGTTGGATATCCATTCTTTGATGCGATTTATTTAGATACTCATAGTTAATTTAGTAAAGACGAGCCACGTATATGAATATAAAGAAAAAGCTCTATTCGTTGGGGATGTTCTCCATCTTCGGCATGATTTCACTGTTGTTTACCACATCGCAATTTGCAGACACCACCGCTCAAATGAGCGAAGCCAAACAAATCACCAAAGAACTTGAAGTGCGACTACTCAATCTTCGCCGTAACGAGAAAGATTTCCTATTACGTAGTGATATGAAGTACCTCGCCAAGTTCGACGTAAACTACAATAAATTCTTAGCGTCTGAATCTGAGTTCAATGCGGTGCTCAGTGATTTAGGTTTAGCCAACAGCACACACCTACGTGAAGATATCGAAACCTACCACACAAGCTTTGTTAACCTAGTTAAAGCGAGCGAAGTCTATGGGCTAGCACGCGACAAAGGCATGCTAGGCGAGTTTCATGCTTTGCTCGATAACATCAGCGCGACAGCCAGTGCTGAACAAAAAATCGAGCTTTACCTGTTCAATGACTTAATTGAAAAGGGTGAGTTCGATCCGAGTGTTCTTTCGATTACGTCTAATGTTGGAAGCTCAACTGCTTTGATAGATGCTGCACGTCAAGTGGTTGAACAGAAGCGAGTGATTGGCTTGAAGCACAACGAAGGTCTGCTTGGGCAAGCTCGTTCGGGTTCTCATGCTATCGAAACTCAATTTAAAGAGTTCTCAGCGGTATTAGATCAAGAAACCCAACAAGAGATGGACAAACTATCGTTGATCAACAACATCCTTTGCGTCACGCTACTCGTGTCGATCATTCTGTTCAGTTGGTTAATCGTCCGTTCTACTATCGGCAAGATTGAGTCATTACTCTCGGTGATTCGCAACATCGTTGATTCTAACGACGTGTCTATTCGTTCGCACCTTGATGGCAAAGACGAACTCAGCACTTTAGGCCAATACTTCAACCAATTGCTTGATCAGCTGGAAGGCTTGATCGCGGCATCTCAATCTAAGTCACTGCAACTGACACAAAGCACGTCGAACATGCATGACGAGCTAGAGTCAGTCATCAAACAGTTTGAAGTTCAAGCAAATCACACCTCTACAATGACAACGTCAGTGCAAGAGATGGTACTCACAATTGGTGAAATCTCAGAAAGCACATCAGTTGCGGCTGAAGGTGTTCATCAAGCAAAAGTGAATGCCGATAAAGGCCGTGAAGTGGTGGTTGATACGATCAGCAACATTACTCAGTTGTCTGAACGCCTTTCTAGCAGCCAAGATTCGATCAGCTCATTGAACCATCATGTGGATCAAATTGGCGATGCGGTAAACATCATCCAAGGCATTGCAGAACAAACCAACCTATTGGCATTGAACGCAGCAATTGAAGCAGCACGTGCGGGTGAACAAGGTCGTGGCTTTGCGGTAGTTGCCGATGAAGTACGCGCACTAGCAAGCAGAACGCATCAATCGACCACAGAGATAACTTCAGTGGTGAGTGCAATTCAAAGCCAGATGCAGGCGTCGATGGCAGAGATTGGCGAGTGTAATCAACAAGGTCAACTAACGCTGAAAGATTCGGAAGAGCTGGATGCGAGCTTGCAACTTATCTTGAGCGACATGGAAAGCATCCAAGGTAATTCAGAACGTATTGCTTCAGCGATTGAAGAGCAGGGCGCAGTAATGGCGCAAGTGAGTGACTCAATTACTGAGCTGAACACTATCTCGAACGACAATAACGCTTCGGCGCAGCATTGCTTAGTTGAAGTGGACAAGGTAGCAGAGCAAGCGAACGATATGGACCAAGCGGTCGCGCAGTTCAAGACTTCATAAACAACATAGAACTTACTAAAACAAAAGGCGTGGATCATCTACGCCTTTTTTGTGCCTGAAATTCAAATAGATAAATGACGAGAATAAAAAACGGCCCGATCTGGGGGAAGATCTGGGCCGTTATATTACGTATTAAAGGGGGGACTACTTATTTCGGCCTTCCAGCACATCCAGTGCCAGTTCAACCGCTTTATCAATATTGTCGCATCCCGCTAACTTACCTGAGCTGATAGGACCAAGCACATTAGCGTATAACGAGAGCTGCTTGTTAAATGGCAGGCTCAACTGCTCATATAAACGCTGGCGAATCTCGGCATGTTGCTCAGGAGCGTGAGCAGCAAGGCTTTTCAAAGTGTCATAAACAAGAGTGGTGGTAGTGTTCATTCGTCTCTTTATCTTTGAGTGGGGGATTTCTATTTTAATATCATTTGGGTACAAGTTGCTGTGATATATGTCATACAATAAGTCAAATAAACTTAGGGTGAGCATTTTGGTCTTAACTGACAAGTGAGAAATCATCAATGATTTTTAACGCACCTGAAAAATCATTGTTTATGTTGAAAGAATGTTGAAATGCAATGACTTCACAACCACTAGCTAAACCAGCCTGAAGTCCTGGAGCCGAGTCTTCAAAGATAATGGTTTTACTTGCGGTTACATTTAATCTAGATAGCGCCAACAAATAAGCTTCCGGATCTGGCTTGTGCATTGAAACATGCTCTTTAGCGATGACAAGATCAAACAAGTGCTCAAGTTTACAAGCTTCCAGTATTTGGTTAGCCATCCACTGTTGCGCAGAAGTTACAACCGCACATCGCTTCCCAGAAGATTTTAGTTGCTGTAGGAGGCCAACGACACCTTTATTGATAGATAATCTTTGTGAAAGGAGTAATTGATAATGTTCCTTAAATTTATCGTTAAACTCTTGTCTCTCTGGTTCGATTTCTCCAACTTTGAAAAAATACTGAACGACATTTTCCCATTTCATACCCATTACATTTTGATAAATACGGTGGTCAACGATGGAACCATAGTCTTTACAGGTCAGCGCTAATGCTTGGCCTTTGAGCGGCTCGGAGTTTACTAATGTTCCATCCATATCAAAGATAAAGGCGTCGTAATAAAGTTTTATTGGTTCCATTTCAATACGTTAACTCAGGATTAATTCGTTAATGGTGGGTAGCATTCAATAATCTCGACGCCATCGTCTGTTTCTATCGTGATATTTTCAATGCCAGCCGGGCAGAAAAATTTATCGTACTTATTGAGTACTAAAATTTCTTCGTCTAATTTAATCGTACAACTGCCAGCAGCAATAACACCGACATAAAAGTCGTTCTCAGATTTGGTGATGCTGCTAATGACTTTTGTGCGACAAACTCGATATCTGTCGGTTGTTTTGTCATCAATGAGAGACTCTTTTACCGATCCGTCAGCATAAGCTGTTAATAGTTGAGGTGTCTTTTTGTTCTGAGTTGCCACAGCTTCAACCGACTTCTCTGAATAGTCAAAAACATCAAGGCAAAAGTCCAAATCTCGCTTCATGTAGCGAGCTTCTTCAGGAAGTGTATAACCAGCTCGTTCAAACTCAAATCGAACAGCCCAGTCCGATGGTTCCATTATCTCAATCATTAGAATGCCTTCGCCAATCGCGTGAGGCATTCCTCCTGGAATAAAGTAACACTCACCAGGAGATACTTTGATTTTTTCGAAGCAAGTTTTCAGTCGGTTAATGTCTTGTTCAACAATGATCTCTTTCAACGTTTCTTTAGTCGGAGGCGTCTGAAATCCGAGATAAATATAAGGATCATCAATCTCCTCACGAACTTGTAAAATATAGTAGGCTTCAGCCTTGCCTGAATTTGAATCTAGGTGCTTTTGGGCAAACTCTCTGGTTGGGTGTGCTTGGAAATGTAAGCGAATTGAAGAGTCTAGAAACTTAATCAAAACCATAGGGTTAGGACCGAATCTACTGAAGTGCTCTTTACCTAAAAAATACTCAGGATCTAGATCTAATAATTCGGCGAAATCGAGTGAGTGATCGCCGATAATCGCAGTTGATTGACCTTCACTGATTGTTTCTCGACCTGGGTTAACGGCTTTAGTGACCGATGCAATCCAGTCTTCAGGAAAATGAGAGTCGACCGGAACGCTTTCGTTATTAATTTGGTCTAAAACCTTACCACCACTGTAAGAGCGCCAAACGCGGTTCTGACCAAATCGAATCAACTTATTTTTGTATTCCATGCCTAGCCCTTTAAGTTCAGTGTTTTTGTTAAGTTATGTAAAGTTTGCATTGCACCAACCTCTTGAATACATTCGAAAAGGTCGACTATCTTATTTACGAATTCGGCATCTGCAAGAAGGCTAGATTCAAAAATACCATCAATGCTTAATAAAGAAATGACAGCTTCACGAGGCGTTTTACTTTCTTGTTTGATTTGCTTGAACACGCCAGCCATTGGATCATGAACCTCGATAGCATCGCCGTTGTCATCCATGCCAATCACATAAGCCATCCACCCTGCAATGCCCAACTCTAACCAAGTTGTTTGAACAGCATTTTCACGGTTATATTTGAGAGATTCACAAAATCGTGGTGGTAATTTCTGACTTCCGTCCATTGCTATCTGAGAGGTAAGGTGTTTTAAATTTGGGTTAGAGAAACGTTCAATCAGCGAATCTGCGTAAGCTGCAATGTCAGTTTCCTTTGGTAACGACAATGAAGGCGTTTGCTCATTCATCATGAAGTCTAGAATCACCTTCTTAAAATATGGGTCTGAAATCGCTTCTGACACATACTTATAACCACTCAAGTATCCCAAGTACGCAAGAAGTGAGTGACTACCATTTAGCATGCGTAGCTTCATCTCTTCAAAAGGTATGACATCATCGACAAATTGCGCGCCCACTTCATCCCAATTTGGTCGACCAATTGCAAACTTATCTTCTATTACCCATTGTCGAAAAGGTTCACAAGCGATGGCACATGGATCCGAGTAGCCGATAGCTGTTTCTATATAAGATAAGCTTTCTTTACTCGCCGCTGGAACAATACGGTCTACCATAGTGTTTGGGAATGTGACATTAGCCTCTATCCAAGAATACAACTCCAAGTCGACCAATTTTGCAAAACTAAGAATAGCCGACTTCGCTACTTCTCCATTGTTTTGAATATTGTCGCAAGACAATACGGTGAACGCGTTAATATTCCTTTCTTTTCTGAGTCTTAAACCTTCAACGATATAACCGATGGCGGACACTGGACGAGAAGGTGAGTCGAGATCGAGCTGGATGAGACGATTGTTAACATCAAGAGAGCCAGTACTTGGTTCAATGCAATAGCCTTTTTCTGTGATAGTCATTGAGACTATACGAACGTGTGGATTCGCAATTTTTTCGATGATAGTCGACTGACCGTCTAGATCTGGATGTAAGGATTGAGTGATTGCCTTTGATATTTTTATTTGTTCGCTTGTCGCACCTCTCTCCAAAACAGTGTAGCAATGACCTTGCTCTCTTAACTGCTGAATAAGCGATTGTGAACCAAATAAGTTAATGGAACAGATCGTCCAGTTAGACTTTTTATTGTCTAACAATTCGCTTGTATATAAAGCTTGATGAGCTCGATGAAAAGCCCCTAAGCCAATGTGAACAATTCTCTGTTCTTCTTTTAAGTATTGATTTAAAACATTTTTATTCATACTTCCGCACTCTCACTCCAATTTTTAAAATCAGACGGCTATAAAAATCACCATTAGAGAGTAACATTCATTTGTATTATTTAAACGGCATATCATCAGAGATTTATTTTTTTGTGAGAAGCGTCAACCAATTGGTGGACCAATTTTGACAGCCAATATCTAGGGGCGATATAAAAGAAAGCGAAAGGTGTTTAGTTTTTAAATATCACGGTTAGGGATCATTATGAATATCGATATACTTATAGTTATAGGCTACTTCGTTTTCCTCCTCGGAGTAGGTTGGATGTTTCGATCAGCAACGTCATCGACAAGTGATTACTTTAGGGGGGGAGGCAAAATGTTGTGGTGGATGGTTGGGTCCACAGCATTTCTTCAAGCACTGAGTGCTATGACGTTTACTGGCGTAATGGGAAAAGCTCTTGATGTTGGCTTATCCATCTCTGTTATCTTTTTTGCGAATGCTCTTGGTTACTTTTGTAACTACTTATTCTTTGCTGCAAGAGCTCGACAGATGCGAGTTATCAGTCCAATCCAAGGCATTCGCAAACGTTTTGGTCCTGTTAGCGAGCAAGTTGTAACGTGGGCGACGGTACCGTCGAGTGTACTTCAGGCTGCGCTATGGCTGAATGCATTAGCGATCTTTGCAAGTGCGGTATTTAATATCCCAATTGAAACAACGATAGTTGCTGCGGGTATGGTTGTACTTCTTATGTCTCTGGTCGGCGGAAGTTGGGCTGTAGTTGCATCAGACTTTATACAGATGATCATCATTACTGTTGTTACCTTCATAGCGACAATCGTAGCGATATACAAATCTGGTGGTGTAGCACCAATCCTAGAAGCGGGTTTGCCTGATCAAGGGTTTGTTGGAGAAGGGTATAGCTATACCTACTTATTTGTTGGCTGGTTTATCTGTATTTTCATCAAACAGTTCTTCAGTACAAACAATATGATTGATTCTTACCGCTATATTGCAGCAAAAGATACTAATAATGCACGTAAAGCTGCAATCCTAGCGTGTTGTCTAATGGCGTTTGGACCTTTCATTTGGTTCCTTCCTGCTTGGTATGTAAGCGGAAATTACCCAGATATGTCTACATGGGGCCTCGATGTTCTAGGCAAAGATATTTCTAATGCCACCTATTTTGTCTTCGTTCGTAACGAGATGCCCGTTGGGATGGTTGGCTTGATGATGTCAGCTATGTTTGCTGCAACCATGTCGTCAATGGACTCTGCATTAAATAGAAATGCCGGCATATTCATTAAAAACGTTTATGAACCTTACATGGCAAAAGACAAATCAGATAAATCGATCTTGTTTGCAAGTAAAGTTTCTACCGTGGTATTCGGCTTGTTGATTATTGTTTGTGGCTTGTTCATGAGCAAACTGCAAGATTTTGGTCTATTTGATGCACTTATGATGGTGAGTACGCTTGTCGCGTTCCCTGTGCTTATTCCGTCACTGCTTTGTTTCTTTATCAAGAAGACTCCAGATTGGTCATGTTGGGCAACCATTGCCGTAGGCGCTTGTGTTTCAGCCGTTATTGCTTCAACAAATGCACCAATGATCGAAAGCCTGTTTAATTTATCTGAACCATTGTCTAGTCGTGAATTCGCTGAAATGAAATCGATAACCATGGGCGTAACAGGGCACATTATTATCACAGGTGGTTTCTTCTTGCTGACTCAACTTTTCTATAAAGAGCCAACAGGTAAGCGTGCTGAAGAAATCGCAGAGTTCTTTAGTAATGCAGAAACTCCAGTAATTGTAGAAGATTCGCCTCAAAGCTTCGAAGCTGATAGACAACAGTACATTTTACTTGGTCGAGTGTTATTGGCGACAAGTGCAGCGCTTCTTCTATTAACGCTGATACCAAACCCTATGTGGGGAAGAATGTTATTTGTATTAATGGCAGCGATTGTCGGGTTTATATCTTGGCTATTACTACGAGCTAGTAAGTTAAATGATGTAAAACTAAAAGCTTACACTGTCTAATTAAATAAAATATCAGATGAAGCCTTAATAAGGCTTCATCAAAAAAATTAATAATAGGTAATAACTTATGAAGCAAACTTGGCGATGGTATGGTCCAAATGATATTGTAACGCTTAATGATATTCGTCAGGCTGGGGCAACAGGAATCGTAACGGCATTACATCATATTAAGAATGGTGAAATATGGTCTAAAGAAGAAATACTAAAACGTAAAAAGTTAATAGAAGAAAATTCACTTACATGGGAAGTTGTCGAAAGTATCCCTGTTCATGAAGAGATCAAGACTCAAACTGGAAATTTCATTCAATGGATAGAGCACTATAAGCAATCTATTATCAATTTATCTGAATGCGGAGTTGATACAGTTTGCTATAACTTTATGCCAGTTCTTGATTGGACGAGAACAGATTTAGAGTATGTACTCCCAGATGGCTCAAAAGCATTAAGGTTTGACCATATTGACTTTGCTGTTTTTGAGCTATGCATACTAGAACGAGAAGGTGCACATGAAGAGTATTCAAAAGAAGACATTGCACTTGCTCGAACTCGTTTTTCTAACATGCCTGATGACAAAATTGCACAGCTAACATCGAATATCATCGCTGGTCTACCAGGTGCGGAAGAAGGCTATACTCTTCAGCAGTTTAGAGAGCAACTGGATCAGTACCAACACATTGACGGCAATAAGTTACGTGAAAATTTAGTTTACTTCCTAAACGAAATTACCCCAGTGTGTGAAGAGTACGGCGTGAAGTTGGCCATTCACCCTGATGATCCACCACGCCCAATTCTTGGTTTACCGCGAGTGGTATCTACGATTGAAGATATCGAATTCTTGACGCATCGTGTACCGAGCAAAATGAACGGTATTACTATGTGTACCGGGTCTTATGGCGTGCGAGACGATAACGATCTTGTGAAGATGATTGAAACTTTTGGTGATCGAATTTATTTCACGCATCTGCGTTCAACAAAGCGCGAAGAAGAACCCGGCAACTTCCATGAAGCAGCTCATCTCAATGGTGATGTTGATATGTATGAAGTGATATTTGCACTTCTTAAAGAAGAAAATCGTCGTACTAATAATGGACAAAGTGATTTAATTCCAATGCGGCCTGATCATGGTCACCAAATTATTGACGACTTAAATAAAAAAACAAACCCAGGGTATTCTTGCATAGGCCGTTTAAAAGGCTTAGCTGAGATTCGTGGTGTCGAGTATGCATTGACGCGGTCTCATTTTAATTAATGTGTTTTCAATTCGATATTGGGTTTTTAAATTAAGCTAACCCAGGGATATTATCGGATTAGCTTATTTAGTGTCAGTGAAAATATTGATAATCAATAAGGGAAGTCGTTACTGTTACTTCCCTTTATTTATAGGTGATGATATGTCGGTTCAACAAAAATTTGGCGGTGAACTTTCGGATGAGGAATTTAGAAAATTCACCCTATATACAACACAAAGTAATAATAAACATGATGACGAGTCGAGAGCTCAAATCTTAGGCTTCACCAACAATAATGTTCGAGTTGCTCCAGGAGCTATCGTTCGCATTGGTGAAAACCAAATCGGAACACGAAGTTATATAGGCCTATACAGCTACATTAATGGTGATGTGGAGGTTGGTGAAGACGTTTTGGTAGGGCCACATGTTTCTGTCGTTGCGTCTAATCATTTATTTGACCCGACTTCAGAGAGCTTTAGTGGTCGTAGTGATTTGGAAAGCGGAAAGGTCACAATCGCAAAGGGTGTTTGGTTGACATCTGGTGTTGTTGTCACTCCAGGAGTGAGCATCGGTAAATGTTCATTGATTTGTGCTAATTCGGTAGTGACATCCGATGTGCCCCCATATTCGATTTTTGCAGGGACCCCAGCGAAGCAAATTGGTCATATTGATGCAGAGACAGGGCAATATCATTGGTCGAAATAGAGGAGTAACACATGCTACAACTAGAAAGAACGCATGATTTCCAAATTTTTTTGTCGCCTTGTAACGAAATTTCCTCAGTCAATCCCCCAAGTTTCAATTGGCCTCAAGGAGAGTATGGTTCTGCATATAACATCGAACTTGAAGACAAAGACGGTGAGCAAAAATGGGATTGGAAATCGGTGCAGCCTCCTTTACAACCGACATTTCAGTTACCTCAAGGTAGCTATCGCTGGAGAGTGACTTGCCTCAATACTCTAGCAAAATCTGATTGGATTGTTTTTGAAATCACGACGGAGTCAGAAAACTACTTGGCACCGGACGCTATGTCACTATTCTCACTGTGTACTAATAAAGACCAGTTTATGATGTATCTCGATGAAGATATTGACGCAGTCAGCAATGCTTCATTAAGTGCAAGAGACAAGTTACGCAATAGTGTTGAACTAACTGATATAGATGACATTTTATATTCTAATCATTATCGCCGTGGTAATGAAGAAGGGAAGCGTACAGCTATCGCTAACGTAAGACGTTGGATTGATCGCGATCTTATCGCACTAACATTACTATATAAGGTGTGGGGTGATGAGGTGGCAGGACATAAGGCATGCCAAATTTTATTGCGCTTATCCGAGTGGAGCCCTGAAGGCCCGGCGTCACTGTTAAGGCCTTGTACGTGGGGAGATGAAATTGGCCTGTCAATGACGCGAAATTTGTATCTTGCCTATCATTGGTTGTCTCCATTGCTGACGACCGACGAGTGTTCATTCGTCAGGCCGCTCTTAATTCGATATGCCTATCAAATGGAAGAGCGCTTAGAGCAAGATAAGTTTAAACAGTACCCGGGACATTCACATACATCGCGTTTGCCTGCTTACTTAGGCGTTGCTGCCCTTGTGTTACACAAAGAGTTTGAACTTAAAACTTGTGAACGTTGGCTTAATTACGCCTTAATGATTTACCGAGGTGTGTTGCCTTTCTATGGCGGAAAAGATGGCAGTTGGGTTGAGGGGCCTTTTTATTCTTCTTCCTATACCAAGTGGCACCATCCGTTTTTCTTGTCGGTTGAGCGTTTAAGTGGCTTTTCTTTCTATAATCACCCGTTTTATAAGAATTACGTTAAGTTTGCTTTGGACTTTGTGGCGAATAACGATCGAATTCATCCCTTTGGTGATGGCTTCTGGTGCAAGAGAGAAGGTAAAGAGTGGCCTGGTTTCTTTGCGCAAAATCCACTCAGAATATATGCACCACGGTATGGTTGTACGAAGTCGATATTAGAGTCCAAGAAGTTAGAGTCCAATATTGAGACTTACAAGCTCCATTTATTAGATATAGTACCGACGTATCCGCAGTTACAATTTGAAAAATCGGATCAACATTCAACCGTTTCTAATACGTTAATGACTTCAAATGAGGCGTTTGTTTCTGACGAGACTGCTCTGTGTGTGAGCCCTGCGTCGAACAACATTTACTATTCATACGCAGGGTTAGGTAAAACTGCCCATAGTAAAATGTCGGTGTACTACCGAGCAAGTAAGTTTGGTAATAGTTCTCATCGCCATGCTGATCAAGGGAATGTTGCACTAGTCGACGATGGCGTTAATGTTCTTACTCCGAGTGGCAGTTATGGCTATAGGTTTGGTAGCAAACATCATAGTTTATGGACTCGAACTACGCAGGCGCATAATTTACCCTTATTTGGTGGTGTCAATTTAGACGATAGCGTTACCAACGCGACTGAAGGTCAGAAGATAGATTGCGCAACAGCTCAAGCAACAGTAATCACTCGAATTGATAGCAATGAGTTTCAATGTGTCGTTCTAGATCTCGCGAATGCTTATGAGAGTTGTGAGTCGTTTGTGCGAACAATAATACAAGTTGCAGATAACGGGGTCGTTATTGTCGACAACATTAGGCTATCTGAACCCAAATCGATGCAATGGCGAGCCCATACCCCGCTCGAAGTTGTTATTAAGGGGGGGAGTGTTGATTTGTACCATGAACAAGAAACTTATTCTCTTGGAATGATGAGTGATCCTTCTTGTGTAGTTAAGTTAACAAGTGAAATTGATGACGGTGATGGTTTCAAAGGGAATGTTGAATCTGACGCTCAGAAAGATATTAAACATCTAGAATGGTTCATAGAAGAACAGCAGCAACATCAAGTGGTTATGAGTTGCTTAAAACAACCAATAGATTACGTGTTAACTGACGAAAATACTTTGATACTTGCCCATGCGGGCCAGTCTTTTAAGCTCAATGTAGAAACTGGTGAGGAGATCACTCCGTAAAAATCAGGTGACATAAGTATTTTATGTCACCTATTTTCTAAAGATTGTCTTTTGATGTCGCGATAGCGGGAATGGAGTTAAACAGATAACCATCAAAATTAGGGTCGGTAAAATCAGAAAGCTCTAAAAGCCTAATCTTCACATGTTCTAGATGTTGCCACATCGCTTGCTTGGCTTCGATTGGGTTCTTGCGTCTCATTGCTAGCAAAATAGCAGCATGATCATCTAGCCACTCTTTCCTATAGTCTTGGATCTCGATATGTGTATGCAGTATCTTCCACATAGGGCTAGACTCACGACGTTCCCACGATTCCTTTAGAATATCGACCAGCACAGAATTCTGTGTCGCTTCGGCAATACACTGATGGAACATTCTGTCACCAACCGGATTTTGGACATTGTTTTCAATTTCGCGGCGCTCAATTTCTAGAGCTTCACGCATTTTTTCGATATCAGCAGGGGTTGCTTGTGTTGCAGCAAACTCAGCAATACTGCTTTCCAATAACTGTCTTGCTTGAAGCATTTCAAAAGGACCTACATCTTCATTTTGTGCCACTGTTGATGTAGTCGGTAAGTTAACGATGTACACTCCCGAGCCTTTCTTTACTTCAACGAGTCCCTCAAGTTCCAGCATGATGATTGCTTCTCTAACCACAGCTCTGCTCACGGATAGACGCTCAGCAATATCTCGCTCGGGCGGTAAACGACTTCCAATCGGATAAAGACCATCAGATAGTTCTTTTCTCAAGATAAGACCGAGGGTTTGATAAGGGCGTTTGGGTTCGAAGTTGATCATGGAAATGCAGTGTACCTTTGGATCTGTGGTTTGAATTGAAAGTTTTCGCTAACTCGAAAGTCATTGTAAACGCTTATAAATGTCAATTCGAGTAAAAAACTAACTAATCCAACTCTCATTGTATCAAAGCGTAACGGTTCGTTGTGGTCACTTTTATGTACATGAACAAAAGGTTATCAACTTCGATATTAAACTTTCAAAAGCCATACAAGGAACGCGCTCATAGTTTTGAAGTGAGATTAAGCGTATTTCGTATAATCTTGAGTTTTTGATCAATAGCACAAGCCGTGAATAACCGCTATGTTCAATAGAGTTATATCACCTAACAAGTTGATATTGATAATAAACAACGGTGCTTGTAAAAATACAGATATAAACTTCAAGCCTAATCTGATTGAGAGTAAAAGGAACAACATGCACTACGACGTATTCAACGGAGACGCAGATGGCATAATCGCGTTGTTACAGCTGCGATTAAGTGAGCCAAGAGAGAGCGTGCTCATTACTGGTGTTAAGCGTGATATTAAGTTGGTCTCTCAAGTTGTTACTCAAACTATGGAGCCGGGTAAGCAAGGTGATGTTTCTTCCGTTACCGTTTTAGATGTATCGATGGAGAAAAACCTGCCTGCACTGCACTCACTGCTAGACGCAAACATCAATGTATTTTATTGCGATCACCACCGAACAGGGGATGTCCCAACTTCTAGTCATTTAGATACTCTGATTGATACCGCGCCAGAGAGCTGCACGAGCTTGCTGATTAACCAGAAGCTGAATGGTGCGCATGTGGCTTGGGCAATCGCAGCTGCCTTTGGCGACAATCTAAAAACGGTGGCGGCGCGGCTAGCGGATGAAAATGGATTCGCTCAATCTCAAAAAGAGTTTCTAGAAGAGCTAGGTACCTTGGTTAACTACAACGGTTACGGTTCGTCAGTCAGTGATTTGCATTTCACGCCAGCTGAGCTCTACAAAACCCTTTATCAATACCCGAGTCCGTTTGATCTTTTGGATGATAAAGACTCTGTGTTTTATCGACTACGAGATGCTTATCAAAATGATCGCCAGCAGTTATCAAACCTTGCTCCTGTTTATGAAAGTGAAGTCGCACGTGTGTTTGAACTGCCAGGTGAGACGTGGGCAAGGCGCATCAGTGGCGTATTTGGTAATGAAATCGTTAATCAAGATCCAAACCGAGCGCAAGCAGTATTAACGAAAAACCAAGACGGCGAGTCTTACACGGTGAGCTTACGAGCACCATTATCAAACAGAACGGGTGCAGACGAAATTTGCTCAAGTTTTGCGACTGGCGGAGGAAGAAAAGCAGCGGCTGGAATTAATCAACTTAATGAACTTGATAAGGTGAATTTTATTTCACTATTGGATGCATATTATTCATCTGGCACTGACGGTTAACTGAAAAACTCCCGACGTATACATTCAAAATCCTACAAATTCTTGCTCCTATATTCCGTTATACGTGTGTATTGCTAGCACATGTATGATGGCTATATCCAAGCTGTTTTAGTGATATCACTCGCAATGGTATCTGGTCTTAGGTCAGTAATTACGGCGTATTTGGGGTGATTTTTGCCGATTTAAAGTTTATTTTTTCCTATCGGTGATTTTTTATATTTTTGGTTAATTATCTTGGTGAATTAAGATTGATTAAGTATTTTCATGGTCAATGTATTCGACCGAAAATAACAGTTTTAGCATTTCAATTTGAATGAAAAGTCAAAGTCATATTGATTCTGATATTCAATCTGTGACTTAAAATCACAAGTTAAATCAAAGGTCATCTTTTCCTAAAAATTCCATTACTTCTCTATAAATATTCATGATTACAATGAATTGGTTCGGTTGTGATTGGCACAGCTGTTAAGTAAGGAAGTGGGACTAATGTTGAAACGTAAAGCTCTACAATTAGCAGTATCGCTCGGCATGGCGGCAATGTCTGGCGCTGTTTATGCGAATGGTTCAGATATGACGAATCCAGACTCTGGCGTCGTGGTTGGCTATTGGCATAACTGGTGTGACGGTGGCGGCTACCAAGGTGGTAATGCGCCATGTGTGACGTTGGATGAAGTGAACCCAATGTACAACATCGTGAATGTGTCATTCATGAAGGTTTACGATGTGGCTGATGGTCGAATCCCAACTTTTAAACTGGACCCAACCATTGGGCTTTCAGAAGAACAATTTATTGACCAAATCTCTGAGCTCAACAAGCAAGGTCGCTCTGTACTGTTGGCTTTGGGTGGTGCTGATGCACACGTAGAGCTAGAAACCGGTGATGAAAGAGCCTTTGCTGATGAGATTATCCGTCTAACTGAGCGTTACGGTTTCGATGGTTTAGATATCGACCTTGAACAAGCAGCCGTAACCGCAGCAAACAACCAAACCGTGATTCCAGATGCACTTAAGCTGGTGAAAGACCACTACCGCGCAGAAGGTAAAAACTTCCTTATTACAATGGCGCCTGAGTTCCCGTATCTAACGACTGGCGGTAAGTACGTTCCTTATATCGATAATCTAGAAGGCTACTACGACTGGATTAACCCACAATTTTACAACCAAGGTGGCGATGGTATCTGGGTTGAAGGCGTGGGTTGGATTGCTCAAAACAACGATGGGTTAAAAGAAGAATTCATCTACTACATTTCTGATTCTCTTATCAACGGAACGCGTGGCTTCCACAAGATCCCACATGACAAGCTCGTGTTTGGTATTCCTTCAAGCATCGATGCTGCAGCAACCGGTTTTGTACAAGAGCCACAAGATTTATACGACGCATTTGATAGCCTAACAGCGCAAGGTCAACCGCTACGTGGTGTGATGACTTGGTCTATCAACTGGGACATGGGCACCAACAAAAACGGCCAACAATACAACGAGCAGTTCATTAAAGACTACGGCCCGTTTGTACACGGTCAGGTAACGCCACCACCAGTCGAGGGCGAGCCCGTTCTTAAAGGTGTCGAAAATACGCGTGTTCTTCACGGCACAACGTTTGATCCTATGGATGGCGTGACGGCAACAGACAAAGAAGACGGCGATCTAACGTCATCAATCGATGTTGAAGGTTACGTTGAAACCAGTGTTATTGGCACTTACGTTTTGACTTACCGAGTGAAAGACAGCGATAACAACGAAACCACTAAAGCGAGAACGGTAGAGGTTTACAGCCAGAAGCCAGTATTTAATGGCGTATCTGACACAACAGTTGTGTTGGGTACTGCATTTGATGCTATGGCAGGCGTGACGGCGAATGATGCTGAAGATGGCGACCTGACAAGCACTATTACACACACTGGCAGTGTCGATGTAAATGAAATCGGCAACTACACACTTGTGTATAGCGTGACAGACAGCGCGAACCAAACCGTAACCGTTGACCGTAAAGTGTCTGTAACTGATGGTTCTAACTGTGCTGCTGCATGGGATGCCGACACCGTTTATGTTGAAGGTGACCAAGTATCTCATGACGGTTCAACGTGGGGAGCAGGTTGGTACACTCGCGGCGAAGAGCCAGGAACAACAGGTGAGTGGGGCGTTTGGAGAAAAGTTTCAGACTCTTCATGTGGTGGTAACCCAGATCCGGGCGATGACTTAGAGCTTGCAGTTTCAGGACTTCAATCACAATATGCGCCAGATAACGGTAATGTTCGTTTAGATCTGACACTGACATCAAATGAAGCGTTAGATGTTACCGCTATGGTGATCAACAGTGCAGGTACTGTGGTTGAGCAAACTAAGGTTAATGTAACGGACAGCCGCGCTATTACCATCGACTTATACGATGTAGCGGAAGGGCAATATGCACTTGAAGTGGTCGGTAAAGCATCTGACGGTGAAATGGTGATGGTAAACGATTCGTTCGCTGTTAAAGACGGTGGCGGAACAACACCTCCTCCAGGTGATTACCCTCCATATGAAGCGGGCACAAACTACGCAGCGGGTGACATTGTGGTCGGCAGCGATAATGGCTTGTACGAATGTAAGCCTTGGCCATACACGGCATGGTGTGCAAGCGCGTCTTACGCTCCAGCAGATAGCCAATACTGGCAAGATGCTTGGACAAAGCTGTAGTCTGATAGCTCAACGCTAGCAATATAAAGTAGACGATCAAAGAGAGGCCATTGTGCCTCTCTTTTTTATGTTTAAACAGTTCTGACTTAGAGCTTTAAAACCCACTTAACCTTAAACTCTGCTCTGCATATTGCTCTAAATCAAAATAGGAGTGATTATCAATTGTATTACATGTTAAGAAATAGCACTATGCGCACATTGAATTTTATATATTGTTAATATTTGCATAATGAATCTTGCTCAAGTCGACCTCAATCTACTCGTCATTCTTAAACACCTTCTTGAAGAGAAGCACGTTTCCAACACGGCATTGGCGCTGGATATGAGCCAACCTACGGTGAGCCGATCTCTGCAAAAACTGCGTACCGTTTTCAATGATGATCTATTGGTGCGAGCGGCTTATGGCTATGAGTTAACGCCAAAAGCAGAAGCCATTAAGCAAGATCTCAATTCGGTACTGACACGTTTAGAAAAGCTGGTACATGGCGATGTATTCGAACCGCAAAGCAGTGACAGTACGGTTCGCTTCTTTGGTTTAGTGCCTAATGTCGCGCACTTGCTGCCCAAGGTAGTTGCGGAGATACGTCAACAAGCGCCAAATATGACTGTTGATATCGACTCGATTCCTAAACGACACTTTGAGCCTCTGTTATCCGGTGATGCGCACTTTGTGTTGTCGACCCACGAGCCGTTAAGTTCAGAGCAAAATTTGTATCGAATGTTCGTGATTAGCCGCGATTACCGTTTGCTGATGAGTAAAAAACATCCTTTGGCGGACAAAGAGATCACGGTTGATGACTTGTTGAATAGCCAACTTGGTCAAATCTCACTGCAAGGGGATAAGAAGCTCTCGATCGAAAGTCGATTTAAAGATCTTGGCTTGATTGATAAGCAGCGCCAGCTGTCCATTCCAATTCAGCTTTCCAATTTTAACGTCGCGCCGGATATGGCAGAAGCAACCGACATCATCTTTCATTTACCGACACCTTTTGCTCAACAAGCCGCTACGCAAAGAGATCTTGTTTGTAAACGCGTGCCTAAAGCGTTGCGCCACCCATCAGAAGACGTCTACTTATACTGGCATAAGCGCTTTCATAACGACCCGATGTGTCGCTGGGTTCGCAATATATTCAAAGAGCTTTATACATAATCCATCTGCAGGGTGAATGAAAATTACGAATACCTATCGAGTTGGATATAGATCTCTTTCATTATTTGAATGGTGAATAACGAGAATCGATTTTTGGTATGAAACTTTCGTTGATAAGAGTGGTAGTTGGTTGTTTAATGCAAACCATTATCATTACCAATCACATATAAGAATGAATATCATGTCTGAGAGATCTCTTTTGATTCGCAAACCTCTTTTGGTTCGTAAACCCCTTTCGATCGCAGTCGCTGTTATTTGTACCTCACTTTCAGCTAACGTGTTGGCGCAAGAAGAAGCGCAAGCAACAGATGAGCAAATGGTTGTTACGGCAACTCGTACCGAGATGGCACTAAAACAAGCGCCAGCTTCAATGTCGGTTATCACCGCGCAAGACATTGAAGACAGCCCTGGTATTACCTTGGCAGACATCGTTGCCGAATCAACGAGTGTTGAGTCTGATTTTGATAGCACACGTGCTGGCCGTCAGATGATCTCTATTCGTGGTATGGATTCAGATTACACTCTTATCATGGTGAACGGTCGTCGTTTAAGCTCTGCAAGTGCCATCATCCGTGGTAACGACTTCGACCTATCAACGATTCCTGCTGATTCGATCGAACGTGTTGAAATAATCCGTGGCCCAATGTCTGCACTTTACGGTTCAGATGGTATGGGCGGTACAATCAACATCATCACTAAGGCTCCAGAAAACGATTGGAGCTCTACACTGAGCATGGACACTTCATCTCCACTTGATGGTGATGGAGGGGAAGAGTATTCGATGGGCTTCACGACATCTGGTGCGTTGATTGAAGACGAGTTGTTTGCTCGCCTTTCTGTTAACCAGACAAGCCGTAACGCTTGGCAACCATATTCTGGTACACACAGCTTTGGTTACGATCGTTCAGATGTAACAGCTCTAGAAGAACGTGACACGTTAAGCTTACTTGCAAGCCTGACATGGAATGCGACAGATAACCAAACCATCGATTTCGATTTTGGCTACAGTGATGATGAACGTGAGTCATCTGCGGAAAACGTATCATCTGTGATTGAGTCTGACACACGTGTTGTACGTCAGAGCCAAGCGATCACACATAGTGGTTTTTGGAGCTGGGGTGACACGCAAGTACGTTATTCACGTGAAAATGTGACAGATAATGATGCTGCGGACTCAGATACTAACTATAGCAGTGACATCGAAGAGCTGACTCAAATTGTTGAAGCTTCGGCGACCACTTATCTTGGTGATAGTCACACCGTAACGTTTGGTATGGACTACCAGTTGAGTGAATTAACCAACAAAGAAAACTTAGTCAATGGTACATCTGAAGCTTATCAAGGTGCGTTATTTGTTCAAGACCAATGGTTAATGACGGATCAACTAACGGCAACCATTGGTGGTCGTTTAGATAAGCATGAACTGTACGGTGAAGAGTTCAGCCCACGTGTGTACTTGGTTCATCAAACAACGAATGACCTGATCATCAAGGGTGGTGTGGGTAAAGCATTTAAAGCACCAACATTGACTCAAAATCAGACAGACTACACAGTTAATAGCTGTAAAGGCGTATGTGATTTACATGGTAATGAAGATCTTAAGCCCGAAACCAGCTTGAACTATGAGATCGCTGCGATTTATAGCCAACCTCGTTGGAATGTTGAAGGTGCCTTATTCCGAAATGAAATCAACGACCTAATTGATCGTGATGAAACCTATTGTGAGAACGGCGGAGTGTTTGAATCGGGTAAAGGTTGCGCTGATAGTTCAAGCTCAACTGGCTATGTGAATGGTAAGCGTACTTATACAAACGTATCAGAGGCTGTAGTTCAAGGTGCTGAGCTTACAGGCCAATTCCAAATTACTGATGAATGGGGTGTGTCTGGTAATTACACATTCTTAGACACTGAAGATAAGTCTACTGGTGACGAATTACTTGATCGTTACAAGCATTCGGGTTTAGTTAAACTGAACTGGAGCCCAACTTACGATCTAAGTACCTTCGTGAGTGCGCGTTACCGTGGTGAACGTCAGATCGAAAGCGATCTAACTCAAGACGCTTACACAACGCTGAACCTAGGTGCTGTCTACAACGTGAATGCTTCAGTACGACTACGTGCAGGTATCACGAACTTAACTGACGAAGCTGTATCACAAGAGCTAGAGAGCATGGGCTATGTTGAAGAGCCACGTACTTACTACGTAGGTATGACAGCGGACTTCTAATTTAGAGTTCAGTAACTGATAGCTTGATACAAAAGAACCCACACTGGCTGATGCTCTAAAAGGAGAATGGCGAGTGTGGGTTCTTTTTTGATCTATAGATTTGGTTTAATTTGCCGTTTATCTATTAATCTAGATTTTGACACATGTGATCAGCGCATTACCGGACTGAGTATCCCAAGGAATCAGCTTGTCGTAATCGTGCTCGAAGATATTAACCTCGAAGTAGGGCTTCAATATCTCGATTAACTCTTTAAACGAGAATGCCACCATTGGGTGTTCATCATTCCACACTTGAGTTTCACCAGCAGTCGTCTTTTCGATGCTAAGCTTTAGCGCTTGCTTATCACCCTGACCAGAGTAATACCAACCAGAACGGAACGTGAAATCGTCTTTGTCTTGGTTTTTTGTGTGTCTAACAAACAGGTCGTTGCTGATCTTGTCTTTATCAACCACGTTAAAACAGAAAATACCTTCTGGCTTTAACGCACGATGCACACTTTCAATACACTCTTTAAGCTTCTCAAGGCCATCGTTGTAATGGATGGAATACAGGAAGCAAGTGATAAGATCGAGTGGTTCCGTGACCTCAAAGTTACTCATGTTTTGTACTGAGAACTTGGCTTCCGGGCAGCGAACTTCTGCGATATCTAACATCGGCTTGTTAAGATCTAGGCCACCGCTTTGGTAACCGAAATGGCGTTGTTGCCTAAATC
>NZ_JBFRST010000100.1:0-597 GCF_041473705.1 Vibrio sp. 10N.222.55.B11
GGTAAGCCTACAAGTAACGCTGATACATGAGCTAACGTGCCGTTAAAACTCAGTTGATAAGGAAGGTAATTTCCCTTTAAATTGAAGCAGAGCTCGACCATCTGATATCGGATTAAATTGTAAGTAAGCAAGATGCCCCATAACTCCTGCTTGACCAGCTCTGGTAAACGACTTCGCAGCGTAAGACGGTTTCCAAGCATGTATTGTTTTTGCTCTCGGTAGCCCAGCTCTATTTCCCAACGATGCTCATAAAGGCCTGCAATATCTTTTGATGGGTAACGCAGGGAGTCCGTCATGGAGGTTAATACTTGGTAGTCTTTTCCTTTAATTTTACGAGTGACAAGTCGAGCGGTTATCGACTTTGGTAAATCAGGCCATAGCTTTCTAGCTCTTGGATTACTGTGTAATTGAACAAGTTTGTCATTTCGCCCTAAAGATTGAACAATGTCATATTGTGTATTTTTCTTGAGGGGGATAAGCCAATGACGCTCTGAGCCAGAGTCTTGCCATTTATGTAATAAACCTAAAGAATAGAACCCCTTATCGAACATTGTCACGCTATGGTTTGGTGTTGTTTCTATCAGTTTTTCAGCTAAT
>NZ_JBFRST010000101.1:0-3696 GCF_041473705.1 Vibrio sp. 10N.222.55.B11
AGATCAATGGCGTTAGTAATCTCCCCTATATTGTTATAACGCTTTACTTTTAGTTCGCTTAAAGCATTTCGCCAATAACTGATGTAGTCATCCGTATATTTTTTTCTTACTTGCTTCTTGAATGTCTCTTGTTCTTTGTCTGTTGGGATTACGTGGTTTGACAAACCCAATACCCAGTTGTCGGTGATGACTTGTTGCGACATTAAATCGACGCGAGGGCGGTAAAACGTACTGAAGCCTGTAGATGTGTAAACTTTATCGATTTCTAATCGTTGAGGATCCAAGTTGTCGTTGAAGACATTATTAAAGTCGAAACCGACTGCTCGCTGTAAATTCAAAGTGCCTAAATCAATGTCACCTGCTTGTTGTAACAAGCTGGCGTACACAAGATCTACATTTGAACTAGAGAGTAGAGAACGTCTTGTCGCACGCACCATATTCATGTTGATCGATACAGGTTCAAAATCAGTGCGGAAATATGCGTCCAAATATTTCATCACTGTCGTGATCGTGTCTGGTTGATCACTGAGTTTTTGGAGCGTTGACATCGTTTGCTGACGTAGAAATTTTATCTCGCGTTTTGTAGGATCATTCAACATTAAGTAACCTTTTAGTAAAGGCAGTGCATTATTAACGTTGTCTTGATTTTGTGTTAGTTGCAAACGATAACCTTGCTCAATTACTGGCATTAAGTGGTTTCTAATTTGCATTATGAGGGCGTTATAAGCGATTTTCGTACTTTCATCGAGACGACTTACATTCATATTCACAAGTTCATTATCTAGCGCTTGTGAGCCACTAAGCCATGCTTGATAAGATGGTTGTACAGTTTGGATCGCACTTGAAAGAGAACTTTCAAAAGAATTGCCTTTTGGGTAAGACGATTGTGAATCATCTATACCAATAAGCTGACTAATCACTCTCAGGTTGTCATCTAAAGTCGTTGAAAACAGGTAAGCACCACTACCTAGTAAAATAATGGAAGCTGCAACGGCTAGACGGCTCTGCCTCTGGATCATCCTAAGGTAAGTCTTGTTTTCACCTGCGAAATCAGATTCAGGCAGGATCTGAGAGTCCATTAAGAAACGCGTAAAATAGGGCGTTTCTGTTAACTGAGTATGTTCCGACGCAATGATCGGCAAGTTAAAGTAGTTGCTGCAACTCTTAGCTAATAGGTTGTATTTTCTACCACCTTGGATATTCGATATAAAAAACACTTCACGGATATCAAGAGAATAAGACCCAGTATTGAGTTCTGAAAGTCGTTCTATCACAGAAGCAATTTCAGACTGACACAATTCGAATTGTTTAGGGAATGCTAATATGGCTTGCTTCTCGTTAACTTCATTAGAGTGAGACGACGAATCTAACGCATTGCTCTCCATTACTTTTACTAAATTACGGAAGCTATCATGGTAGTACTCAACAAATACACCTTTAGCTTCCTTTAATGGAATTGATAGAAATTCAACCGAGGTCTTTAAAGAACTAAAGTGTATGTATTCCTTAAATCCTTCTAGCTTGTCGAGCTTAGACATCATTAAATATAAAGGGATCGCTGAAGATGTTTTTTCACTTACTGATTCTAATCGATGGTTAAGCGCGGTTAACGTGTAATCGATTTGTTCGGTTTCAGAGACAATTAGAAATTCAAAATCGATAAAAAACAAGCAACCAGAAAATGGCTTTCTAGGCTTGTGTTTAATGACCTCATCTACAAATGTGTTCCACAGAGCGCTATCGTTACTTGATACTTCTTGAAACAATAGGCGTTGATCCGGTTTGATATACACGGCGGAGTCTGACTCATACCATTCGAAAAAATCATTCTTTGCAGTACGAGTCTGATCCATTGGCTTGATTGCACTGGAGTTAAGTAGAAACTGAGTTCGACCCGCGTATTTATTGCCAATCATTAAATAGATTGGCTTTTTATTGGAACCAGAAAGAAGCGGACGGATGACCATGGCTAATGCTTCTTCTTCTGTTTCCAGCATTAGGGCTTTAGTGTTGTTTTTCTTTTTTAGCCACAACGTTACCTGAAACAACGAATAGAAAATTGTTATAGCACCTAAAGCAATCCATAGGTAAAACTTGTCTGTTATATCTAGCCAAAGGATATAGATTGCAGCGATCGTAGCAGCAAGAAAGAGGAAAATGGCCGTTGATATAACAACAGGGTTCCTCATTAGTTTGTGTTTTAACATAAGCCTATTTCGTTGTTTTGAGTTTGTTGTAATACCGAGTCTTAAGACGGTTTTATGAGTTTTACGGTTTATTTGCTGACAGATCTGATTCTAAGGTTTTTATTTTGTGTAAATAGACGTTCAGTATCCGAAGAGATTTCTGTAGTTCTTTTTGTTGTTGTTCTTTTTCTGCATATTCAATGCGGCCAATCAATGGAAAAAGAGAGTTACTGTACTCATAAGCTCGTGCTGTCTTTTTACTTTCACTTCCTCTAATTACATTCGCAAATACAGTCCTGGCGTTAGAAAAGCGTCGGTGAAGTTGGGCGTAATCTGTGTTTAACTTTTCTTGTTCATTGGTGAACTCTTGGCGTAATCGTAGAATAGAAGACGAGTCCGGATACAGCTTGGTCAAATCAAGCGTCAATCGGTCTAAAATATCGATCTGATACACTTTGATTGGATCGGCAACCCAACCTTTCATTAGTGTGTCTAATTGGTTTACGACATTAGGTCTAACATCTTGAGAAATAGGAGCATATTCATATCTTAATGAATGTGCTATTTCATTAAGTTGTGAGATATCAGATGTGATGATTTGTTTAGTCAGATCTTTTAGTTGGTATTGCTTATAAAAGAAGTGAGAGGACAATGCTAAAGCAAGAAATCCGGCTAACAGGTAGACGACTAAATAATTAGAGGGTGTTTTATCGTCGACTTTCGATGTTGTTGCAGATTGCTTATTTGACACATCAATTTTAATGGTTGATGGTTGAGCCACTGGTGTTGGTTGTTTATTTTCTTCTGGAGCTCGGTACTTTCGTTGATTCTCTGCTTCGCGCAGGTTTGCTTCGGTCTCTTTATGTTCATCAACCCATTGCTTTAAGATTCGACGTACCCCACCTAATGAAGGTGCTTTTATACCGTAATGTAGTCTTAGTTCTTCTTCAATTCTCATACATAAGCGATGGCAAGTTTCGATCAGCAGTACGTCGTCGGGGTTTGTTTTAATCGACTTTATTCGTTTTTCTGTGTGTTCAACCATCCAGTCTATCGCTCCAATCCTTGCGTTTGATTTTGTAACTTCTGGATATGCGGTAAACCAATAAACGACGCATAAGTCCAGAATAGAACTGAGTCCTTCAGCTAAACCTTTTAAGCCATCATTATGTGTTGCTGCGACAGTAAAGTAGCAACTACAACGGAAATCTTTGCTGTTTTTCGAAAGTATCGTTTTTGAAAGAGACTGAACCTTTTTCCAAGAGACTCTCCCTGTCACCTTATTAAGGTTATTAATTTGACGTTTTATCTCTGTAAAATCATCTAATGCGTTTGGGTTAGTTCCGCTAGGCTTTTCTTCGTCAATAGGCCGTCTTGTGAAATCTGAGGAGAACATAATCTTGATATCCAACTGTATATATAACGAAATCGAAATTTAGCGATAACTAATAAATTTAGCCTCGCTTGTTTTTTATTTATATTTTTCAAGGATTCTATAGTCAAACAGAAT
>NZ_JBFRST010000102.1:0-337 GCF_041473705.1 Vibrio sp. 10N.222.55.B11
GAAGGTGATAAGCCAGCAGAAACAATGCAAATCAAGCACTACATAAGCTCAGCAAAACTAACGGCTAAAGCTTTACTAGAGAGCACGCGAGCACATTGGAGCATTGAAAATCAGATGCACTGGCGATTAGACGTTGGTTTTAAAAAAGATGAATGTCGGATACGTCGAGAGCAAGCCGGTGAGAATTTAGCAGTTATAAGACATATAGCTTTAAATCTGCTGACGGAAGAAATCAGCTTCAAAGCAGGGATCAAAAGAAAGCAGAAAAAAGCGAACCGCAATAACGCTTACCTTTCGCAAGTCCTTGCAGGGCAAGGGGCTTCGTAATCTTGCCCTG
>NZ_JBFRST010000102.1:727-1710 GCF_041473705.1 Vibrio sp. 10N.222.55.B11
AATAGTTTTGAAGGTGATAAATACGTCACTCAAGAGAAAGGGCATGGTCGTACAGAAACGCGTTTGAGTATGGTTGTTCACAATACAGATTTCTTAGGCTATATAGCGTTTGATTGGGCTGAACTCTCCACAATTGGTATGGTCGTTTCAATTCGTCAAGAAGGTGATAAGCCAGCAGANNCAGGGCAAGATCATGAAAAACCCATATGGAATAAGGGGTAGCGTGAAGTGATGTTTCCACTAATTTGTACACTGAAGTCACAACAAATTCAATACATTCAAGATCGATTTGATGATCAGATTTAGGTGTGATCATATACTGTTTTTTAACAGCAGATATTTAGCCATAATGAATGGATTAAACCTTTTGGACCATATTTCAGTTATTCGAGACCCTCGCCAAGCTTGGAAAATAGAGCACACACTAACCGACATTATCTTCTTAACAATTGCAGCAGTGATTGCTGGTGCTGAAGGTTGGGAGGATATTGAAGATTTTGGTGAAGATAACTTGGAATGGCTTAGGCAGTATGGTGATTTCAAACAAGGCATACCAGTACACGATACCATTGCCCGAGTTATCAATCTTATTTCCGCCAAGCAACTGCAACGATGCTTTACTGCGTGGATGAAAGACTGTCATGAGACGACAGAGGGTGAAGTGATTGCTATCGACGGCAAAACTCTCAGAGGCACATACAACAAAGACAAGCGTTGTGGTGCAATCCATATGGTTAGTGCCTTTAGTGCAGCAAACCAAGTTGTACTAGGACAAGTGAAGACTGCGGATAAAAGCAATGAAATAAAAGCGATCCCTGAACTGCTTGAAATGCTTTCCTTGCGAGGTTGTTTAGTGACTATTGATGCTATGGGATGCCAGAAGGATATAGCTGAAAAGATAGTCGCTCAAGATGCAGATTATCTCTTAGCGGTAAAAGGTAATCAAAAACGATTGGAGCAAGCGATTAGCCAAGTGTTTAATT
>NZ_JBFRST010000103.1:0-2631 GCF_041473705.1 Vibrio sp. 10N.222.55.B11
GTTGAAGGTCATTAAGGAACGTTATCATTCTGACAAATTTACCATGAAATCGCCTTGAAATCAGCCGACGCGGGAAAATACGAATACGATGGATCACCGCCCAGCGCAATAAGCAACGAGGACATTTTTAATCATAAGCTCAAAGCCATTCGTTTCCAAAAACACTCGACCAATCACTGTCCGGTGATGCCCATCATCAACATAAAGCTCACCATCTCTATTACACAGAGACCAATTTCGCTTTTCTTCTTAAAAATAGTAATCAGGATTGCTTTGAAGGTTTCGAGCACAACACTGACCACGTTCGAGACCGTGACGATTATCAGCGCAAGGAAATAAAACCACCCAAGTTTTGCCAACATGTCGGGGCTCTAGACTCCCCACCCCGTCGGAGAGATTAACATCCGTGTCTAACCTTCTGCATGCGTAAATTTTTTCATATCAGAGCCCTGCACAGCAATACCATTAGCCAACAACCATTCAGTCTAAACCCGTTCATCTGCATGCGCAGGTAATTATCTAAAAAAGTACTCCATTTCACTCACAAGGAACCACGATGCCTAGACCTAAACGCGCGTCCGGCAACCACTTTACCCGTGGCGGACAAATTACTTTTCACTCCATTCGGATGTTCTTTCAAGTCAACAACACCTTAGTTTACACCGCCATTTGGTCGGTGATAGCGCTCACAGGCGTGCTTACTTGGCTACGCGCCCCCGATAACGCCTTTTGGTCGGTGTTCTACTACTGGCGCAACCATATCTATGCCAGCTTTGGGCACAATCTTAACAGCGAAGTCACGACTTTCTGGAGTGGAAAACGCTACGTTGGCACGCTCGCCTCCCAACTGGAAAATACCCAACTCATCAGCCTTTATGATGACGTCATTCGCCAAGCACAAATCAACTTCTTAATTGCCATCGGTATTGCCTTCGCTATTTTGATGCTCGCCATGAGTTTCTTTAAACGACAAGGCGAAAAGCAAAGTGAAGATTTCCACGTTCAAGGCTTTCAATACGCCGAACCCAAAGTGCTCACAAATGATTTGAAAAAACGGGCAAAGAAACTCAAGAAACAGGGCGTAGGCAATGGACGGATTTCTGATTTCAAAGTGGATGGGCTGGCCTTATTTAAACGTGGGTTTGAAGTGCAGCACATACTGATTGACGGCACCACAGGGGCAGGTAAATCCGTCATGCTGCGTAAACTGCTGCGATGGATACGTAAACGTGGGGATAAAGCGATTATTTATGATAAAGGCTGCACCTTTACCAGTAAGTTCTTTGACCCTAGCCAAGACACCTTACTCAACCCCTTCGATGAACGCTGCGCCAATTGGGATGTGTGGTGCGATGCAAAAGAAGCCCCTGACTTTGAAAATATCGCCAGCGCCCTTATCCCGCAGCATGGCGAAGGTGACCCATTCTGGGTCGATTCCGCCCGGACTATTTTTTCGAGTGCGGCGTATCGCATGAGCCAAGATGACAAGCCCTGCTCGACCGCAAGGCTGCTCAGCCTGATACTCACGTCTGAACTTGAAACCCTGGGTAATTTCCTGCAAGGCACAGAGTCTGCTTCCCTGGTCTCGAAAGACATCAAAAAGACGGCCATCTCCATTAAGTCGGTGCTCGCCACCTACATTAAGAGCCTACGCTTTTTAGATGGCTTGGATGATAAAGACGCGAAAGGAGAGCCCAAACGCAAACCGTTTTCTATCACCGATTGGGTACAAGATGATAAACAAAAAGGCTTTTTGTTCTTATCTAGTAACGCGCAGCAACACGCTTCATTACGTCCTTTGATTTCGACTTGGCTTGCCATTGCTTCTAACGCCATCTTGGGACTTAAAGACGATGAAGACCGCCGTATCTGGGTGATTATGGATGAGATGCCGAGTCTGCATAAACTGCCTGAGCTTGATAACATCATTTCAGAAGTGCGTAAGTTTGGGGGCTGTTATGTGATTGGTCTACAGTCTTATGCTCAGCTTGTAAAAACCTACGGAAAAAATACCGCGGACGTTATTTTTGATTTACTCAACTCGCGCTTTTACTTTCGCGCCCCATCAGCGCAGATGGCGCAAATCTCATCCAAAGATTTGGGTGAGCAAGAAGTGGACGTATCAAGAGAGAACATTTCTTACGGTGCAAATGCTTTGCGTGACGGGGTATCGATTGGCCACCAGACAACGACACGTCCGGTCGTCTCTAGCAGTGAAATCCAAGCCATGGATGATTTGCAATGTTACCTTCGCGTACCAGGAAGCAGCTTTATCACTCGACTGGATTTGCACTTTGATAAGATGCGAGATGTGACACCGGCCTTTATAAAACGTGATTACACCCCATCGCCCGCCATGACCAAAGCGTATCAAAAAGCGATTTACTTTGAGTGTGTCGCCCCAGGTATGCTCCTCAACGAAGAAGAGCGTAACGCACTCACAGAAATCCAAGCCAAGCAATTTGAAACGCCGGAAGAGATGAAGCTGGAAACCGACCAAATCCAACAAGCACAACGAAGTGAGACAGTCAAAGCGTTAGCCAGCAAGGAGTCGGAAAAGCTCAAATCAGACAATGCCCCTCAAGATCGCGCGCATCAAGAGCTCGACGAGTCGGCGATATCTCAAGATAT
>NZ_JBFRST010000104.1:0-845 GCF_041473705.1 Vibrio sp. 10N.222.55.B11
TGAATGGGCGCCTTATTGGGGGAGCGTATCAAGGCCTCGATCCGCTTGGCCGTGGCCGGAAAACCTTCAGGTAAGACACCGCGTATCACCAGTGGAACGCCTAAGTGCTCACTTTGCATCAGAAGCTGTTTGAGCGCGGTCTTGGGCATGGTGAGTGAAACAAACACCATTACCCCTTTTGGGGCTTGGTCAGGGTTGCGCGTGGGCTTTTGTCGCCCCAATAAGGGGGACAGGCTCTCCTCTTTTATCAAATCTTGAACATTGCGGCTGAGAGTCAGCGCTTCTTCTCGATAAGCCTGGGCTTTATTTTGTATGTCGTCCGTAGGCCACGTCTTCGCCGCCTCCGGTTGTTGAGTCATTTTTTGCTCAAGCTTGGCAAAAGATTTGAGCTCTTGCTCAGTGTAAGCTTGGGCGGGTAACGCGATAAAAAAACACAGAAAAACAAGAGAGCGCCTAAAGGTGCTCTCAAAAGATGGAATGGTCATAGTAACCTCTTCATTATGGCCGCTGAAAGGGTGGGTAGAGGGTGTGAGCGTTTTGGAAGCTGATTGACAGCACCTTACGAGCATTGAGATCGCGACAAAACGAGAAGCAAAACTGCGAGAGCGGGAAACAGCAGTAAATGTGCTTGTTGTTGGCGAGCTCTGTTTTTAAAAAATCGGTAAGGGAGTCAGGGTGACTGGCAATAAATAGGTCCGTTTCATTTTTGTGGGGAAGAATGGGCATCATCGCGTCACCTTATAAAAAGACACAGTTGCGCTTTCGCCATTGTACAAAACCAAAGTTATCCCCTGTCACCGGGTTGTCATGGCCGGCTTCCCAGATTGTGGTTGTCGTGGTGTACG
>NZ_JBFRST010000105.1:0-15109 GCF_041473705.1 Vibrio sp. 10N.222.55.B11
CTGATTTGATCAACAACGCCTCTCACCTCTATCAAATATTCCGTAAGCTTGCGGTAAAAAATAGAGTTCAAGCGATAGCATGGGCAAACCAGAACCTGCTTGCATAATCGACCCACCTCTTAGTCTGACGATAATTTTGAGGGAAGCTCTAGTAAACCATGGCTATTGTTGCTGAATTTTCGACATAACTTATGCTAGAGTTGCCCTCAGAAATATCAACCACTCAGGTTGAATCAATAATTATTATAGATAAAGGGTCTTATCATGATCAAAAAGTGCCTTTTCCCGGCAGCTGGCTACGGTACACGTTTTTTACCTGCAACCAAGTCAATGCCTAAAGAAATGATGCCTGTAGTAAACAAACCTCTGATTGAATACGGTGTAGAGGAAGCTATCGAAGCTGGTATGGATGGAATGTGCATCGTTACTGGACGTGGTAAGCACTCGATCATGGATCACTTTGATAAAAACTACGAGCTTGAGCACCAGATTAGCGGCACCAATAAAGAAGACCTATTGGTTAATATCCGTGAAACGATTGAAGCGGCAAACTTCACCTACATTCGTCAACGTGAGATGAAAGGCCTTGGCCATGCTATTTTAACGGGTCGCGAACTTGTAGGCGATGAACCGTTCGCAGTAGTACTTGCTGATGACCTTTGTGTGAACGAGCAACAAGGCGTGCTAGCTCAGATGGTTGCGCTATACAAACAGTTCCGCTGTTCTATTGTTGCTGTACAAGAAGTTCCAGAAGAAGAGACTCACAAGTACGGTGTTATCTCTGGCGAAATGATCAAAGATGACCTTTTCCGAGTTGATGACATGGTAGAGAAGCCAGAGCAAGGTACAGCACCAAGCAACCTAGCGATCATTGGTCGTTATATTCTGACTCCAGATATCTTTGAATTAATCGAGCAGACAGAACCAGGTAAAGGCGGCGAAATCCAGATCACTGATGCATTGCTAAAACAGGCAAAAGCAGGCTGTGTATTGGCTTACAAATTTAAAGGCCAACGTTTTGACTGTGGTAGTGTTGAAGGCTATATCGAAGCAACAAACTACTGCTTCGAAAACCTATACAAGAAAGACCAGCAGCAAATCGAGCTAGGTAAACACTCGACCAAGAAAGAAGCATAACGACTGGTTAATCACTAACGTTACTGATTTTAGAAAGGGCGACTCTTTGAGTCGCCCTTTTTGTTTACTGTTTTTTTATCCAGTAAAACTTTGCACAAATCTCACTCTATGTAATACTTTAGCCACTTAAAATTACATGGTCTATTGAGATGGATAAAATAGAAATTAGAGGCGCTCGTACGCATAACCTCAAAGACGTCAACCTAACCATTCCACGTGACAAACTGACTGTCATCACCGGATTATCGGGGTCAGGAAAGTCGTCACTTGCGTTTGACACACTCTACGCAGAAGGTCAGCGTCGTTATGTTGAATCTCTGTCTGCTTACGCTCGTCAATTTCTATCTCTTATGGAAAAGCCTGATGTCGACCATATTGAAGGTCTGTCTCCAGCTATCTCAATAGAACAAAAATCGACTTCACATAACCCTCGCTCAACCGTCGGTACCATTACCGAAGTCTATGATTACCTCAGATTATTGTATGCGCGAGTAGGCGAACCTCGCTGTCCAGACCACAACATCCCTCTAGCAGCACAAACCATCAGTCAAATGGTCGATAAGGTCTTAGAACTGCCTGAAGGCTCAAAGATGATGTTGATGGCACCGATTGTCAAAGAGCGCAAAGGTGAGCATGTTAAAACACTGGAAAACTTAGCTGCGCAAGGCTTTATCCGAGCCCGAATTGATGGTGAAACCTGTGATCTATCCGATCCACCAGCACTTGAACTTCATAAGAAGCACACCATTGAAGTTGTGGTAGACAGATTCAAGGTTCGTCCTGATCTTCAACAGCGTTTAGCCGAGTCATTCGAGACCACATTAGAGCTCTCTGGCGGTATCGCTGTCGTCGGCTGGATGGACGAAACGGATCAAGAAGAGATCGTATTCTCTGCTAACTTCGCTTGTCCTAAATGTGGTTACAGCATGCAAGAGCTTGAGCCTCGCCTGTTCTCATTTAATAACCCGGCAGGAGCATGTGGTACGTGTGATGGTCTTGGTGTTCAACAGTATTTTGATCCAAGCCGAGTGATTTTAGATGAGAACCTAAGCATTGCTGAAGGTGCGATAAAAGGTTGGGATCAAAAGAACTACTACTATTTCCAAATGCTAACGTCGCTGTCAGAACATTATGGTTTTGATCTGTATGCGCCATTTAATTCTCTACCGAAAAAGACTCAAGAGATCATTCTAAAAGGATCAGGTCGTACTGAAGTGGAATTCAAGTACATCAATGACCGAGGTGATATTCGGGTTAAGCGTCATCCATTTGAGGGCATTTTAAATACCTTGGAGCGCCGTTACCGTGATACTGAATCGAGCGCAGTGCGTGAAGATCTTGCTAAATACATCTCAACCAAATCGTGCTCTAGCTGTGATGGCACTCGCCTGAGATTAGAAGCTCGTAATGTTTTCATTGGTGATACAACACTTCCGGAAATCGTTGAACTTAGCATTGCTGACGCACTACAATTTTTCCAAGAATTGAAGCTAGACGGTCAACGTGGGCAGATCGCAGATAAAGTGATGAAAGAGATCAATGATCGTCTGCATTTCTTAGTCAACGTTGGTTTGAACTACCTTAACCTATCACGCAGTGCTGAAACGCTGTCTGGTGGTGAGGCGCAACGTATTCGTTTGGCGAGCCAAATCGGTGCCGGTTTAGTTGGCGTTATGTATGTACTTGATGAGCCATCAATTGGTCTCCACCAGCGCGATAATGAACGTCTATTGCAAACCTTAATTCACCTGAGAGACTTAGGTAATACGGTACTTGTTGTGGAACATGACGAAGATGCAATTCGTTGTGCTGACCATGTTATCGATATCGGTCCAGGAGCAGGGGTGCACGGTGGTCACGTGGTGGCAGAAGGTACCATGCAAGACATCATCGAAAACCCGAACTCTTTGACAGGCCAATACCTGAGCGGTGCTAAAGAAATTGCAGTGCCTGAAAAGAGAACGCCTATCGACAAGAAAAAGGTCGTCGAGATCGTTGGCGCAACGGGGAACAACCTAAAGAATGTGACCGCGACAATTCCTGTTGGCTTGTTCAGTTGTATTACGGGCGTATCAGGTTCGGGTAAATCAACGCTTATCAACGATACCTTCTTTAAAGTCGCCCACACTCAATTAAACGGTGCCACGACTGCAGTTCCAGCAAAGCACAAAAAGATTAAAGGGTTAGAACATTTTGATAAGGTAATCGACATAGATCAAAGCCCTATCGGTCGTACACCAAGATCAAACCCTGCGACCTACACAGGGATTTTCACCCCTATTCGTGAACTATTCGCGGGCACTCAGGAATCACGTTCTCGTGGTTACAAGCCAGGTCGATTCAGCTTTAACGTTCGTGGTGGTCGTTGTGAGGCTTGTCAGGGAGACGGCGTAATCAAGGTAGAGATGCACTTCTTACCCGATGTGTATGTGCCTTGTGATGTGTGTAAAGGTAAGCGCTATAACCGTGAGACTCTAGAGGTCCGCTACAAAGGTAAAACCATTGACGAAGTTCTAGAGATGACTGTGGAAGATGCTCGTGAATACTTCAACCCGGTACCTGTTATCGCTCGTAAACTGCAAACTTTAATGGACGTTGGCCTCTCTTACATTCGCTTAGGGCAAGCAGCTACAACCTTATCTGGTGGTGAAGCTCAGCGTGTTAAATTAGCGCGTGAACTGTCTAAACGAGACACGGGAAAAACCTTATACATTCTCGATGAGCCAACAACAGGCCTTCATTTCCACGATATCCAGCAGCTACTGACGGTATTACATAGACTGCGTGATCACGGTAATACAGTTGTCGTGATTGAGCACAACCTAGATGTCGTTAAAACAGCAGACTGGATCCTAGATCTTGGCCCAGAAGGTGGGCAAGGTGGTGGTGAGATTGTTGCAGAGGGTACACCTGAAGATGTGGCGTTAGTCGAAGGTTCACACACTGCTCGCTTCCTTAAGCCTATGTTAAATTTGAAGTAGGTGTAAAATAGCGCCCTGCGGGCAGACAGAAAAATGTTAAAGTAACAGAGCTTGTTTCAGAAGGAACAAGCTCTGTTTTTATAAGGTTAGGGATTTATGGCAACAATACACACTAGCGGTACTCAGCTAGAAAATCAGGTCACTCAGCTACCACTCAACAAAGCATTTCTGGCTTCTTTAGCTGTTGTATTCTTGTTAGCTATGCATTTTTTTATGCCGAATCCTGGTGGTTCGGGCCTTGCTCTATCCTTTAACCCTACCACTTGGCTAGCGCTAAGCTTCACGCTAGCGATTGGCTTTTACCAACTCGCGACCAATCGAGTACTCAAGTATTCCAAATTAACAATTGGCTTGTTGATTAGCTGCATCATACTCACGCTACCCATTTTATACAGCAATGCTGCACCTCAAGGAGCGTCAGGACGCTTGCTTGGATTGTGGGCGGGCTTTGCCTTATTTGTGGTGCTGCAGCAATTTAAGTTCAGCAATAAACACAAGCAACGTATGTTGTGGTTCATTGTACTTGCTGTTGTTATACAAGCACTATTTGGCTATGTGCAATATTTCTTATTAGAACCTGGCAACCTATTTGGCTACAACACTGCTGCAAACCGACCATATGGGATATTTCAACAACCGAATGTAATGGCAAGCTTTCTTGCTACTGGTTTTGTGCTGTCCGCTTACCTTTTAGCAAGGCAGCCGGCTAAATATAACCATAAGATCAGCGAATCATTCCTACTGTATTTAACTCCAACCTTAACCGTGCCCTTGCTGATCATCATTGCATCACGTACCGGATGGTTGGCCGCTGTCATTGGGTTTATCTGCATTCTGCCCTATCTATACAAGTTCTCGACCAAGAAACGCTTCTACGGATGGTGCGCATCAGTGCTCGTCGGTGTCGTCGTCGCTTTTTCGGTGATCAGCCTAAGTGCGACTGATAGCCTCGCTAGCAAGAAAGCGAACCTAGAAAGCCCGCGCGCTTATACGTTCCCGCAAGCTTTAGATATGATGATCGAAAAGCCATTTACAGGTTATGGTTACGGGAAATTTGAGTCTGAATACACGCTATACACAGCTCGCCAGCATCAACTCAACCCAAATTATCATCCCGGCCTTCCTTCAATGGATCACCCGCACAATGAATTCCTGTTTTGGGGGGTTGAAGGCGGAATAGTACCAATCATCGGGATATTGCTTGCTGCGTTCTTAGTCATGTCACGTATAGCAAACTCAGCGAAGGGAACACGTCTAGCACTGCTCGCACTATTTATACCGATACTCTTACATTCTCAGCTCGAGTACCCTTTTTACCACTCAGCGATTCACTGGATAACCTTTATCATTTTGATTTACTGGGTCGATCAACGAGCTTCTCGTCACTATCAACAGCCGTTTAGTATCGTTAGTAAAACCCTGTTTAGAGTGTCTAGCTTGGTGGTTCCGATCTTGGTGAGTTTTTATATGTTGAGCGCCCTGCACACCAACTATGTACTGACTAAGTTTGAACTGTCTAAGCCGAAAAATCCGGACATTCTTAAGCAGGTAACGAACCCAGTAGTGTGGAAAGATCGCTACGATTGGGATATATACAGCACTTACCTTAATATCGGCCTCTACAAAGCCGACCCGAGCCTTATACAGCCTTACATCGATTGGTCACTGGAGATCATAAAGAGTAAACCAAGACCGGCTTTCTACAGCAATCTGATTCTGGCGTATCAAGGCCTAGGAGAAGAAAGTAAAGCAGAGCAAATTCGTAGCGAAGCGAACTTTTTATTCCCTAACAGAGACTTTTCAAAGGTTCAGTATAAGAAAGTGTCACAAGCAGAAGATAACGTTTCGTCTGCAGAATAATGTTAAGAATTCGCAACGCAAGCTTCACTTAGTAGGCAGTAGGAGCTTGGGGTAGATACAAAAAAGCGCACGATCTCTCGTGCGCTTTTCTTTTTAATTTCAGTTCATGCAGCTACTTCAAAACATCTTTTAGCGCTTTTAGGCACAACGCGACATTCTCTTTACGAGCACCGTAACCCATTAGGCCGATACGCCATGCCTTACCAGCCAAAGAGCCAAGCCCAGCACCGATTTCAAGATTATATTCTTCTAAAAGCTGCGTTCTGATCTTAGCCTCATCAATTCCTTCTGGGAAATAAAGTGCATTAAGCTGCGGCAGGCGGCTCTCTTCATCAACCACAAACTTTAACCCTAGAGCTTCTACGCCTTCTTTAAGCTCTTGGTGCATCGCATGATGACGAGACCACGCATTATCTAAGCCTTCATTTTTCAACAAAACCAGCGACTCATGCAGAGCATAAAGGCTGTTCACGGGTGCGGTATGGTGGTAGCTACGCTTACCTTCCCCACTCCAGTAACCTAATACTAAACTTTGATCCAAAAACCAGCTTTGCACTGGTGCTTTACGGGCTTTCATTTTATCAACCGCACGCTGAGAGAAAGTCACTGGAGATAGCCCTGGCACACAAGACAGACACTTTTGGCTGCCAGAATAAACCGCATCAAGCTGCCACTCATCAACCAGCAATGGCACACCACCTAATGATGTCACTGCATCAACAATCGTTAACGCATCAAACTGACGAGCGACAGCAGAGATAGCTTGAGCATCAGATAACGCTCCGGTTGATGTCTCTGCATGCACAAATGCAACAGCAACGGCATCGGGGTTTTCTGCCAATGCTTGTTCTACCTTTTCAACTGAAACGGGCTTGCCCCATTCGTCATCAACAAGGATCGCTTCGCCACCACAACGCACCACGTTTTCTCGCATACGCTCACCGAAGACACCGTTACGACAAACAATCACCTTTTCACCAGGCTCAATCAAGTTAACAAAACAGGTCTCCATACCCGCACTGCCCGGTGCAGACACGGCAATCGTAAATTCGTTTTCAGTCTGAAAAGCGTATTTAAGAAGCTGTTTAAGCTCGTCCATCATCGCAATAAACAGCGGATCTAAGTGACCTATGGTTGGACGGCTCAAAGCCTGTAACACTTGAGGTGAGATATCTGAAGGACCAGGTCCCATTAACGTTCGGTGTGGTGGATAAAAGCTATCGATAGCAGTAGTGAGTGGTAAATTAGACATGTACATCCCTTACGTTAATGTTGTGAACAATCCACCCTAAAGCAAATTGATTACCTCAGCAATTAGCCATAAGTATTGAGGTCAAACCACTGTCACATAATTGTTAAAATTATTTTTCAATTATCTCAAGTTACGGATTGACATTGTTACCACAAAAACGTTCAATGAAACGGCTATCTAGCAGAAGAGGAGCACTGCCCAGGCAGATGTTTTGTGGAACCGCATTTCCAATACAAAACATTTATGGGGAGCAGTGCCGAGATAATAAAAGGATGCAGGACCTTTATTATCGGTTGAGCGGGCTGAATCCCGTCAACTGTCGCCATTTCTATATGGTGAAGAGCTTCTGAGGTTACTATTCTAATAATTCCTCTCTTTTTGCTCTAAAACTCTCTTCGAAAAACATCGGACGTTGGATTACCCAACCGTAATTTTATTTTAGGAAGTCGTGGGAGATATATCGTGAGTGCATCTAATGTAGCTGGTTCTTTTAATGTCGCTAAGTTTGGTGGAACAAGTGTTGCCAACTTTGAAGCAATGAGCCGTTGTGCTGCCATTATTGAAAACAACTCAAACACGAAACTGGTCGTGAGTAGTGCATGCTCTGGTGTCACTAACTTGCTGGTTGAACTAGCAAATGGTGTTCAAGATAAAGCACGTCGTCAGGAACTAATGGCGCAATTAGCGGACATTCACAACGCAATTCTTGACCAACTCGCAGATCCAATCAGCATCGAAAAAGAAGTCCACAGCATTCTTGATGACATTGCGAGCGCTGCAGAGGCCGCATCATTCCAAACAAGTACTAAACTGACGGATCACCTTGTCGCATGTGGCGAGTTGATGTCGACACACATCTTGGCTCAGATCATCTCTGAACGAGGCACTCCTGCTGTTCGCTTTGATATCAGAGATGTGATGCGTACTAATGATGATTTTGGTAAAGCCGAACCTCAACTAGAAGATATTGCCGCTCTAGCGCAAGAGAAACTGATTCCACTTTGCCAACAACAAGTTGTCGTTACCCAAGGTTTTATCGGCGCTGATAGCGAAGGTAACACCACGACTTTAGGCCGCGGTGGCAGTGATTACTCAGCAGCATTGATTGCCGAATCTGTACAGGCGATTGGTCTAGAAATCTGGACGGATGTTCCGGGTATTTACACCACTGACCCTCGTATTGCACCTAAAGCTTCTCCTATCCCAGAGATCAGCTTCAGTGAAGCATCGGAAATGGCAAACTTTGGTGCGAAGATCTTGCATCCATCGACTCTAGTACCTGCATTACGCCACCAAATCCCGGTATTTGTCGGCTCTTCTAAAGCACCAGAGTTGGGTGGAACTTGGATTCGCCAACAGGTGGAAAGCTCTCCACTATTCAGAGCCCTCGCCCTTCGCTGCAACCAAACCATGGTTACGCTGCGTAGCGCTAATATGTTCCATGCTTACGGCTTTCTTGCGAAAGTGTTCGAGATCCTTGCTAAACATAAGATCTCTGTCGATCTGATTACTACCTCTGAGATCAGTGTTTCACTCACCCTAGATCAAACTGATACATCTGGTGGTGCTCCTGAATTACCAGAAGCAGCACGTCTTGAGCTAGAAGAGCTTTGTTCAGTCGATGTGGAACATGACCTGTGTTTAGTGGCATTGATTGGTAATAATATGAGTGAAAGCAAAGGCTACGCTAAGCAAGTATTCAGCACCCTTGAAGATTTCAACCTGCGCATGATTTGTTACGGAGCAAGCCCACACAACCTGTGTTTCTTGCTAGATGAATCTGTTTCTAAGTTGGCGATTCAAAAACTGCACCAAGAATTGTTTGAGTAAAAATGCGTTTATCACCAACAGAGAAATAACTAAATCTCAGATACAAAAAGGGTTGCTATTAAGCAACCCTTTCTCTTTTTTACTATACGAATCAAAGCTCGTCGTAGATTCAAACTAGTTAATGTTTGGACCTAACCACTTCTCGGCTTCTAACATATCCCAACCTTTGCGGTCAGCATAGCTATCCACTTGATCCTGTTGAATCTGTGCAATAGCAAAGTATCTAGCATCAGGGTGTGAGAAATACATACCAGACACTGAGGCACCAGGCCACATCGCGTAGCTTGTCGTTAATGACATATCGATTGCCTTTTCAACATCCATCAGCTCCCACAACGTGCCTTTCTCTGTATGCTCAGGGCAAGCAGGATAACCTGGAGCTGGACGAATACCTTGGTATTTCTCTCGAATCAAATCGTCGTTAGACAAATTCTCATCTGGCGAGTAACCCCAAATATCCTTTCTCACTTCTTTATGCAGATATTCCGCGAACGCCTCAGCCAATCGGTCAGCAACCGCCTGAATCATAATCGCGTTGTAGTCATCGCCTTTCGCTTTGTATTCATCAGCCAGCTCTCGCTCACCAATACCACCCGTAACCGCAAAGCCACCAATCCAATCCGCTTTACCGCTTTCTTTTGGCGCAATGTAATCAGACAAACAGTAGTTAAAGCCTTTTGGTTTCTCTGTTTGTTGACGAAGATTGTGTAGAACTTTTAGAACTTCGGTACGAGATTCATCGGTATACACCTCAATATCATCACCAACACTGTTCGCTGGGAACATGGCACACATACCACGCGCTTCAAGCAGCTTCTCTTTCTCTACGCGATCCAGTAAATCATTAGCATCTTTGAATAAACGTTTTGCCTCTTCACCCACTTCTTCATGATCAAGGATTGCAGGGTATTTACCAACCAATGACCATGTCATAAAGAATGGAGTCCAATCGATGTACTGACGCAAAGTCGCCACATCAAAATCATTGAAGATGTGAACTCCCGGCTTAGCGGGTGCAGGTGGCGTATACGCATCCCAATCGATAGCAACTTTATTGGCACGAGCTCTTTCAAGCGTGACAGGCTTGGTACGAGGCTTCTTACGATTGTGCTGATCTCGAACGCGATCGTAATCGATATCCAGCTTCTCAACGAAAGCGGGTTTCAATTCATCAGAAAGTAGTGAAGTACAAACACCCACTGCACGCGAGGCATTATTTACGTATACAACAGGTTCTGAATAATTCTGCTCAATCTTAACTGCTGTGTGAGCTTTAGATGTGGTTGCGCCGCCAATCAGAAGAGGCAGCTTGAAACCCTGTCTCTCCATTTCTTTAGCAACATGTACCATTTCATCAAGAGACGGTGTAATCAGCCCAGACAGGCCAATAATGTCGACATTCTCTTCTTTCGCTACCTTGAGAATCTTCTCGCAAGAAACCATCACACCTAAGTCGATAATTTCGTAGTTATTACACTGTAAAACCACACCAACGATATTTTTACCGATATCGTGAACGTCACCTTTAACGGTCGCTAACAAAATCTTACCGTTAGTTGCGCCCACTTCTTTGGATGCATTAATGAATGGTTCTAAATGGGCAACCGCCTGTTTCATCACACGCGCAGACTTTACAACCTGTGGTAAGAACATCTTACCTTCACCAAACAGGTCACCAACAACGTTCATTCCGTCCATTAGAGGACCTTCAATCACTTCAATAGGACGAGAGGCATTAACACGAGCTTCTTCGGTATCTTCAACAATAAAGTCGGTGATACCTTTTACCAAAGAGTGCTCCAAACGCTTCTCTACAGGCCAAGTTCGCCACTCTAATGCAGATTTATCTTCAACCTTACCAACAGCACGCTCTAGGTATTCGGTCGCCATATCCAGCAATCTTTCAGTCGAATCATCACGACGGTTTAGTACGACATCTTCAACAGCATCACGCAGATCTTCTGGAACATTATCGTAAATTTCCAACTGACCAGCGTTTACAATGCCCATATCCATACCGTTTTTAAAACAGTGATATAGGAATACCGCGTGAATAGCCTCACGGACGTAGTTATTACCACGGAATGAGAATGAAACATTCGACACACCGCCAGAGATCATCGCATGCGGGAGATCGCGTTTGATGTCTCCTACTGCTTCAATGAAATCAACCGCATAGTTATTATGCTCATCGATACCAGTAGCCACTGCGAAAATATTCGGGTCAAAAATAATATCTTCTGGTGGGAAACCGACTTCATCAACAAGAATGTTGTAGGCATTGGTACAGATTTCGACTTTACGCTCTCGAGTATCAGCCTGCCCGACTTCATCAAACGCCATCACGATGACAGCAGCACCATAACGACGAACTAATTTGGCTTGCTCAACAAACTTCTCTTTGCCTTCTTTTAGAGAGATTGAGTTAACGATGCCTTTGCCTTGAATACACTTTAGGCCAGCTTCGATAACTTCCCACTTAGAAGAATCGACCATAACAGGTACTTTCGAGATTTCAGGTTCTGAAGCACATAGATTCAGGAATTTAACCATACACGCCTCGGCGTCTAGCATCCCTTCATCCATGTTGATATCGATAATTTGAGCACCATTCTCGACTTGCTCTCGAGCTACACTCAAGGCTTCGTCGTAGAGCTCTTCTTTGATAAGGCGCTTAAAGCGTGCAGAGCCGGTAACATTGGTCCGCTCACCTACATTCACGAACAAAGATTCTTTAGCTATCGTCAGTGGCTCTAGTCCCGAAAGACGACAAGAAACTGGTAAGTCTGGCAATTGACGCGGCGTTACACCTTCAACGGCCTCAGCCATTTCACGGATATGCTCTGGAGTAGTACCACAACACCCACCAATTAGGTTCAAGAAGCCACTTTCAGCCCACTCTTTAACATGTTCAGCCATATCCTCAGGAGAAAGGTCATACTCGCCAAATGCATTAGGCAAACCCGCATTAGGGTGAGCAGAAACATTGCACTCTGAGATACGAGACATCTCACCGACATACTCACGCAGTTCATCAGGGCCCAATGCACAGTTCAATCCAAATGAGATTGGTTTTACATGACGAAGGGCGTTGTAGAATGCTTCTGTCGTCTGTCCTGAAAGGGTACGACCTGATGCATCAGTGATGGTACCGGAAATCATCACTGGCAGACTGATACCTACTTCTTCGAAAACAGATTCAACCGCAAAAGCACACGCTTTCGCGTTTAACGTATCAAAGATAGTTTCAATAAGAATTAAATCTGAACCGCCCTTAATGAGCGCGCGAGTCGATTCAGAATAAGCTTCAACCAGTTCGTCAAAGCTAACATTACGGTAACCTGGATCGTTTACATCAGGCGAGATAGAACAAGTTCGGTTGGTTGGACCTAATACACCCGCGACGAAGCGAGGTTTATCTGGGGTCTTTGCAGTCCATTCATCAGCTGCTTCACGAGCAAGCTTGGCAGCAGCAAAGTTAATCTCTTCACTAAGGCTTTCCATATCATAGTCGGCCATAGCGATGGTTGTAGCGTTAAAGGTATTGGTTTCGAGGATGTCAGCCCCAGCTTCCAAATACTCCATATGGATATCTTTGATAAGTTTAGGCTGTGTAAGAACTAAAAGGTCATTGTTGCCCTTCAAGTCACTGTGCCAATCAGCAAAGCGTTCACCACGATAGTCTTGCTCTTCCAATTTATAATCCTGAATCATGGTGCCCATGCCACCATCAATCAGTAAAATTCGTTGCTTCAACAGAGCGTCAATCTTTTGCCTTACATTACTTCCCACGGTACAACCTCATTCCTTTAATTATCCCTCCATCCTATCACACATTAAAAAGGAGTCTAGACGTCTAAAAAAGGAAATTGATTACTGAGTCATGACAAAAAAATGTTTGCTATTTGAGCATGAGACAACGAAAATTCATATTCATACTTTGTTACATGTTGGAATCCCAATGTCGGTCTATTACACCTTATGCTTCTTGTCCGCTGCAGCCATGCTTATTGCTTTCGTGAATACAAAAATTGGTAAAATGCAGACAACCATCGCCATTACAGCTGGCTCAATGATGTTATCTCTATTAATTATCATTGCGGGACAAAACAATTGGTTCCAATTGGCTGACATCGCCTCAGAAACCGTTGCCAGTATCAATTTTGAAGATTTCCTTCTAAAAGGGATATTAGGATTCTTACTATTTGCAGGCGGTTTGGGAATCAAATTACCAAACCTAAAAGACCAGAAATGGGAAATAACAGTACTCGCGTTAGGTGCTACGCTGTTTTCAACATTCTTTATCGGTTTTGTGCTGTACGGGTTTTGCCAGTTCATCGGTATTCAATTTGATCTGATTTACTGTCTACTCTTTGGCTCGCTAATCTCTCCAACCGATCCCATCGCCGTGCTAGCAATAGTAAAGAAACTCGACGCTCCCAGAAGAATCTCTACTCAAATCGAGGGAGAATCTCTATTCAACGATGGTTTTGGCTTAGTTATCTTCGTAACCCTATTTACTATCGCATTCGGCACAGAAGCGCCAACCGTCGGTAGTGTGACCATGCTATTCGTTCAAGAGGCGATTGGCGGCATTGTCTATGGTTTTGTTTTAGGTCTTGTATTCCACTACCTAATCAGCAATACCGATGACCACTCGATGGAGTTGCTATTAACCATCGGCATCCCAACTGCTGGTTATGCGTTTGCTGAAGTTCTACATGTATCAGGCCCATTAGCGATGGTGGTATCAGGTATCATGATTGGTAACTGGACTCGCTTTATCGGATTCTCAAAAGAGAGTGAAGATCACTTAGATCATTTCTGGGAATTGATAGATGAATTCTTAAACGGCGTATTATTCCTACTAATTGGTATGTCGATGCTGTTATTCAAATTCCACCAAGAAGATTGGATCTTAATGGCTTTCGCAGTCCCTCTAGTATTGAGTGCACGTTACTTGAGTGTTTTCTTGTCTTACATCGGATTTAAACGCTTTAGAACTTACAACCCGTGGTCGATTAAGATTCTAACTTGGGGTGGTTTACGCGGTGGCTTAGCACTAGCCATGGCACTTTCAATCCCTTCAGGTATCTGGGTAATTGAAGACAAAGCAATCGATGTTAAAGAGATAATCCTTGTCATGACATACGCCGTTGTTGTGTTTTCTATTCTGGTTCAAGGCTCAACTATCACTCCTATGATAGAGAAAGCAAAACAAGCAGAGAAAGAGCTAGATTAACACCTAGATAGATCAACCAAGGCCGCCTACTTTAGGTGGCCTTTTTTATACCCAATGGAAGTCAAACTCACCAATTCCCATACTGAAGCTATCGCTGAAAGGTATGCGTGGAACATAGAGCTCATATCGATATTTGATACCACTATTATTGGAGTAATCGAAAGCCTTAATTTCGGGGGAGCACTAAATTTGGCCAGAACTCGTTCAGAAGGTTAAGTCATACTGAGAACTCGTTCTTCTGCTCACTCGTTAGTCTACCCAATAACCCACTCTCAAGTTATATAAGCTTCAATCGAAAGGCTTCACCTTTCACCTGGAAACAAAAATAACGGGACTCAACGTCTCGCTAGAATAGCGTTAGTTATTAACAGGACTACGGAGCTAGATGAGTGGTGAACAGAAAGCTTTAGCTTTGAACTAAGTCATTAAATACAGCAAGGCTGCACTAAATCAGTGTTCGATAGAGATAGCTAAAGGAATACATGGTACTTCAAGTGATACTTGTAAAAATGACAGGAATAAAAAGCGCTAGCATTTCTGCCGAGACGTGCAGACTAGAGTCTTAAATATGGCAAGGCTGGAATGAGTAGGCACTCCGGAGATTCGAGCACGCAGGTGAGCTAGGAGCGCCTAGTTATCCCAACATTACTTCGTAGAAGCAGCAGATACAAAAAAGCCCCAGTATTTCTGCTGAGGCTTAGTATATGGAAAGGTTGGAGGTTTAGACTCCCAACACGCGCTGTTTTGGTAAGTAGGAGAATCCGCGGCTTTGCTAATGGCGTATATTATACCAATCCGGAAAATTAA
>NZ_JBFRST010000106.1:0-33185 GCF_041473705.1 Vibrio sp. 10N.222.55.B11
ATTAAATATATATTTTATCATTGTGGTCAAATATGGGATATAATATATGAAATTTCTAAAAACAAATTCATTTAAAAAACTATGTTTACTCGCTTTTTTATTTAATATTAATAGCGCTTTTTGCTCTTCCACTGGACCTAGAGAGGAACCTTTTTCGAGGCTTTATCTTGAAGGCACCTATGTGAATTTATCGCCAAATTCTAAAATATACGCCAATAATAGAATGCAGGCCGAAATTGAAATTTATTATCAGTTGAAATCTAATTACACGTTTGACAATGCAAGTCTCAAAAAACTCTATACGGCGGAAACGATTGACTCGCTCTCCGTCTCAGATTCTCACAGCGGGTATGTATTAGATATCAGGCTTGAGGATGGAAGTAACCGAAACAGACGAAGAGAAGGCTATAGGAGTGTTTCTAAGTTTGTTTCAGGTAACCGTGCAGATGTTTATCATCTGTGTGTCCAAGCGACGGCCACCAATAATATCACTGGTGAATCTCTTACCCAAAATACTTGTAATGGAACCACAAACAAATCTTCTGCCATCGTCGAATTGTTGACCCCAAGAACCTTTACCAGTTCAGATTTTACCTACGAAACAAGCAATAGCGGATGGAGTGATGGGGCCATTCTTCATCTCAATAAGTATAAGCCTAACAATTTTACGCTCCAGAAAGTTTGGCAAGAAGGGGGGCTGAGATTTAATAATGACCACCATAGGTTGCTGGGGACTTATAGCAACAGCCAGTCCTCTTCCGCCTTATACTGGATATATGATACAGATGCTGGCCATATCAACATACCATTTTCAACTACCTATGACACTGGCTGGAAAGACCGGGTTGTCTATGGCGATCTCAATACAGATGAGGCCATTATATTCGTCAGCTCATTTGGGCGCGGTATTTACAGCAGCAACTCTGCTAACATCTCTAAAGCATTTCCTCCCTATGACTGGAACCAAAGTATTAGTCCTGATGGAAAAATAGTGTATTTCGAAGATAAATTTGGCAATAGAGGATACTTTAGTTTTTCAAGAACTAGCTACAATGATTATTTCGAGGAAGGGTACTATTTAAGAAGAATACATAGTGAACATAATTAATAGGTGATTAATAAAATGTCTTTTTTATCGAATGCACATAACTTCTCAATTATTAATAATTCAGGTGTCGATCCTAGGACTGGGGCTTATATATGTTCAATAAGGCTCGCTGATTTTATATCACATAAAACCGTAGGTTCTCCCATTTCCTTGGTATTAAACTATCGTGCCGAAAGTGTTCGAGATGAAGGGTTTGGGAGAGGCTGGCTTCTTTCTTTCAGTCGTTTTGACAAAGAAGATAGTATTATTTACCTGAGCTCAGGACAAAATTATAAAGCGATTTATAATCATCAGACTAATGAATATAAACTCCCATACAGAAAAATTAAAGATATTAAGTTACTCTATTCTCTCAGTAATAATGAAATTAATGTTATCTATAAAAGTGGGATTGTAGAATCGATAGACTATGAAACGGGAGCCTTGAAAAAGATCACCTCCATCCAAGGCTTGGAAACAACATTCCACTATAGAGAGAGTGACCAAACTAGCAAATTGTGGAAAATAACGGATGGCTCAGGAAGAGAATTACGGATAGATTATTGGTCTGAAGACTTAAAAACAACGGTCACACAGGTTGTAGGTGGAGAAACCTATCAAACACTGGTTGTTGATAAAGAAAGCAATGGTATTTATAAAAGATTAACAACGCTTCATTTACCTGATGACGAGTCGAATATCACTTTTGAGTACGAATACCTGAGTAATATTAACTATGATCTCCTGACAGTCTTTTCTCATCCCAGTGGCCTGAAAGAAATCCTCACTTACCAAAATGAAGGGCACAGCTTTCCGAGCGGTGGGCCGGTCAGTAAAGTCCCTTATGTGACTATGCATCGATTTGTCGCTGGGAATAATCAACCTGACCGAGTAACAAACTATACTTATTCAGATAAAAACTATCTCGGTTTTGCTAGTGAAGCCGCGTTCGTCAATGGAGAAGATACTCTATTCAAATCTAGGAGTGACTATGAGTATAGTAGTGTCGAGAAAATAAATAGCACGCAATCCATAACACGGTCTTATAATAAATATCATTTACAAAAATCTATAGAATATCGCCACAATGAGGTTCTTTACAGAAAAGAAGAGTACGTTTATTACGCGGAGATAAATACCAGTATTGAGCATCAACCAGCCAATTACTCATTTCTGAAGGAAAAACATGAAACTCACTATGAAGATTCTGATTCTAGAACGTTTGTCCATAAGTATCAGTACGATGATTATGGGAATCAAACCTTAATTCGAGAGATAAATGGTGATCAAACGAAGCGAGTCTATTACACCTCTTCAGGAGAGGGTCAAGCATGCCCTCCAGAGCCTAATGGGTTTGTTGCCTTCCTGCAGGAAGAAACTTTCCAGCCAGCTTCCTCTATTACTAGTCATGAACAAGAGAGGAAAAGTGTCTTCACCTACCAATCCTTACCCCGCATCGGAGGAGGCAACTTTGTCGTCCTTAAACATGAAGAGAGCTCTCTGAGTCGTGTAGATTATGTTTACTTTAACAATGTTGAAGAGCTTACTCATGGTCAATTACAAAAAACCTCTACTTTTATCAATGATTTTGTTTCACGAAAGGACTTGTCGTACCGTTATACCGACCAAGATGTTGAAATTACAAGCGCACTAACAACACATGATAATTTAGTCGTTACCACCCAAGTCAAGCATGATTTAAAGAGTGGTGAAGCCGTTCAGTGGGTCGATAGTGAAGGAGTTATCTCAAGTTGTCGATACGATCTTCTTGGTAGGCGGACTCGAGAGATAAAGGCGGAAGGGACGGATTATGAAGCGGTAGTGAAGTATGTCTATCGTGTTGGTGATGGGCTCAATCAATTGAAGAGCATAGAGCCTACCGGTATCCAAAGCGTCGAAGACTACAACAATGCAGGCAAGGTCATTAAGACAAAACGAAGTGATCTTAATGGTCAACTCATCGTGTTGAGTGAACTCAGCTATAACAGCCTGGGTCAATTGATTGAGCAGCAAGAATTTGATAACTTTTCGACCAGTTCTTCAATGGTAACTAACTACGAATACGATGCCAGAGGCAACCTTAGTAAAATCACCCACCCAGAGGGAAGGATAGAAGTCATCAAGCAAAACCCCGTCAAGATGACTATAAACTATTCGATACAAGGTTTGCTTTCAGAAATTCGTTCTTTTGATTTAATGGGTAACTTATTAACAAAGGAGCTGCTCAACAGTCATGGGAAACGGTTAGCGTTTTTCCAGAATACTTATGATGCCTTAGGCAACTTGGTGTCGAGCACAGACCAGAAAAGTCATACTGTTGAATACACCTATGATACCGCAGACCGAGTTGTTTCAACACGTCAAATCTACGATGGTGAAACGCTTGAAATATCAAAAAAATACGTCCGTTACAGCCATGATCTTTTGCCTGTTGAAACCAGTGTTAATAATAAAACCATTGGGATTAGGGTGTATGACGGGCTATCTCGCATGGTATCTGAAGTGTCGAGTTCTGGAACTGAAAAACAGTCTTTTAGCGGGGCTTCTCCAATTCCCACGAGGGTTGTTATGGCGGATGGTAATGAACTCGAGATAACGTACAATAAGTATTTGAAGAAAGCCACGGCCTATAATGTTTCAGGCAACGAAGCGTTGAATGTCACCTATCACTACGACGCAAAATCTGGTCATCTAGTACGTGCAGAGAATAAAAATCTCATCAGTGCTTATGTGTACTTTAAAGATGGGATGACGAGAGAGGAGATGGCGTTTTTCCCCAATACGTCTGTTAGACTTTTTAGCTTTGAACAATATCACCTTTCAGGCAGGCTGGATTTTAAGCACGATTATTTTGGTAACGTCGTTAGATACAGCTATGACCGCTACGGAAGAATGTTTTATATCGAATATATTAAGCAAGATTCGAATAATGAGAGTGTCCATACATTCAGCACTTTAAATTATGATCACTATAGTCGCTTGGTCGGATGTGATACTTATAGGGGAAATGATCACCTTCAAATTAAACTAGAATTAAACGATGTCGGACTAGAAACGAAAAGAAGTGTTCATCTAAACTCTCAATTACAGTTTTCTTTGCAACAAGTTTATAACGATGAACTTCAAATCAGCCTAAAGACACTCGAAAGAGACAACAAAACAACGGTTGAAAAAATGTCATACGATGATTTCCATCGACTAGTTGATTATCAGTGTGATGGCTTTGAACACCCCAAAGATACATTTGGCAACAAAATCATTCGACAGCAATATAGTTATGACTTGTACGGCAATATAACCAAACTTATCACGTTTTTTTCAGACGGTACCGACAATATTTGTACATATACTTATGATACTGATGACGTGGTGCGTCTTACGTCAATCTCTAATACCCACATTAGCTACTCTGAATCGGCTAACTTAACTTATGACACATCAGGAAACATAACTAAAGATGAGCGGGGGGCGCTTTATCATTATGACGCTCTTGGTCAATTGAATTCAACTTCTCTGCCTATTAACAACAAGTCTTATCAATTCGAATACGACGCTCAAGGGCGTGTAGTGGCGCAAATTGGGCAAGACGAACCCAAGATGGAGCTTTATTATCAAGGTGACCAGATAGTCAACGAATTATACGATGGATGGCACACTTGTTACCATAACGTGGGTGGTTTATGGACGGACCGTACTATTTCTTCGTACCTCAAGTTTAATATCAGCCCTTCAAATTATGATACCTCGGTGCATCTTGCTGAACATCAATACTTACTAGGAAACGCCCAACATAGTGCTATCGCTACTCTAACCTCACACCATGGCGATGATACTATTTCGACAGAATACAAAATGTACACCCCCTATGGACAAGGTTGAGGTGAAGGCGTGATTTATAGAGGAAATGTTTATCATGAATAAGAATTATGGTTCATCCGGTGTTAATCAAAGATATATAGATCTATCAAAAAGAACTTTTATCAAGTATTCCACCTCATTGGCTGCTTTATCCCCGTTTATTTACTTTACTCCAAGATTTCTCTTAGCTGGCGAAGCCTTTAAATCAAAATTTGAATCTTCAGGGTTAATTGTGCCTGTTAAATTTTCTCAGAGTCGGTTAGGTTTTAATGGCGAACGTGAGATTAGCGACATTGGTTCAGGGCTATATCATTTAGGCAATGGTTTTCGGATTTATAGTTCAGGTTTGACTCGCTTCCATTCTGCAGATGTGTTGAGTCCTTTTGGAGAGGGAGGGAGTAACTCCTATAGCTATTGTTTTGGCGATCCTGTGAATTTGCGTGATCCCAGCGGAAAGTTTGCGATATCCAGTTTAATTATAGGGGCGATTGTAGGGGCAATTCTAGGGGCGGGCATCTCCGCAACTGCAGAAGGAATTCGGGCGATAGTGACGGATACGCATTTTGAATGGGAACAAGTTGGGATTGGGGCCGCACTTGGCTTTATCTCAGGAGGATTTGGCGCGGCAGCAACGGGAGCAAAAACCAGTGTACAAGTGGGCCTCGCGATTGCTGATGCTTCTGTGTCAAGTGCAGTTAGCTTTGGTCTTGAATTGGCGACTGGCTCAAGTGCCAAAGATGCCGCTTTAAATGCGGGAATTGGGGCGGTAATAGGCCTTGTAACGTTTGGGGCAGGAAGAGGGATCGGGGTGGCTCGTAGCAGAAGAGCATTGATGGCTACACGACGCCAAGCGATGGAGATGGTTGAGTTAAGACATTGGTCCCCTCTTGAAGATCTCACGACCATAACAAGGCAGCGCTCACCAGGTTATCAAAGAACAGCAGCTATCTACAGGAGCGCCGACGATTATGTCTACAGCCATGGGGGGATTGGGTTAACCATGACGCCAGATGGTTTTAAAACAGCTGGACGGCTTGCGGAGTATCTACCAGAGGGCGCGCGAAGCGTTCAGAGGTTTAATTTGCAAACCTGTTTCGGGGCGACCGGAGGAAGCATGTTTTCTCAAGGGCAGGCTTTAGCCAATCATCTAAATACTAGAGTGGTTGCTTGGCCAGGTAACTACGTCCGCAACCTACCCGCAACTTCAGGGAGAGTGTTCAGACCTCAAGCCCCTGCATTAGCCAGGGTGACCAATAGCTTCAATACCGCGGCTGGTAACCTGAATAAACTCGTCATTTATGGTAGGAATCCGTCTTGGTTATGATAGTTAGAATGACAGTAATTTTTAACTAATGTGCTTTTTTACAAAAAATCTAGAGGTAAGTTGGTGGGGATAGGGGTTGTTGCCAAATTTGGGTAAAAGTAAAAAACTTCTGTCTGGCCTTTTGCCGAGTCCCGTCCTATGGCTAACTTTTAGTTCAAATGGAAACATAATATTCTCCCAGTTTGGTTGTTTATTTCATTATTGTAGCGGATTACTACAGGTGGATGCCGGCATTGCAACTGAGCTTGAAGCAGCAGCGAGTGAGAGCGTCCGGTTATTGGTTCTTTATCATCGAGGGGGAGTTCACGCTCAAGCGATAATGTAACACTCTTCTTGTCTGGGCCTTCATTAGTATTAGAAGTGCTTATCTCACTGGCATATGACACTTTTAACATTGAAGGTTGCAACCCGATCGCTGTCGCATTCGCAATGAGCAACCCAGGCTCGGTATCACCTTGTTGAACAAAACCAGCAGAACGGGCTGGTAGGAGTAACTCTAACTCGAGGGGCGAGTCGTTGGGGATGATGCTTAAAATCGGTGTGCTTGGCTGCCCACTTTGGCTTGATAGGCAAGATAAAATGGCGACCACTTAAGTTAGGTGTGTTAGTAGAGGGGATGACGAGCGGAGATTGCATTGTGTTTGCTGAAGTCAGTCGAATTGCACGTTCAACGTTACAAGTACTAGAGGTACTCGAAGTGTGCATGAAAAAGAAAATTAATGTCTATATTGCAAAGGAAAACTTACAGTTATATGGCTCGAGGCAATCTCATATCACCGCTAAGGTGCTAGGAATTGCGGCAGAAATCGAGCGTGAGTTGATCTCGCTGAGAACGAAGGAAGCGCTCGCCGCCAGAAAGAAAAACGGAATGATTCTCGGAAGACTGAAGGGCCAAGCCGAGAGGGTGAAGCGCCGAGTACGCTGCGTGACTATATGAAGCTAAGGGTTAAGAGAGTTGTGAAAAGTGCTTGGCGGGAGACATGTGCTTACCAAAAACGGCTGCAATAATGAGGAGCTCTTGTTTTCGAATGTAGTAAATCACATGGTGCTTCAAAGGAAAGCGGAAGTAGTCTTGGCCCAACTCTGAAACTTCTATGCCGATCAACTTATTGCTAGTCAGTAATTCCATTGATTACTTTAGTTCTGAAAAGTAAGTGGTCCATTGTGTTTGCCCCCATCGCTCTAATGTATAGCGACGAATATCAATGAGATCAGACTGCGCTGCATAAGAAAGCTTATATTGCGTCATTAATCAAATTTACCTTGGTCAAGTGCATTCATGAAATCGTCACCGTCGACTAGGTTATCTGATAGAACATCGGCCTCTGCTTGTTCGAAGCGCGATTTCACCACCATCAATTTCAGGGCTTCAAGTTGCTCATATTCTTCACAAGACATCATCACCGCAACCGGTGAACCGTTCTTATTGATTTGTACGGGTTCACGTTGAGCCTTCATTAGTAAATCGCCAAATTTAGTTTTAGCTGTATTAGCAGTAAGTGATTGCATAATATTCTCCTTTTCGTTCATTATAAACGAATCGAACGCTTTAACTGATTTGTATGATTTTAGTTATACGGTTAATCCAATGGCGTGTCCATAAAGGTGTAATTTAGTGGATACGACTTGTTACCCCTCTCAGAACTGTCCAGTTAGTCTTTTAAATGTATATGTACACTTAATTAAAACTATCTTAATGTTCACTTTAGGGTTCATTTCATGAAAATTGGCTATGTCCGTGTCAGTATTCAAGACCAAACGCTCGACGTTCAACTTGAACAGGTTAAAGCTATAGGTTATGAAAAATTCACCAAGAGCAAGCGAGGGGGGGGGAATCCCCAGAGAGAGAACTGCTTAACCTGTTGCTGGACTTTGCGAGGGAAGGGGATGTTATTCACGTTACTAAAGTCGACCGTATTTTGATCGTAATACCATTGATGCTTTGCAAATTGCTGAGCAGCTAGCGAGAAAGAAAGCCGGTTTGGTCTTTCATTACTTGGGCGATTTGGATATTAACAGTGATGTGGGCAAGAGCGCGCGCTCAGAAGGGAGGCACCTCTAAGACGCTCACCAACTCATTCAAGAGATTGCAAACCAAGGCATGAATAAACTGAGCTCAGTAAAGAGTTAGGGTGTAGTCGGACGACTGTTTATAAGGTCTCGGGATAAAAGTGTAGGTGAATTTGTAAAAAATCGTATTTTGCAGGGCAGCAGGAAGATATATGTTAACTTCAAATTAAACCTTTACAAAAACGAGATAATGGATAATAATGTCATCGCTCTGTTGTTCAGAGTTATTAAATGAAACATCAAGTTGTAAAAGTAAAACCCTCAGAATTCCTCGTTATTGTTGTTTTCCTCAGTGTTTCCCTTAGCTTCATAGATACATTAAATAATTCCAGCTCTCAGCGCATCGCATTTTGCGATTAATTTTTATCTTATATAAGGGACACAATATGTCTAACAAAACAAATGGCGTAGTAAAATGGTTTAACGAAGAGAAAGGTTTTGGTTTTCTAACTCAAGACAACGGCGGTGCTGACGTATTCGTTCACTTCCGTGCTATCGCATCTGAAGGTTTCAAGACTCTTAAAGAAGGCCAACAAGTGTCTTTCGAAGTAGAGCAAGGCCAAAAAGGTCTTCAAGCTGCAAACGTTGTAGCTGCATAAGATTTTAAGTAGGCGCGAGCGGAGATACCGCTTGCGTCACTTCCCCCCATCTTAGAGTACTTATTTATAACTCCCCACGAAAATATCCAATATTCTCCCAATACTTTTTGTATTTGTCGTTACGTTTCTTATTTACTTCGTTTTTATAAATAAAATTATTAATATATCTCAATAGTAGTATCTCTAAAAGACTGCTAGCTTCGTTATATCTAACGAAAATAAATAAGGATCAACCATGTCTCGAACAACAGGCCGTAAACTTTTTTGGTTTCAACAACAAAAGAAAAAAACGATAAATAATAAATAGGAATAGTATGAAGATCACATTTAATTTATTTAAAGATAACCTCTCTTGGGGTGGGATTATTCACCAACTTAATGGTGATGTTTTAAGGCGCCACGTGTTAGTGAGCGGAAACGTGGATGATATGAATATTAAATTTTCATACTGCGAAACGACTTTAACAGGCAGCATTACTGATCAACATGATTGTGTACTTGGTGATTTTAGTATTTTGGCTTAAATCTAAAGCACAGGCTTGTAATTAAGCTTACTAATAATTGATTACACAGTTGTCCGACTGAACCCTAACTCTTTGTTGATTGTGTGCTTGATATCTTGCTCCGTAGGCTATTGACTACTTTGGTAAAGCGGCTTGTTAGGAAATCGGTCGACATGCATTCCTCGGCTCGTAATCGCCCCCTGATTCCATTGTAATACAGCAAGATGCGCTTCTTCATATTTCAGCGGAGGCGGAAATTGTGGTGTAAATGACTCTATATACACCTCTATTTATAAACCCTAGCCCTTAAAGTGCTTTATCAAATACTTCGGGCGTAATGTTAATATACCAATCTAAATTTACTTTCTTGCGCCTGATTAGCCCTCGCTCCTCAATAATTTCACAAGATACGCGGAAGTTGTTTGGAGGGACCTCTCTCCTAAGAAGTTGGTTAATAGCATGGTTGACCACCGTAGACTTACCTTCTTTGACTCCCTTCACGAATCCCTTTGCCAAACAACTTAATATCTCTTTTTGGATTTGGCTGAGTCTTTGATTTCTCATTTCATATTTTTATTATTCCTTGTAGCAATGATTAAACTTTAAATTTGAGAAGGAGGGTATGTTGTTTGGGTATACCTTATTGTCACTAGTTGAAAATTGCACCTAACCATTAAATGTCATAATATAAATGACATACCTATTTAGATCATAACCTAAAAGTCACTTAATCAAAATTATGTACATATTTGGATACTTAAGAGCATCAACTATCGAACAAGATGCAGAAAGAGCAAAAAAGACCTTATCAGAATTTGTTGAACAAAAAGGACTTCGTATTGCTGCTTGGTATGTTGAGCAAGAATCTGGCGCTTCGTTGCAAAGACCTAAATTACTGCAATTATTAAGTGATGCTAAAAAAGGGGATTTGATCATGATTGAGCAGATTGATCGACTCTCTCGTCTAAATGAATCTAGTTGGTCTAAATTGAAAGAAATGCTGTACGAGAAGGAATTGAAAGTCATTAGCTTGGATTTACCAACTAGTCACATCGCCATGGCTCCTGAAATATCCGATGAGTTCACGAATTCGATGATTAAAGCGATCAATAACATGATGATGGATATGCTCGCGGCGATTTCTCGTAAAGATTACGAAGATCGACGTCGACGCCAAAAGGAAGGCATAGATAAAGCTAAGACAATGGGCAAGTATCGAGGAAGAAGGCCCGATTTAGAGTTGCACGAACAAATCTACAAACTTCGAGTTCTTAAGGAGATGAGCATCAATGAAACAGCTAAGTTTGTGGGAGTGTCACCACGAACGGTCGTTCGTGTCGTCAAAAGAATGAGAGTTGAGCGTAACGAGAGCTAGGCATGTCTCACATCAAGTTGGTCCGGAATCGAGCAATTTTATAGCAGAAAGCGAAGTGATAGCGCTATTCGTGAGGGTTGTCTTCGTAAAGCAGGAGCCTCGCCCTTAAACTAGCAAGGCTTTATACTTTCTCGGCTAATGAGAAAGTTGTGCTAGTTCGTCTTTATTCAATCCTGTGACATCCATAATGGCTTCCTGATCTAGACCATTAAGCATCATCTTGCGCGCCATCTCCTTGAGGGCTTCTTGGCGTCCTTCTTGGCGTCCTTCTTGGCGGCCACGTTGCTCGCCTTGTTGGCGCAATTGTTCTGCAATAGTCATAAGTGTGTCCTCGTGTTTCGGTACTGATGAGGCTAGTGACGTAATTAACGCCTCTAGGTTGTTCGTTTCACCCACTTGGAGTAAGTAGCTCATCAATGACTGTACTTGCTTATCTGTAGTGTAATCGGTTAAGAGCAATGTGACCAGAGGCTCAAAGAAATCCATGATATCCCGATGCCTTGCGTGCTTTTGGACAAGCTCAAGCAATGCGATGCGGCGATGCTGCATTATCTCATCATCGGAGATGACCGTGACATCGACTAATGGAAAATCTTGAGTATAGAGCGCTTTAGCTATAAGAGGGTTAACGAACCCTTTTAACCAATTCATCTCATACGGGTAGGGTGAGACCTTACCATGGTAAAACTGCAACGGGATCACCAGAGGTAAACGCTCATGGCCAGCTTCAATATGTTGCTGCATGGCGGCGATAGCGTAACGCATTAGTCTGAATGCCATGTGTTTATCTGGTCGACTCTGGTGCTCGATTAACGCGTAGACGTAACCTTCCCCCTGAGACGTTGTAAGAGAATAAAGGACATCCGAATAGTAAGGCCGTAAACTTTCTTCAATAAAGCTGCCTGATTCGAGTTTTAGGGTCGTCAAATCACAGATTTCACGCAGCTCAGCAGGCAGGTGAATATCCAATAAGTCCTTAGCGGTTTCTGGATGAGTGAGAAACTGCTTAAAGAGGGCATCATGTGGGGTTGGCGTGGTCTTTTTCATTTTATTATCCTAACACCAAATGAGTTAAATCAGTATCACGATAGGGATTCTGCGCTAGCTTAATTTCTGCTCACGCATCAATTTAGATTATTTAATGTGATTCCCAAGGGAGGTTGACGGGGGAGTGTAAAATGAGAGCAGAGTGCAACAATAGTTAGCCACGCCTAACATTAAGTAGGCTTTCTAACAAAACTCTATTAATCGATTAGGTTTGTAGTAGAAAGCCCCTCTCAATTAGGCCTTTTTCTACAGCGAGATTTATATGCTATAAACGCTGTAACAACAATGGTTAATTGACTAACATGTATCGCTCGGGGATGTTTTAAAATCATCAAATTTTAAGATTAGGTTTTTTGGTGAAGTTTGTGTTTTGGGGAGTCACACTTGGAGTTCTGTAAATAAGTGTACGTTATGAAGCCAAAGTCAAAATACCAAGGGTAGCGAGTAAACAAGAGACTATTTTCGTTTTAAGGTTCGTGCGCTCTTTTAAAAAGAAGTAACCAAAAAGAATATCGAGGATGAAGGCTCCTTGGAATAAAACCATGACTAAACTAAAAGCGCTAGTGTTAAGCACTTTTAAGAGAAAATAGTAGCTTGCTGTTCCGCAAGTGGCTGTTATTACGGCGTTAAATAGAACTTTTTTGATTAACCTATAATGAACTTTAAATAGTAGAGGCGTCAAAAAAGCGGTTCCAGAAAAACCGATAAAAAGGATAACGCTAGTAGGTAAGTACAACGTAAGTACTTTATCAAAACCAATGGCTAGAGTGAGAAAGATTGGCGCGAGCCACGCGTGTAGATTGTTTGAAAAAAGAAGATTCATGTTGTTACTTGTGCTGATGAGCAGTGAAGCGACAAGTATCAGTATAACGCCAGTCATTTGAAGGAAAGTCAGTGTCTCATTTAAAAAGCTAACCCCGAACAGAGCACTCCAAATGATCTTTGTTTTAGAGATTATCGAGACAGAGCCTAATTCAATTGAAGCACGAGCCCTAAAGGTTGAGTACGCAAACCCAAGCCATGAGAAAACACTGAATATACTTAAAAGCAACAGCTCCCAAAGTTCACTTGTATTGTCGAATTTTGTAGGGATTTGTTCGATTTCGAAGATAACAAACAGAGCAGCCAGTAAACTGCATGTAATTTGATAGGCTATTAAATATTCATTACATAAAGGATTTTTCTTAAGAAAGACTCGTGAAATCCATTTGTCTAATGAACTTAAAGTCATAGCTAGAGCTAATATAGTGTAGGAACTTATCATTGTTTCTCAATGTGAATCGAGGTCTTGCGTTTTATGAGTTCAAATAGTTTTCGGTTATTGGGGCTACTCTCTTCTCCTTTAGTAATAGCAACGTGATTATAATCAGTTTCAATTTTAGCTATGAAATTTGGAATGACGCTTTGAAGCATGAGTAATTCGAAAATAAACTTACTTAAAGGAGTTCCAGGAAGTAACTCTTTATTTTGAAACTCGCCCGGCCAGTGCGCCCACCCCCAATCTTTTATGACGTATATCCCACCTGACTTTAGATAAGGGAATGATGTCAAGAAAGCGGATTTTGTTGGTTCATATAAATGGTTGTAATCATCAATAATTAGATCTACATTTTTTGTGGGGAAGTGTGATTCTAATATTTGAATGACCTTGTCTGTATGCTCTTGCTTTACTCCACAATAAGGCTCTATTACAGAGTGTGCTGAAGACCCCTTTCGGTATTGACTTAAGGCTGGATGCTCTTGGCGTTCGTCTATGCCTATGATGGAGTCAGGGGTGTAAATCTTATCGAGTAAAACGAGACTCGCCCCGTGATATACCCCAAACTCAATAATGTTTTTTGGACTCCCCCAAGAAACCAAATGAAATTCAACTTCGTCATCAATGGAGAAGTGTTCTTCATTATGCCAGCGTATTTTATCTCAAGGGTCATTATAACTATTCATACTTAGTATAGGCCTGATAATTTCCATAGCCTGCAATGCTACTGTATGTAAAGATTTGATATTAATTAATTATTAATTAATTATTAATTAATTATTAATTAATTATTAATATAGTTGATATTTTTAGTTTATTCTCCTTAGATCGTTTTACTTTATTTAACGCTTCTTTCGAAAATTCAAAGATAGAGGGAACATAATGGATAAGTCCGAGCTAATATTAAAGACCACTAAGGAATTAAAAGACATAGCTGAATCAGGGGCTAATAAAATTGCATTGGCCATGCAAGAAGCAAAAAAAGCTAATTACATAATTTAATCATTAAGGTCGCCTATATCACCGTAGTGACCGATAAATAATTAGTGGTGGTAATTATTTCCTATTGTTAGTATCGGGTTTATTCTTTTTAAAACATTTAATGACTTAACGCTCAATAGTGACCGAGGGATTCATGAAAAAGACTAAAAGAAATTTAACTCTCGCTTCTATTGTGATCGTAATTATAATTATGCACAGCCAAAGAAATACGAAACCAAATTTTACTTTCCCGGAGTGCGAAGAAGAAAGAAGCGTTAATTCCAATGTCACCTTTTATATTGATAATCAGATTGGTAACAAGGAAGAGTTAAAAGGCAGATTGCAAGAAGCGGTAAAGATGTCTAATACGATACTGTCTAACTCATGCATCCCTATAACTCGTGTGTTCAAGGATAGCCATTCTGTATCAATATCTCATGACAGTATGTCTATCTCCTCTGTGCATTCAGACCTAAAACAAGCAATCAGTTCTTCGAAGGTAAACTCGTTTTTAGACGCTCCAAAAGAGCAGTATGTTTTGGTTTTAAGTGATAATCATCCATTGGTCATCGAAGAGGAGATTAATGGGATGACAATGGTTAACTTGAACGACAGCTTTGTACTGCTTGCGGAGGACTTCCCGATTACCGTGCTAGAACATGAGCTAGGACATTTAGGGTGGGCAATGCATGAACGGCCTAACTCTGAAAGTGGAGACTTTTGGATCATGGAACAGGTCTTTGCTGCAAATAGAAGTAAAGTAAAACCTTATTCTGGAGCTTTTCATTGTTCTAACTACGGGACAGTCATGAGTTATTCTGAAAAGGTTGTCCCTGCTTATTCAAGCCCTCTGAGCAGCAACAACGGTGAACCATGTGGTAATGAAGAGTACGCGGACAATGCCAGAGTTATGCGCGAGTATGCGAAAACTTTGCAGTGAAGTGTCCACCTCTTCATCGTTAGAGCAGAGGTTGTTGAATGCTCCCCTAGTAAATGCACTGTATCAATATATTTTTTGTTCTGTAGTGGCTAAGTGAATTTGACCACTATTAGGGGTTTTGCTGTACCTAAAGTAATCCGTTAAATGCTAATTTAACAATACATATAACACGGAATTGTCCAGAGACGTGTTATGCCGCCATGCATTGGGACTGTGCTCTGGGTGTGCTCTGGGAAAAGATCGCCTTAGTGTTCACTTTTTGGGAGTGGTGTGATTACCGAAGGAGGTTGACGGTCTAAATAGAAATTAGATAGATTTACCGATGATGAATAATGTGTTCAAAGCAAAAAATGATGAGAGGATATTGTACTTCTCAAGCTTTATTGTTTCTGATGTTTTTAGATAGAAGCAGCGTAACTCCGCTCTTCAATACTACAAAGTACAGACTGGATACCGTTGAAGAACGGAAGTTCCAGTTGAATTTCTTTCAATAGGTAAATTAAATGCATTTAAGTGAAAAGAGCTTATTAGGAATGGAAAAAGCAAAAAACCAGTCTTAACTGAGGTTTTTTAATGAAACCAAGCCAACACCAATGTCCCATTTCATAATTGTCTCCGTAAATACTTATAAATATTGAAGCCGAGAGGGATAGAATGAAGCATTATCATGCGAATGATATGACTAAGCATTATTAATGCAGGCTCTAGTCCAAGATAAATGGCAGCGACAGTCATAGACTCCACACTGCCCGGAACCCACGACATCAAGAGTACGATGAACTCCTTATCAATTAGCTTGCTGAATATATATGCAAAAACAACTGTGACTGTAAGACTTAACGTTGTAGCAATAATCCCAGCTCGCGCATAAGAGAAGATATCTACAACGGTTATATCTTTTAGACGAATCCCAATTAATGCCCCTAGAGCGGATGTTGCAATAAAAACAAGCTCTGTCGGGACAAGAAAGTTGTATGACGGTAACTCAGAGTTCACAAACATAGTTGCTAACATCCCAGTCACCATATACGGTGCTGGAGTACCAATTTTATCGAGAAGCAAACCTGAAAAGTAGGCGAGGAAAAGTGGGAGAAGTATCCAAAGGTTGTCTAAGGAAATAGCCGGCCCAGGAACTGGTGAATTGTCCGCTGAGACAAGAAGAGCGGAAGCTATGATTAAGAAAATGAGTCGAACTGTGTGAGTGAAAATCACTTTACTAGAAGGTGAATTGTGATTTTCATTAATGACAAGAACCGAGGCCATCGCTCCCGGGACCGCCCCAAGTAGGCTTTCATATTTTGACCATTTCTCTCGCTTAGAAAGCCAGAGATACGAGGTGAGAACTTGTGCGGACATACAAAGGACGAGTCCCACAAAAAGTAATATCGGATAACCCTTGGAAAGAGTCTGCATAGGGACGATTGAGCCCACTGTGGCACCAAGGATTAACTGTACTCCGGTCAATGTGCTTTTGGGAAGAGCTAGAGTAAACCCTGTTTTTACCGTTAACAAAAGAGCAATCAGGGCACCGAACATTACACCTAGTGGTATCTCGAAATATGTAAATAAGAGCGAGCCAACCAAAGCTATGAATGAGGCTAGATACATGTTTTGGTTTCCCCTTTTTTTAGCTTGAAGGATGACAATAAAGTGGAGATTTGGTTATTAATCATATCTATGTTATTGACTATGTAAAAATCACCACAAGTTATCCGCCCAAGAGCATACAAGCCCATTTGAATATCACCAGTTTCTGACTTAGCAGGATATCAAGTACCGGATTGCTTCTATCGAGTGAACGTTGTATTCCTGTAGCATTGATGATGAAATCAAAGAAGTACTCCTTTTCTATCTGTCTCTACACAATATTGACCATTGTCTAATCGTTGAGCAAAGTCACTGGCAAGGTAAGATGTATCAGTGCCCGGAATGGAAACCTGATGAGGAAGCTAGTTCCACCCTTGTAGGAGTGGAACTATGGTCGATAATTAAAATGGACAGCTCATATAATCCTGAAGGATTATCTTTTTGGGAGACATTTTGCAGACAGCAGCCTAATTGCCTCTAAAAATCAGTGCGCATGTAGTGCAACTAAACTTTGTGACACAACGAGTAAGACAAGAGTACGAAGAGATATTAATGATGTTAGTGGTCTTTATCATATATACCAATGTCTTTTTTTAAATGGTCAGAAAGGTGTCTCACATCGAGAGATGCATTTTTATTTTTTCCACTTTTAAAATTATACCTTTTAAATTTAATCCGCAGATAGCGTAAATAGTCTCTAAACTTCGATTTTTTTTGAATTGTTTTCACTGACTTTTCATTTTTCATAGCAACGCACTCTTTTTTATAAGAAAAACCATAATTTTAACGACCAAAATTAATTGAAATTAAGTATCTTTAAACCCAGAAGCTTCGTCTTCATGAGAAAGTTGATTTGATACTAATTATGTTTACTTTAGGGACTGCTGCTCCTTTTCTCTTCAGTGAAAATAGTTTTATTTGTCTTTCCATGAAGAATTCCCTTATTGTTTTGTTACTTATTGCCAGAGTAAGTAGATAGTTACTTATTATTTTATAAGTTAACACAAAGGCTAAGAGCTAATTATTTACATTTAATTTATATTCGTTAAGGGTTTATAATGAAAATCAGGATTAGATACTGTTCACGAAATGCCTCCAGTATATAAAAGGATATTTGATTGGTTTGATGCGATGGTGCGTTCTAGAATTTTTTCATTTCTAGCCTGTATTTTTGGGGTGAAAGTGCCCCTGTATAAGAGTAACTTGGCGTTAATGTAAAAACAGTGTGGTCAAATCTACACCCCAACCCCTTCCAATAGGGGCGTTTTTCATCGATAATTTAGCCTCTTAGTGAAAACAAAGACTAATTGGAAAGTGTTCCAAAAATGCCCCTGTATTTTCAATTTTTGACCACACCCTACGCCAGTATTGCCATTCAGTCGAAGGTGAACGTGATCGTGCTGAGTCGTCTTTTGGGGCATGCTGAAGCGGAAACGACGCTAAAGTATGCGCATTTGGGACGTGAGGACGTGTGTCAGGCGGCCTCTCATGTGTCGGGTGTACTCGTTAAGGGGATGCGCTCATGAAGTCACTGTTATTCACTTCTAAAGTGATTCAATCTCTTCATTCAAAAACTCGAACGTATACGGTGTGGGATACCAAAATTCCCGCGTTAGGGGTTAGAGTCTATGCCGATGATCGCCGTTTCTATGTGACTTATCTACCCATTCCCAATAAGACGTTAGCGGCCGTGGGACAATTCACCCTAAAACAAGCCAGACAACACGTGCAAGCTTTACAGTCTTCTTTTTTAGAAAAAGAGACGAAACCGATACGGTTAATTCGCTTTGATGCTTTGGTGAAAGAAGAATGGACGGATAAGGTCTGCAAGGGATGGAAACTGAGTACACAAGGGACAGCGTCGAGCGCCTTAAGAAGGCATTTGTTGCCCGAGTTTGGACGTTTTCCTGTCAGCCGTATTGATTCGTTTCATGTGCATCGTTGGTTTGATGAACTCAGCCAGAATTACGCAGGGGCTGCCAACCGTAATCTTGATGTGCTTCGTTCTATCTTCAAATATGCGGTGAAGCAAGGTTATTGCATGGAAAACCCTTGTGAGGGTCTCAAGCAAAGTCGCAAAAAAAAAGCTCAATCGTTTTTTGAGTTTGGATGAGTTAGCGCGATTGGATAAGGCATTAACTGTGGTCAGCCAGCAAGGTAATCTGGAAGCGTGCTGTTGTCAGGTGCTAAAACTGGTGCTGTTAACGGGGTGTCGAATTTCAGAGGTAACAGGCCTACAATGGTCTTTTGTTAAAGGCAGGGAGTGGCACTTGCCGGACAGCAAAACGGGTGCGAAGGTGGTGTATGTGGGCAAGGAAGCGCAGAAACTCCTTTCAGACATACCAAAGCAAGCATGGACACAGCGTAGCGAATCACACGATGATGTGTTTATGCCTTTGCGTCGTTTTGTGAGTCGGTCGACTAAGGTTAGTATGGTCTGGCAACAGGTGCGAGCCTTAGCCCATATCGAGGATGTTCGCATTCACGATTTGCGTCATACCTTTGCCAGTTATGCGGTGTTAGAGGGGTTCCCTATTCCGATGGTGTCGAAACTGTTGGGTCACACGCGTATTTCATCCACGCTTCGTTATGCTCACGTGGATGATGTGCAAGTATCGCAATCTGCTGAGGCGATAGGGGAAGTTATTAGTGGAATATTATCAGGCCAGCTTGTGAATAACCCTAAAACTCGAAAAGTGAGAGCCTCCAAACCTAAGCCGACGAAATCTCCCCCTAAACGCAGAGGAAGACCTATCAAAGTAATACCGGAACTGACCGAGAAGGAGGTTGAACGGTTTAGATATGAAGTGGATTTTTGGGAATGGTGATTAAAATATCTGTCGGAATAACATAAGTACATCAAATTTTAAGATTAGGTTTTTTGGTGAAGTTTGTGTTTTGGGGAGTCACACTTGGAGTTCTGTGAATAAGTGTACGCGAGAACTAACGCTTTTCTCTAAATATTAATTATTAATTATTAATTATTAATTTTAGGCCATTCGATAAAGACTGATAGGTTCGACGCTCTTTGTTTAACATCATAGGGTAGGCAGCTAATCAATGGACAAGAGTAAAGGATTGACGAGAGAGCAAATAAGGTCTTTTCGCCGAGATGGTTATTTAGGACCATTACCGAGGTTCGCAAATGTCGAATTAATTCAAGATGTTTTAACGGAAGTTAGGGAGATAGCTCAAAGCCCAGAGCCGCATCCCCTGTATGGTCGTTATTCTGTCAGGGATTGGCATTTAGTATCGACGAAAATTAAAGAGTTGCTCACAGATTCAGCTTTGATCCCAAAGCTACAGTCTCTGATTGGAGACGATTTAGCTCTTTGGCGCTCAAAAATTTTTCACAAGAAATCTGGAGAAAACGGTACAGGTTGGCACCAAGAGTGGGGAGATTTCGATGGTGAAGAAATTGGCAATAATAAGCCTAGTTTAAGGCCTAAACATGAAAGGCGGGATCGTTGGTGGAATTTAACTGTTTGGGTCGCCCTTACTGATGTTGAGCTTGATTGCGCTCCGTTGCGTTTCATTCGTGGTTCACATAAAAAACAATATCCTAAAACCATGGTTCCAATGACAGAATCTGAGTTTTGGCATGATCCATTTATTGACTGTAAAACAATCGAAGATGTTGTCGAAAGGGCGAACAATTACACACTAGTATTGGACGTTGATACCAGTGGGCTTTTTGAAAATTATCAAATTAGTGGGAAATCATTCGAGGATGTTAAAGCCTATGTTCGAGCTGAACTTGCAAAATTACCTGCAAAAAGAACATTGGGTGTAGACGAGAGCCAAGAAGATATAGTGACGATCCCTATGAAAAAAGGGGAATTTGTTATTTTCACGGAAAGAACCATGCATGGTTCTCTTCCTAATACATCTTATAATGACCGGTTTGGCATTAATTTTAGAGTAACGGCAACGGATACGGAAATTTATCCATTTCGACACTTGGGCGACTTTATTGATGGCTCAAACATAGATATCACAAGACATTCGAGCTTACTGCTCTGTGGTAAGGATCTGTCTAACACACGTAACAGTTATACGTGAGAAGGGAGGTTAGAAAGTGATTATCAGCAAACAAATGCATGACATGAATATTCTGAATGATGCTTCTGCCTTACTTGGGTGTTCGACTTCTAAAGAGCTCTATCAAAAATTAAGAGCTTTAATAGAGCGACACGAGACTGTGAGAGTGAAGACAGGAATAAACCTTTTGGCAGCAGAAGGCCCTATGAGTTTACAAGCTCGGGGACTACTAAGTTGTGACTTGGGGTCTAGAGCCTCAGGCGGTTCTATTGGGCGAAATAACCGCTTTTTTACGGGGCTTGATCAAGCTGATGAAATAGAAGCACTTTGCATAGTATTACTTAAGGAATTATTTGAATGCAATCATGCAGACCCTAGGCTTTTAGGAGGGCTTCATGCTAATACGGTTGTCTATGCAGTTCTCAAAAACCATTTCAACGTATCAGATATGTCCACCCTCAATACATTTTATGGTGGTAACTCAAGTAACCATAGTTTAGGCCCCCCGGGGATCTTGAACTATTCCATTTCAGATCTTCCTGTGGATCCGAATACCCTCGAAATTGACTTAAACGCCTTTGAATACATGGCTAAGTTTAGACACCCGAAATTAGTGAGTTTAGGGGCAGGTCTCAACCTTTTTCCCTTTCCTGTAAAAGAGATAAAAGACATTATTTCTCGTTGGGGAGGGATGTTACTTTTTGATGGCTCACATCAAGCAGGGTTGATTGCTGGTGGAGTTTATCCAAACCCTCTGTCTTTGGGAGCTGATATCTACACTGCATCGACAGGAAAGACGTTTAGTGGTCCTCAGGGAGGAGTAATTTGTTGGAATTCGGAAAAGTTTTCTTCTCCGATTAGCACGACTATATTCCCAAAGCTAACTGGTTCACATCAACTTAATCGAATTGCTGCCCTGACGGTCTCATGCTTAGAATTAAAGGAATATGGCCTTGAATATATGGCTCAAGGGATACTTAATGCTAGGCAACTTGCTAGTAATTTACAGGCGCACGGGTTGGAGGTGCTCTGTTCTGATGAAGGCTTTACTGAAACTCATCAAGTTGTTGTGAAATGGACTCGAGAAGAAGGTGCGCGTTTAGCATGCTACCGTCTAGCTGATGTTGGGGTTTTTGCTAATGCAGTCCCACTTCCTGAAGATAGAGAGTTGTTATCTGGGATACGTTTTGGTGCAACAGAAATTACTCGATTAGGGGTTACACAAAGTCAAATAGTTGTTTTAGCTGAGGTAATCGCAGGCGTTCTACAAGGTAATTACAATTTGAAGGAGGCGCGTAATGTAGTAAGTGAGTTAGCCTCAACATTTTCTGGCTTTAAATATAGCTTGGAGGGTGGACAATGATTTCAATTACAGAACTGTTTACTTACTTATTTGTTACGTTGCTATATGCGTTTATGCCCGGTCCTGCAATGCTTTACAGTATTGCTCAAGCTGTGTCAGGAGGGAAGAAAGTAGGAATTATGGCAGCTTTTGGCCTTCATATAGGAGGTTATTTTCATGTAATTTTAGCTGTATTAGGTTTGTCTTCTGTGCTTTTAGCTAATCCTTCTCTCTATTCTGCCATTCAAAAGCTAGGAGCTCTCTATCTTGTTTGGTTGGGTTTCCAACGTATCTATCTATCAAAAAAATTACGTATTACTTCTTGTGAAAGCAATCTTACCTCTCCTAAAAGAACGTTTATTGATAGTGTCATTGTAGATATTCTGAACCCTAAAGCCGCAATTTTCTATCTTGCTTTTCTCCCACAGTTTGTGAATGAAGCAGGAAGTGTTGCTGTTTGGCTCCAACTGCTTATTTTGGGAGTTGTTACGAATTTATTGTTTAGTAGTGCTGATCTGTTAAGTGTTTTGATGGCGAGTCATCTACAGAAAAAGTTTCAAGCAAGAAGTAACTGGGTTGATTTTTTCTCAAGGTGGTCTGGTAGTATTTTTATACTGTTAGGTGTTATGGCCTTGGTAAACTCCTCGTACAATTAGGGGAAGGGACACACTTCTCGGATTTTTAATTCAAGTTGATTTACGATGTAATGACTTAGGTTAGACGGTAGTGTTACTCGTTACTTAATTCGGAGTTAGCTGCCACTCATGTTGTGAGGAGGAGTGATAAATGGAATATCCACTTATAGGAGCATGTCAGTGCGGGCAAGTGACCTATGACTTGTATGAAAAACCACTAATGGTCTTTGCTTGTCACTGTACAGAGTGCCAAAAACTGTCTACCAGCCCATTTAGCATTACAGCAGTTGTCGATGCCGAGAAAATAGAGTTTTCTGGTCAACTGAAAACTTGGGAACGTTTAGCTGATAGTGGCAATCGTAATTGCGCGATGTTCTGTCCAAATTGTGGAAACAGAATTTACCATTTCAATCCAGATGCACCGCAAACGGTTAAATTAAAGTTAAAACCAACTGATATGTCGGCAGCTGATATTTTCGAACCTCAAGCACATGTTTGGGTTAGTGAAAAACTAGATTGGTACCAAATACCAACTAATGTAAAGGTTTTCCCTGAGCAGCCGGGGTAGCGGTGAGCAAGTGTTTAAGATATTAAAATACTTGTTCTAATCTATTGAGGTTTAGGGAGTTTCATTGCATTAACTTACTTTTGGCCAGAACTTTCATAGGTTGAATCTTTATCTGTGGCACTTTCTAACTCGAAAGTGCCCCATTATTGGCTAGACCTTTTACTCATTCACACCCTGTTCATGGGTTTTTACCATATTAAAACTTATCCACTCTTCTCATACTGTTAATCCCCGTGATGTTTCACGGGGGTAGATTCCACCTTTCTTTCAGCGTTAGCTACCTTAAGTTCTTTTTCAATCAGTTTGTAGGTGTTTGAGGGGTATAAAAAAAGCCTCGCGCTTGGCGAGGCTTTGGTTATCTAAATGTTCTGGATGCATCTCGATAAAAGTTTTCATGACTGCCCAACGCCATTAAGGTCAGGACTAACGTCCCGTATTCATCGTAGTTGTACCCAAGCAAGGTGAGCTGCTTGTTCATCTTAAACTTGTGCACCCTAAGAAAAGACAAATCGCCTTTCTTCATCACGCCAATAAAAGGGTTTTCTATAACCTCTTTCACTGTTTTATCTAGATCTTGTTTTTGGTTTTTGTGTAGCTTTTTTACTGTCTTGGCAAATGTCGTAGTTTGCTCAATCTTTGTTACTTTCGCTAAATTCATAAGAGGTCGTATTCCCGTGCTCTAATTCGGCTTTAGCGATGATTGCCTGCAGTACGAACTCGTAGGTTAAGTCAGGGTTATCCTCCATGATCTTGCCTATTTTCGCCCAATGCTCAATTTGCTTGGGGGTCGTTCGATTTAAAGCTGTTCCAATGGTTGCAGCTCTATCTACTAGGCTCTCATCAAGTCTAACGCTTGTAGTAGCCATATGTATTACCTTGGTCATTTGTTTGTTGATGTCAATTGTAGCGCATTGCATCATATGTGGCAACTTGCAACAAAAGCCCTGCTAGTGGGCTTTTTCACTTCTCATAAGTGACAATGAACTTAACCTCTAAGGTCGTGCTCTTCTGATGGCTCCTCCATACCGGAGATAATGCATCATTTACTAAATTAGAAAAAGCTTCTGTCCAAAGGTGTGCCATGAAACTCGAAAATGCCCCATTAGAAGTTACGACCGATTGATTACTCATTTCAGAAACCTGTGATTTGGCTTACTTTTCCTTATGCAAACCACATCTACTGTATTGATATAAGTGTAACGGACCTAGGTATATTAATGTAACGCCAGTCTCTATAGCGGCAACTTGGTCGGCTCAAGGGTGGTATGGGACTCGTTGCACTTGGCGTTAATCTCTTATATTTTAGTAACTTAAAATTTATGATCAAGGAGTAGACAATGAAGTTGAAAATAAGGGAAGCTTTACCAATATGTGCCATCATGTTGCTAACGGCATGTGGTGGTGACTCTGATAGTGCCGATGATGTAAATGCAGCAACACCAATCAATTCACCTACAGATGCTTTAAGTCAGTTAGTTTCGTCAGGAACGTACCCAGACTTAGACACTAGTGATTCGCTTACAGGTTCAGTCACCAATAACGAAGCCATTCGAGACGATATATTGGCATATATTGAAGCGGCTAACTTATCAGCAAGTCAAAAGACACAAGTTAAGAGTATTGCCAGAACTATCCAAGAAGCTGTCCTTGTTGATCATTCTGATATCGATGCAGTCCTCCAAGTTGATGAAGAGTCTACTGTAGCTATCGGTTGCTTGAGTTTAGCTTTTGATAACCCTGCCGATGCACATCAAATTCTAAAAGCGATAGAACATTACACAGCAAACACTCGTGAGCGCGCAGCGGCATATTCAGCGTTCAATGAAGCTCTTGATGGCACTGTGACGCGCCTACCATCTAATATCGATTGCGTGGAATGATGTATGAAAAAAATTATTATAACCGCTTTAGCTGCGTCAATCTCTTTCAATGTAAGTTCTGCAACAGTTTGTGAAGTACCAGGGTATGTCGTTGGCTTTTTTAATGGAGTGTGGAATACAAAAAATGAAGCGAAATTAGCGACATTTGAATTCCAAAAGCAAATTGGAAATGAGTACAATTCAGAGCCTGTAGCATACGAGACTTTTTATAACGTAACTGGTTCATCGGTTAGTGCATCAGCGTTTCAAGATATAGCAGAAGTATTTATTCAGCGAGCGGAAGAAATAGACCCCGATCTCGGCGGTAGATTTGATATCTTTTGGTCAGCAATTACTGGTGGTGGAGCTGATGGTTTCTTAGATAAAGTCTACAATATTGTCAGCGCCCCTAGTGACTTGGTGTTGGGGCTACTTACTGAGCTTTACGACTGGGCATCATCCCAAACAGTTGCACTTGTTAGTCATTTGTTTTCTTCACCGCCAACAGCAAGCGATTACGCTCGTCATAACACGAGGATTCAGACGTTAGGCACACAGGGCGCAAAAATGCTGTTTATCGCCCACTCCCAAGGTAATCTTTTTGCTAATAATGCCTACAACGCAGCATTGGAATTGGATAACCTAGATGAATCTAATCTTGGGGTAGTCCACATTGCACCAGCTTCACCACAACTGAATGGACCTTATACACTAGCCGATCTCGATTTGGTGATAAATGGTTTAAGAGCTGTAGGGACAGTGCCCGATACAAATGTCTCGATACCAGTCAGCCATTTAGAGGTTGATCCATCTGGTCACACTCTCATACAAACCTATTTAAATACTTCTTTACAACCAGCTGGAATGATAAGAAACGATCTCCAATCGGAGCTGGCGTCATTACAAACTCCTGAAGCAATCGCTTCTACAGGGTCGTTCACAGCAACACTCAGTTGGAATGGTCTAGGTGATGTTGATTTGCATACGTTTGAACCCAATGGGATGCAGGTGTACTACCAAAATAGGGTAGGTAACGTTGGTGAGTTAGATGTTGATAACACCAGCGGCTATGGGCCAGAGCATTACTTCGCCACTTGTGACAGAGACAGCCTCGAACTCGGGGTATATAGTATCGGTGTGAATAACTACGCTCGTGCAGAAGGTCGAATTGCAACTGTTCAAATATCGACAGGTAGTATTTCGGATGTTCTAACTAAGTCAGTTACACTTGGGGAAGCTCAAGGTTCATCAGAGAATGCCAACCCATTACACATGATGAATGTTGTGGTTTCTGAAAACGACAGTGGTGGCATTGAAATAGGGGCTTTCTAGTAACCTTAAAGGGCCGTTTACCTATAGTAATATAATCTGATAGCCCTACTAAAACATCATTTGATGTTTTAGTAGGGCATTGCGTTTGGTCTACCAATTTCCGATACATTGTATGATTCGGAGTAGTAAATTTTGTCCGAACGACTTAGTCGCCAATCTGAACGTAACTCGGAAATGTCCAGAGGCTTCATAGACCTGAAGTTTTACTCGTCGTCGCGACTCAAGGCGAGTTCCAATGATATATTTTGTAACTGCAAGCAATTAGCTTTGTCGATAAGAGCTGATAACAAAGAGAGCCAAAGCTGACTAAATTGATTAACCAATAACTTTCAATGTTTTTGGTTATAGTATGTGTAATACAAATCCCAATAATACTTGAGTTATTTCAAATGAAACAAGAAGTACATAGGTTTGAGCTATCAATAAATAGCACTATCTCTGAAGTCTATGGCCACTTTACTAAGGCAAATAGTGACCAAAGCCTCGATAGAATGTTTGAAGGTCTTCAAAAAAAACTCAGGAAAATTACCTGCTCAGTGAGAGAGAGGGAGTGTACTCTCATTAATGTGTACATTGCATACGGCAGAAGACAAGAGGACTTTGATGGTAGAGGGAAGACTTGTAATTCTTTTCCTACAAGGAGAATCGAAAGTATAATGAACACCCATTCTAACCTTTCGCCAGAAGACCTGCTAGGTGAGGCTTTACGATCTTTAGAGCACTGAGCTGGAACTTTAACGTTTTCTAGATTAGCGCATGATAGCTGAAAATATGAGCAAAAAAATTAAGAGTAATTACACCATGACAATGCGATAGAGTCAGACCATGCTCTAATCAAAAAGCTCATCGAAGCGATTCAAGGTCTTTAAAGGTTACGGATATTGAACAAGAGTCAATTTGATTTTTGGTTAAGCCGTGACCGGGCAGAGGTGAGAGTGCACGAGGGATCAGCGTTTTTGAATGAACTCTTCAATACATTTACAGTTTAAGTATAAAATGAGGCGGCCAAATAGCCGTCCCAGACACACCATCTGACTTGTTTATTCACTCATTCCTTTAAGCCAAAAATTAATTCAATTTCATCATCAAGTCTTCTGCCCGTTGGTATAAAACCAAGTTTTTGATAAATAGAGAGCGCATTGCCTTTTTCTTTATCCATCGTGGTCAGGGAGACGCCTTTTAAACCGATAATGGAAGCGTATTTCTTACTGAAGTTAATCGCTTGACTCCCCAATCCCTTTCCTTGGAAACGATGGTCAATCATGACGCGCCATACATATAAATGCTCCTTTTGAAAGTGTTCATCGTGTGTGTCCAGTATTCTAGGGTCAATCAGAGAGATCAGGCCCGCAGGTTTATCGTTTAAGTAAATACCATAGTTGATACTATCGTCGTTAAAACTGGCTTCTGCAAGCCACTCTGCGTTGTTAGCAATGAGTTGTTTTTGAGACTCTTCCACTGAGAGAGCAATAATGTCATCGATAATGGTATTGTTTATTTTTAAAAAGCTAATTTTATTCATGCTTATTTACCTTGGGTAGGTATTTCATTAAAAGTAACTGGCCAATGTAAGGATCTTGATAAGCTAATCTTGAGTTATCAAAATGGTAATGCCGCTTTTGTTCCTGTCATTTAACATAGGCTCTTCAACTATCTTATAGATCTCTTTATCTGGCGCATGCTAGAACTCGCCAATCGTTTTTCATTAAGGTATATAGTCACAGTAGAGTATGCTTTCTCAAACAATGAGGATGGAAGTTCTTGTTTCCTATTTTGTCTGCACCCATGACAGAAATATGAGTTCCAAGCGTTGCCCACGATGATTAAAAAAAAGGGTCCGTACAGTATTTTTGCAACAGTCCCGTTACAAGAACCAAAACAAAATCCCTGCTAGAGTGCTTACTAGTGTAATGAAAGAGAGCTTTAACGTGTTCTAAGCCAGTTACATGTTGTATGTCACTTATCAACTAAAATGGTGGCTCTTCTCTTACCGCCTTTGCACTCAACAGTGACGTTCACTCCATTGACGAGTGCTTTCTCATTATTCGCTCTGGCTCTCACATCGAGTTCAAATTTGGACAACGAGTTCGGTAAGCGCAAAAGAAAGAGTGCTGGTTACCCTTTTGCTTTGGTACAGGCCAAATCTTGATGTTATCGAAGATGGCCAATCGCAGTGCTAAAATAGACAAAACTCTGGAATATTGCAGCTAATGTTATCGAAAGCTATTCTGCACTATTTTTGTAGTTTGCGTAATTGGTGTAGCCAAACTCAACACCAATGATACGAACCGCCATATAAGTTTTAGCCCAGACCATTTGACGTATTATTCCGGAATCTTTTGTCTCTTACAGTATGACTTTGTAAGTAAAATCATTACATAATGAAAGCGTATTCACTAGGTTGCTAGTTCAAACCTTGATGCTTTGGTTTTTCTAATAGCGATAAGATGTCGCTCCTAATGAATTGATAGCAGAGTAGTTTCTTACGTCTAAAGCGGGACTTGATTGGATGAACCAACGATAAATATAGGACGATTCACAATAATGCCGTGCTTGGCCGACATATCACTCAGATTGACATTACTCATGGGCGTTGATTAAGCGACTTTCCATACTTGTTAGAAGAATATTTATTACTTCTAAATCGTAGTCAATACAATGTTTCTAAAAATGACGTACTCTCTTACCTTTATCGTTTGGGTATAAAGAGAGTCGATTTAAAAGTGGGCAGTAAAACGTTGAATATTTTATAAAACTTTGACCAGAACGTTATATAAGGGCTTCAAGGAAGGTAATAACCTTAGTCTTTCGGTCTTTTTTATGACGTTGTCACAATGAAAGTTGGGTGAGGCGATAATTCCCCTCACTCAATTAGTACCTGAATATGATAACAATAAGGCCGATGGGTAGGAAAAGTCTAAAAGTTTCGTACAACGTCATACCATCCGGATGAAGGTGGACGTTAAGTGGGAAGGTGATGAAAGGGTTCCACATGACTCCGCGTTTAATCGAAGAAGGGACCTGTCGTATGACAAAAGAAAGTGCCCGCGCCGTTTTTTTTTCTTATCCTTATTTTTTATTGATTTAACTATTTATCTCCCCACGCGCAGTCCTTTATTGATGGCCATTTACTTGCTCGGCTAATGAGAAAGTTGTGCTAGTTCGTCTTTATTCAATCCTGTGACATCCATAATGGCTTCCTGATCTAGACCATTAAGCATCATCTTGTGCGCCATCTCCTTGAGGGCTTCTTGGCGACCTTCTTGGCGACCTTCTTGGCGACCTTCTTGACGTCCTTCTTGGCGGCCACGTTGCTCGCCTTGTTGGCGCAATTGTTCTGCAATAGTCATAAGTGTTTTCTCGTGTTTCGGTACTGATGAGGCCAGTGACGTAATTAACGCCTCTAGGTTGATTTCTGTTCACGCATTCATTTTAAGATTGGCCAATGGGAGAGATATTTAAAGTGAGCTGACTGCCCTATAGAAACTAACCTAAACAAGGGCTCTGTTAGTTTCTATATGAATTCTGGGCCTCTTAATTGAGGGGGGTGTAGTGAGGGTTTTGAAAGAAGCGACTATTTCGCGATCAAGAAATCCTCAATTGATTTTCCAGCATCAAGCTGTTCTTGAATTATGGAAGGGGTGCGACCTTGACCGGTCCAGGTTTTTTCTATGCCGTTCCCGTCTGTGTAACTATATTTAGCAAGGCGAGGCTTACGTTTACCTTTTATTTTATTCTTTGATTGACCTGCTAGAGCTTCTATAAGAGCTTCAATATTAACACCATCGACCTTGATTTGCTTTGCGATTTCAGCGACTTTGGATTCTTGTTCAGCACGAGCTTCGCGCTCTACTTCTTCGCTCTCTTGGCGTTCAAGAAAGACGGTCGTTAACTTATTCAGTGCTTCTTCAAGTTCCTCAAGTGTTAATTCACGAGAGAACGCACGAAGCGAGCGGATATTAAGTAAAGTTTTTATCATTTCGGTCATGTTGAGTCCATTTACATTTAAATTGAGATAATATTACAAATCAATAAGATACACAAAAATTGTCGAAACACGTTTTCTCCAAAAATAGCGTTGTGAATATTCCCTCTTAGGCATATTTTTCTAAATATCAATGAGTTATTGCCTATCTTCATCCGAGAATGATGCTTTTTTAGGGTAAATAGTTCGAGCGTCGCTAAAGCTTATGGATTTAAAGTGGCTGTACTGAATATCTTTGATTAATTTAGTGTTCAAACTTTCATGAGTAAACGCACAGTAAATATGCAAGTTATTGATGGCTATAGAGGATAGAGCACTCTCAAGTTGAGTTTCAGTAACCATGTAGATCAAAGGGGGTATTTCGGAACATCTCATATAACCATCAACCTCGTCATAGCATGTTGATTATTGCATGTGTCTGCATAAAGAAAAGTATGAATAGTCCTAAACTCTTATTGTGTCTCTGCATTGAAAACTGGCGTCCGTAAGGTTTGGGTGAAATTTTCACCTACCACTAGGATGGAAGGCTCCGTGTCACAAGGTGAGTATCGCAGTATATTATACTAGACCTAAATCCGGATTTAGGTGGAAAAATGAAGAAGAGAATTGGACCCTATGCGCAAACCTAGCCTAGCTAATGCCAATTTTAAAAGGTTCATGCGTAAGCCAGAGTTGCGTATTGAAAAGCTCTCTCTTTATGACCTATTTGGTCAGACTGGCTTTGGGTGCGTTGTCATATGGGAAAGCTTTCAGTCAAGGTTGAAGATGGGTATTTAGTCGGACATTGTCTACCCAAGGTAAAACCGAGAAATAGAAAGGCACTATTCAATCGTATAATCGTTATCACTCTCGGTGCAATAAAAGGTGAATGACTTCATCTTTCTCTTCAGAGTCAACTTCAACGCGATAAAAGCCTTTGGCTTTTAGCGCTTCAATTAACGCTTCCAACCGATGGGTTTTCACCGTCATAGCCAGGGGTTTTATCTGGTTATTGTCTTCATCAAACCCTTGCTCTATGCTTTTTTCTTTCATGTAAAGAGTATCTCGTTCCATTTCTTTTGTGGGGTCTTCCAACATAGTTGGAAACTGATGCTGCTCAAATAATTCCGTTAACATGATATAGAGTTCATCAGCCTGTGAGAACTTGGCTTGATACCCGAGATTCAGTTGATTTACCTCCCACATTTTTTGTTCGAGGTTGCCTGTTACACTTCGGCCAATACTGAGCATGGTTTTGAGTTCATTTTTACATGTCGAGAACTGAGGCCGTTTTACTTTTGGTTTGATGAATTTTACCAACAGTTCATTTCTTATTTTCGTTGTCCAATATCCACCTTGTTGACTCATGGTTAAATACAGTGCGAGAAGCGCATTCGTCACGATCTCATCAAGGGCTTGATAGTGCTTAAGGTTTCGACTCATGAATTTATTCTTTCTCTTTAATTGAAGCTTCCTAGCTGTTTTTCACGATTTTAAATTGAGTGCGTAATCAGCGTGTATTAAGGCTTAAATAATAAGGCGCATTCAAAAATTAACGGGAAACGCGAACATATACCTGCTCAAACTTTAATGGCACCGCTCGTCGCAATCCCGTAGCTGGCGAAGCCAGTCGAAGGGTGAGCAAGCGGTATTTCGAACCTCTTAAACCACCATGATTAAGCCTCTTTTCTAGACACAGAATCAATAGAAGGTAAGAGATCCTAAATATTTTTTTAATTGATTGATACTGTTAACTTTTCTTATTCTTTTTTCAAGCGAGACTATCGAATCATCAATCATTTTAAGATACTTTTCCATTTTGGCTTGCGTCTTCTTCTTGCTTGGTGCTGAGAATTGTCTCCAGACTTGAGACTTAACTCCTTGTTGGCTAAAGATGTCACGGTGGGCCCGATTTAAATCCAGGAGCTTCATTTCGAGCAAATGCTCCATTCTCACTAAAGTTGTTTCATCAAGAAGGTGCTCAGAATCGGGGACATATTCTGTCAGCATTCGGACTAAGGTCATCACATCATTCTCTCGTTTGGCCACCGCCAGTTTCTGCATTAAACGATGTTTCTCTTCTTTCTTTAACGGGTCAGACTCTTTATCTGGATGGATAACACTCGCAATGCGTTTGTACATTTTGTTGAGTTGAGTACCTCGGAACATTTCTTTGATGTTAAGCGCGTCGTCGTCTTCACTCTCAAAATAATCGAATTCAAAATCGTCCCAATCGTCCTCATTTTGGGCTCGTGGTGAAAATGAGTCGTTATTATGTTTAACAAAAGAGGCCCATAAGGCACTGATAAAAGCTTCAATGGCGAATGGATCACCAGAAGCCAGAATTTCACGGATTTTTTTGTGGGGTAAATCAATATCAGCGCCGAACATCTCCTTCATGCCGTTTTCAAATTCTCGACAAGCTGCATTGAGCGCTTGCTGTTTCTCTTTCTGAAATACTTTATTATGATAGGTTTCATACTCTTCGCATAACGCCTCGACTTTGTCTCTATCATTGATAAAAGGGCGATCAAGCAAGTCAATTAACTCCTGTTCAATCGCTTGCATCAAGCGATTGCGGATATTGGTTTTGAGTTTTTTTGAGGTCAAAAATGACATCAAGTGCTTAACCCAGGCACAGTGAAGATGGTCGAGCTTTTTATCATAGGGAGTCAGTTTATCTTTGTATTCAGAAAAAAGCTGATTGACCTTGATCTCGGCCTTTTGATTACGCCGTTCATTTTTTTCAATCTTCCTCCAGAGCTCAGATAAATAATCCGACTGAGAATGTGGAACGTTGTTTGAGTGAAAAATA
>NZ_JBFRST010000107.1:0-17768 GCF_041473705.1 Vibrio sp. 10N.222.55.B11
GGTGTTGTAGCTAAAATCTTTGCATAAGATTTGACGAACCACTAGTAAAAAGGGCATCATTTGATGCCCTTTTTCTGCGCTAAAAAAAGAGTTGGATGTTTTGACATCGATTTTTGCTCTTAGCAAAGAATTAAACGGTCTTTTTGACTAAAATGACTGTTAGATGTGTTGTTTTGCAACGCAAAGGAATGTGCCCTGCAACAGCGGGGTTATTGTCGTCTATATTTAAGACTTATCACAGGTTGGTTTTATGAAAGCAAACGCTGAAACTCCTGATAGCTCAGGTGCAGCAGATACAATGAAGTGGATTGTCGCTTTTGTTCTGTTGGCTGCTGCTGTTGTGGGTAATTACCTGTATGGTGAATTGTCTGTTGTAATTCGCGCTGCAGGTGTAGTTGTGCTGATTGCTGCCGCACTAGGCGTTGCAGCAACAACAACTAAAGGTAAAGCTGCGATCGATTTTGCAAAAGAATCTCGTATGGAGATTCGTAAAGTTGTTTGGCCTACTCGCCAAGAAACTATGCAAACTACATTGATCGTTTTAGCTGTATGTATTGTTATGTCTCTAGTGCTTTGGGGAATTGACGGCATTATGGTCCGTCTAGTTTCTCTAGCAACTGGGGTGTAGAGGGTTCTGATTCATGAGTGAAGCTCCAAAAAAACGTTGGTATGTAGTTCAAGCCTTTTCTGGCTTTGAAGGTCGTGTTGCACAGTCGCTACGCGAGCATATTAAAATGCACAACATGGAAGAACTATTTGGCGATGTGCTAGTACCTACTGAAGAAGTAGTGGAAATGCGTGCAGGCCAACGCCGTAAAAGTGAACGTAAATTCTTCCCTGGCTACGTATTAGTTCAAATGATCATGAATGATGAATCATGGCACTTAGTACGCAGCATTCCGCGTGTTATGGGCTTCATTGGTGGTACCTCTGATCGTCCTGCACCAATCACTGATAAAGAAGCTGATGCTATCTTGAACCGTCTAGAGAAAGCGAGCGAGTCTCCACGTCCTAAGACAATGTTCGAAGCGGGTGAAGTGGTTCGTGTGAACGATGGTCCATTTGCTGACTTCAACGGTACTGTTGAAGAAGTAGATTACGAGAAAAGCCGCATTAAGGTATCTGTATCGATCTTTGGTCGTGCAACACCGGTTGAGCTTGAATTTGGTCAGGTTGAAAAACTGGACTAAAACTCTAAGTTTTGAACAAGCTGTGGATAAATACTTCATAAGTTGTTCAAAATAAAAGAGTATAAAAAATCACCTTTTTAGGGTTGTTAAAGGCGCGAATTATGATTATAATTTCGCGCCTTTTTGCTTCTGTAGAAGTGAAAAAGAGTTAATTGAATTTATGGGGAGCTCGCCTTGCGGCTAGCGCATGTACCCAAAATATTAGGAAATATCATGGCTAAGAAAGTTGAAGCTTATATCAAACTGCAAGTTGCAGCTGGTATGGCAAACCCAAGTCCACCGGTTGGTCCTGCTCTAGGTCAACACGGCGTGAACATCATGGAATTCTGTAAAGCGTTCAACGCAAAAACAGAATCTGTTGAGAAAGGTCTACCTACTCCAGTAGTTATTACTGTTTACAACGACCGTTCTTTCACGTTCGTAACTAAGACTCCACCTGCTGCTGTTCTTCTTAAGAAAGCTGCTGGCGTTAAGTCTGGTTCAGGTCGTCCAAACACTGAGAAAGTTGGTACTGTTACTGACGCTCAAGTTCAGGAAATCGCAGAAACTAAAGCTGCTGATATGACTGGTGCTGACATCGAAGCAATGAAACGTTCTATTGCTGGTACTGCTCGTTCAATGGGCCTAGTGGTAGAGGGATAAGATCATGGCTAAACTTACTAAGCGTATGCGCGTAATCCGCGACAAAGTTGACTCAACTAAAGAATACGAAATCAGCGAAGCTGTTGCTCTTCTTAAAGAACTAGCGACTGCTAAATTCGTTGAGTCTGTAGATGTTGCTGTTAACCTAGGCATCGATGCTCGTAAATCTGACCAAAACGTTCGTGGCGCAACAGTGCTACCTCACGGTACTGGCCGTGACATCCGCGTTGCTGTTTTCACTCAAGGTGCAAACGCAGAAGCTGCTAAAGCTGCTGGCGCAGATATCGTTGGTATGGAAGATCTTGCTGAGCAAGTGAAAAAAGGCGAAATGAACTTCGACGTAGTTGTTGCTTCTCCAGATGCAATGCGTGTTGTTGGTCAACTAGGTACAATCCTAGGTCCACGCGGCCTTATGCCAAACCCTAAAGTTGGTACTGTAACTCCTAACGTTGCTGAAGCGGTTAAGAACGCTAAAGCTGGTCAGGTTCGTTACCGTAACGACAAGAACGGCATCATCCACACTACTATCGGTAAAGCATCTTTCGAAGCTAGCCAGCTTCAAGAGAACCTAGAAGCTCTTCTAGTTGCTCTTAAGAAAGCTAAGCCTTCTTCAGCTAAGGGTTCTTACCTGAAGAAAGTAAGCATCTCTACTACGATGGGTGCTGGTGTTGCTGTTGATCAAGCTAGTCTTGACACTCAAGCAAACTAATTTGCTTAGGCGCAGATTTAGTGTATACTTCTGCGCCTAATATTTGTGGTTGGGTGGTTTTAAAGCAATTTGAAATCATCTATCCCAAGACCGTAGGCGCTGTCGATTTTCATTAGATTATTGATAGCTTAATAAAACCTACGTAGGCGATGTTGTGGTTTGAAATGAATTTATTCATTTTTAAATAACATCGTAAACGCTCATTACATTTTGTATTGAGTGCTGTAATCACAACCAGAGGTTAATCCAAATGGCTTTAAATCTTCAAGACAAAAAAGCAATTGTTGCTGAAGTCAACGAAGCTGCCAGTGGTGCACTTTCTGCAGTTGTAGCTGATTCTCGTGGCGTTGAAGTTGGCGCAATGACTTCTCTACGTAAACAAGCTCGCGAAGCGGGTGTTTACATGAAAGTTGTTCGTAACACACTAGCACGCCGTGCGGTTCAGGGTACAGACTACGAGTGTCTAGTAGACACTTTCACTGGTCCAACTCTGATCGCGTTCTCTAACGAGCACCCAGGTGCTGCAGCGCGTCTTTTCAAAGACTTCGCTAAAGAGAACAAAGATTTCGAGATCAAAGCTGCTGCATTTGAAGGCGCAGTTACTGATGCTGAAGTACTAGCGACACTACCAACTTACGACGAAGCTATCGCACGCCTAATGATGTGCATGAAAGAAGCTTCTGCTGGCAAGCTGGTTCGTACTATCGCTGCACTACGTGACCAAAAAGAAGAAGCAGCGGCTTAAGCCTTGCTTTTCACTGGTTGCAAATTAAACTTATTGTTGACTTAAAAGAGAATTGTTATGTCTATTACTAACGAGCAAATCCTAGACGCAGTTGCAGAAATGTCTGTAATGCAAGTTGTTGAGCTTATCGAAGCTATGGAAGAGAAATTCGGCGTTTCAGCTGCAGCTGCAGTTGTAGCTGGTGGCGCAGCTGGCGGCGACGCTGCTGCTGAGCAAACTGAATTCGACGTAATCCTAACTGCTGCTGGCGCTAACAAAGTACAAGTTATCAAAGCTGTACGTGGCGCAACTGGCCTAGGTCTTAAAGAAGCTAAAGGTCTTGTAGACTCAGCTCCTGCAGCGCTTAAAGAAGGCGTTGACAAAGCTGAAGCTGAAGCTCTTAAAGCACAGCTAGAAGAAGCTGGCGCTTCTGTTGAAATCAAGTAATTATTACTTAATTTCATAGCCGCAAGGCTAATGGCTGGTGGTTTATTAACCACCGGCCTTTTTGCGCTGTAGGGCTATGACGAAATTTCCGCTGTTTAACCGTCATAATCCGAGCAAAAAAACAGTCATTTTTTCGAAATGATTGTTCACTACCACTAAACAGCTGTTTGTCACCACCCCCTCTGAAGAGTGTTTTGGGTGGTTTGGGTCACTTATCAGCGAGCTGAGGAACCCCATGGTTTACTCTTATACCGAGAAAAAGCGCATCCGTAAGGATTTTGGTACTCGTCCACAAGTTTTGGACATTCCATACCTGTTATCGATCCAGCTTGATTCTTTCGACAAATTCATCGAACAGGATCCAGAAGGTCAATACGGTCTTGAAGCTGCTTTCCGTTCTGTATTTCCAATTCAGAGCTACAACGGCAATTCTGAGCTGCAATACGTTAGCTACCGTCTTGGTGAGCCAGTTTTTGACGTTAAAGAATGTCAAATCCGCGGTGTTACTTACTCAAAGCCACTACGCGTAAAACTACGTCTAGTTATCTTTGATCGAGATGCACCAGCAGGTACTGTAAAAGACATTAAAGAACAAGAAGTCTACATGGGCGAAATTCCGCTTATGACAGACAATGGTACTTTCGTAATTAATGGTACCGAGAGGGTTATCGTATCCCAGCTGCACCGAAGCCCAGGCGTGTTCTTCGACAGTGATAAGGGTAAGACCCACTCATCAGGTAAAGTTCTTTATAACGCACGTGTAATTCCTTACCGTGGCTCATGGTTAGACTTTGAGTTCGATCCTAAGGATAACTTATTCGTACGTATCGACCGTCGTCGTAAGCTACCAGCATCGATTATTCTTCGTGCACTTGGTAAATCGACTGAAGAGATCCTAGATCTGTTCTTCGACAAGGTGAACTTCGAAGTTAAAGACCAAACTCTTCTTATGGAGTTGGTTCCTGATCGTCTACGTGGTGAAACTGCGTCATTCGACATCGAAGCAAACGGAAAAACTTACGTTGAGACTGGTCGTCGTGTTACTGCTCGTCATATCCGTCAACTTGAAAAAGATGGCGTTGAGCACATCGAAGTACCAGTAGAGTACATCGTTGGTAAAGTTGCATCTAAAGATTACATCAATGAAGCAACTGGCGAGATCATCGTTGGCGCGAACCAAGAGATTAGCCTAGAAGCACTTGCTAACCTGTCTCAAGCAGGTCACAAGTCTCTACAAACTCTGTTCACGAATGACCTAGATCACGGTCCATTCATGTCAGACACTCTACGTGCAGATAGCACAGTAGATCGCATCTCTGCATTGGTAGAAATCTACCGCATGATGCGTCCTGGCGAGCCACCAACGAAAGAAGCTGCAGAGTCTCTATTCGAAAGCCTATTCTTCTCTGAAGAACGTTACGACCTATCAACTGTAGGCCGTATGAAGTTCAACAGCTCTATCGAGCGTGAAGAAGAAGAAGAGCGCGGTACTCTGGATGAATCAGACATCATCGAAGTGATGAAGAAACTGATTGGTATCCGTAACGGTATTGGTGAAGTGGACGATATCGACCACCTTGGCAACCGTCGTATCCGTTCTGTAGGTGAAATGGCAGAAAACCAATTCCGTGTTGGTCTAGTTCGTGTAGAACGTGCCGTTAAAGAGCGCCTAAGCCTTGGTGACCTTGATGCAATCATGCCTCAAGATCTTATCAACGCTAAGCCGATCTCTGCTGCAGTTAAAGAATTCTTTGGCTCTTCACAGCTTTCACAGTTCATGGACCAAAACAACCCATTGTCAGAAGTTACGCACAAACGTCGTATCTCTGCTTTAGGTCCTGGTGGTCTTACTCGTGAGCGCGCAGGCTTCGAAGTACGTGACGTTCACGTAACTCACTACGGTCGTCTATGTCCGATCGAAACGCCTGAAGGTCCAAACATCGGTCTAATTAACTCACTATCTGCGTTTGCACGTTGTAACGATTACGGTTTCCTAGAAACTCCGTACCGTCGTGTAGTAGATGGTGTAGTAACAGAAGAAGTTGATTACCTGTCTGCAATCCAGGAAGGTCAATTCGTAATCGCGCAAGCAAACACCATTCTTACTGAAGAAGGTACGTTTGCAGATGAGCTAATCACAGCTCGTCAAAAAGGTGAATCTGGTCTTCACCCACGCGATCACGTTGACTACATGGACGTTGCGACAAACCAAGTAGTATCTATCGCTGCTTCGCTTATCCCGTTCCTAGAACACGATGATGCGAACCGTGCATTGATGGGTGCCAACATGCAACGTCAAGCTGTACCAACACTTAAGGCTGATAAGCCTCTAGTAGGTACAGGTATCGAACGTAACATCGCAGTTGACTCTGGTGTTACAGCGGTTGCTAAACGTGGTGGTCAAGTTCAGTCTGTAGACGCTTCTCGTATCGTAGTTAAGGTTAACGAAGATGAATTGGTACCTGGCGAAGCTGGTATCGATATCTACAACCTAACTAAGTACACGCGTTCGAACCAAAACACATGTATTAACCAACGTCCAACTGTACTTCCTGGTGAACCAGTTGCACGCGGCGATGTTCTTGCTGATGGTCCTTCAACAGACCTTGGTGAACTAGCTCTTGGCCAAAACATGCGTATCGCATTCATGCCTTGGAACGGTTACAACTTCGAAGACTCGATCTTAGTATCTGAGCGCGTAGTTCAAGAAGACCGTTTCACGACAATCCACATCCAAGAACTATCTTGTGTGGCTCGTGATACTAAGCTGGGTTCTGAAGAGATCACAGCTGATATTCCAAACGTAGGTGAGTCTGCTCTGTCTAAACTAGACGAGTCAGGTATCGTTTACATTGGTGCTGAAGTTAAGGGTGGCGACATCCTAGTTGGTAAAGTAACCCCTAAAGGTGAAACTCAACTGACTCCTGAAGAGAAGCTACTACGTGCTATCTTCGGTGAGAAAGCATCTGATGTTAAAGATACTTCTCTACGTGTACCAAACTCTGTTTCGGGTACTATCATCGATGTACAAGTCTTCACTCGCGATGGCGTAGAGAAAGACAAGCGTGCACTTGAAATCGAACAGATGCAGCTTAAAGAAGCTAAGAAAGACCTAACTGAAGAGTTCCAAATTCTTGAGGGTGGCCTTCTTAACCGTGTTAAAGCTGTACTTCTGTCTGGTGGTTACTCTGAAGCTAAGCTTGATACTATCGGTCGTAAGCAATGGCTAGAGCAAGTTCTAGAAGACGATGCGCTACAAACACAGCTTGAGCAACTTGCTGAGCAGTGGGATGAGCTAAAAGCAGACTTCGATAAGAAGTTTGAAACTAAGCGTCGTAAAATCACTCAAGGTGATGATCTAGCGCCTGGCGTTCTTAAGATTGTTAAAGTTTACCTAGCGGTTAAACGTCGTATCCAGCCTGGTGATAAGATGGCCGGTCGTCACGGTAACAAAGGTGTAATCTCTAAGATTAACCCTGTTGAAGACATGCCATACGATGAGAAAGGTCAGCCTGTAGACATCGTACTTAACCCGCTGGGTGTACCATCGCGTATGAACATCGGTCAGATCCTAGAAGTTCACTTAGGTTTGGCTGCGAAAGGTATCGGTGACAAGATCAACCAAATGGTTAAGGAACAACAAGAACTGCATAAGTTCCGTGAGTTCCTACAGAAGGTTTACGATCTTGGTGATACTCGTCAGAAAGTTGATATTGCTGAACTGTCTGATGATCAAGTTCGTACACTGATCAAGAACCTACGTGGCGGTCTACCGATTGCTACTCCTGTGTTCGACGGTGCTTCTGAGTCTCTAATCAAAGAACTACTTAAACTGGGTGATCTGCCAGAATCTGGTCAGCTTAAACTGTTTGATGGTCGTACTGGTGATTCGTTTGAGCGTCCTGTAACTGTTGGTTACATGTACATGCTGAAACTGAACCACTTGGTTGATGACAAGATGCATGCTCGTTCAACTGGTTCTTACAGCCTAGTAACTCAGCAACCACTTGGTGGTAAAGCTCAGTTCGGTGGTCAGCGTTTCGGTGAGATGGAAGTATGGGCACTAGAAGCATACGGTGCTGCATATACTCTACAAGAAATGCTAACAGTTAAGTCAGATGACGTTAACGGCCGTACTAAGATGTATAAGAACATCGTAGACGGTAACCATAGCATGGAACCTGGTATGCCTGAGTCGTTCAACGTACTGTTGAAAGAGATTCGCTCGCTAGGTATCAACATCGAGCTAGAAGACGAAGAGTAATCCCTCCTTCTTTTTAAAAGAAGATAGGATTATTTGGTAAAAGGGAGCTTGCTACAGCAGTGAGCTCCTTTAACTCCTTACAGGAGCTGAATGTGAAAGACTTATTAAACTTTCTAAAAGCACAGCATAAGACCGAAGAATTTGATGCAATCAAAATCGGTCTATCTTCACCAGACATGATCCGTTCATGGTCTTTTGGTGAAGTTAAAAAGCCGGAAACAATTAACTATCGTACGTTCAAACCTGAACGTGATGGTCTGTTCTGTGCACGTATTTTTGGTCCAGTTAAAGACTACGAATGTCTTTGTGGCAAATACAAGCGCCTGAAGCACCGTGGTGTTATCTGTGAGAAGTGTGGCGTTGAAGTTACACAAACTAAAGTTCGTCGTGACCGCATGGGCCACATCGAGCTAGCTTCACCAGTTGCTCACATCTGGTTCCTAAAATCACTGCCGTCTCGTATCGGTCTACTAATGGATATCCCTCTACGTGATATCGAACGTGTTCTTTACTTCGAGATGTACGTAGTAACTGAACCAGGTATGACTGATCTAGAAAAATCTCAGATGCTTACTGAAGAAGAGTATCTGGATCGTCTAGAAGAGTGGGGTGACGAATTTACTGCTAAGATGGGTGCTGAAGCGATCAAAGATCTGCTTGCAACAATGGACCTTCATCAAGAAGTGGAAGAAATGCGCGAAGAGTTAGAAACGACTAACTCAGAAACTAAGCGTAAAAAAGTTACTAAGCGCCTGAAGCTAGTTGAAGCGTTCATTGCATCGGGTAACGATCCGCAATGGATGATTCTGACTGTACTTCCGGTTCTGCCGCCAGATCTACGTCCTCTAGTACCACTAGATGGCGGTCGTTTTGCGACTTCAGATCTGAACGACCTTTACCGTCGTGTGATCAACCGTAACAACCGTTTGAAGCGCCTTCTAGAGCTAGCTGCTCCGGACATCATCGTACGTAACGAAAAGCGTATGCTGCAAGAGTCTGTTGATGCACTTCTAGATAACGGTCGTCGTGGTCGTGCTATCACTGGTTCTAACAAGCGTCCTCTGAAATCTCTTGCTGATATGATCAAGGGTAAACAAGGTCGTTTCCGTCAGAACCTTCTAGGTAAACGTGTAGACTACTCTGGCCGTTCTGTAATCACAGTAGGTCCATACCTTCGTCTACATCAGTGTGGTCTTCCTAAGAAGATGGCACTTGAGCTATTTAAGCCGTTCATCTACAGCAAGCTAGAAACTCGTGGCATGGCTACGACAATCAAAGCTGCTAAGAAGATGGTAGAGCGCGAAGAAGCTATCGTTTGGGATATCCTGGACGAAGTAATCCGCGAACACCCAGTACTGCTTAACCGTGCACCTACACTTCACCGTCTAGGTATCCAAGCGTTTGAACCAGTACTAATCGAAGGTAAAGCGATTCAGCTTCACCCACTAGTGTGTGCGGCATACAACGCCGACTTCGATGGTGACCAAATGGCGGTACACGTGCCTCTAACTCTAGAAGCACAGCTTGAAGCACGTACACTGATGATGTCGACGAATAACATTCTGTCGCCAGCGTCAGGTGATCCGATCATCGTACCTTCTCAGGACGTTGTATTGGGTCTTTACTACATGACACGTGACAAGATCAACGTGAAAGGCGAAGGTATGTACCTTGCTGGCCCTGCTGAGGCTGAAAAGGCATACCGTACTAAGACTGCTGAGCTACACGCTCGCGTTAAAGTACGTATCACCGAGACTGTAGTAGACGAAGATGGTAACAGCACTACTGAAACGAAGATGGTTGATACAACTGTCGGCCGTGCAATGCTATGGCAAATCGTTCCAGCTGGCCTACCGTACAGCATCGTTAACCAAAAGTTAGGTAAGAAGCAGATCTCTACTCTTCTTAACGAGTGTTACCGTAAGCTTGGTCTAAAAGATACAGTAGTATTTGCTGACCAAATCATGTACGCAGGTTTTGCATACGCTGCACTTTCTGGTGTTTCTGTAGGTATCGACGATATGGTTGTACCTCAAGCGAAATACGATGAAATTGAATCTGCTGAAGAAGAAGTTCGCGAAATCCAAGAGCAATTCCAATCTGGTCTTGTTACTGCGGGTGAGCGTTACAACAAAGTTATCGATATCTGGGCATCTACGAATGACCGCGTTGCGAAAGCAATGATGGATAACCTATCTTCTGAAACAGTTATCAACCGTGACGGCGAAGAAGAACAGCAAGAATCGTTCAACAGCATCTACATGATGGCCGACTCGGGCGCACGTGGTTCTGCAGCTCAGATTCGTCAGCTAGCAGGTATGCGTGGTCTGATGGCGCGTCCAGATGGTTCAATCATCGAAACGCCGATCACAGCGAACTTTAAAGAAGGTCTAAACGTCCTTCAGTACTTTATCTCAACGCACGGTGCTCGTAAGGGGCTTGCGGATACAGCACTGAAAACAGCAAACTCAGGTTACCTAACTCGTCGTCTAGTAGACGTTGCTCAAGACGTTGTAGTACACGAACATGACTGTGGCACGCATGAAGGTATTGACATGATGCCTCACATCGAAGGTGGTGACGTTAAAGTTGCACTTTCTGAGCTTGCTCTAGGTCGTGTAGTAGCTGAAGACGTTCTTAAGCCTGGTACTGAAGATGTACTGATTCCACGTAATACTCTGATTGATGAGAAGTGGTGTCAAATCATGGAAGACAACTCAGTAGATAGCATGAAAGTGCGCTCTGTTGTTACCTGTGATGCAGACTTCGGTTGTTGTGCACAGTGTTACGGTCGTGACCTAGCACGTGGTCACCTAGTGAACCAAGGTGAAGCAGTTGGTGTTATCGCTGCACAATCTATCGGTGAACCGGGTACACAGCTAACGATGCGTACGTTCCACATCGGTGGTGCGGCATCTACTGCAGCAGCAGAGAACAGCATCCAAGCTAAGACAACTGGTACTGTGAAACTTCACAATGCTAAGTTCGTAGTTAACAAAGATAAGAAACTGGTTATCACTTCTCGTGCATCTGAGATGACGATTATTGATGAATTCGGCCGTACTAAAGAGAAGCACAAACTTCCTTACGGTTCGATGCTAACCAAAGGCGACAACGCAGCAGTTACTGCTGGTGAAGTTGTAGCTAACTGGGAAGCGCATACCATGCCAATCATCACTGAAGTGGCAGGTCGTATCCAATTCGTAGATATGATCGATGGTATTACAGTTTCTCGTCAAACTGACGATCTAACGGGCCTTTCTTCAAGTGAAGTTACAGACGCAGCAGCTCGCCCAGCAGCAGGTAAAGATATGCGTCCAGCTATCAAACTTGTTGATGAGCAAGGTAACGACGTAATGATCCCTGGTACAGAGATGCCAGCTCACTACTTCCTACCTGGCAAAGCGATTGTAAACATCGAAGATGGCGCTGAAGTTGGCATTGGTGACACACTATCTCGTATCCCTCAAAAATCGAGCGGAAACAAAGATATCACCGGTGGTCTACCACGCGTAGCTGACCTATTCGAAGCTCGTAAGCCTAAAGAGCCTGCGATCCTTGCTGAGCACACAGGTACTGTGTCTTTCGGTAAAGAAACGAAAGGTAAGCGTCGTCTAGTAATCACTCGTGAAGGCGGTGACGCTTACGAAGAGATGATTCCTAAGCATCGTCAATTGAACGTGTTCGAAGGTGAGAAGATTGAACGTGGTGATGTAATCGCCGACGGTCCTGAAACTCCACACGATATCCTGCGTCTACGTGGTATCCACGCAGTAACTCAGTACATCGCGAACGAAGTTCAAGAAGTTTACCGCTTACAAGGCGTAAAGATTAACGATAAGCACATCGAGACTATCGTTCGTCAAATGCTACGTAAGTGTACAATCACTCATTCTGGTGACTCTCCGTTCCTACCTGGCGAACAAGTTGAGTACCACAATGTTAAGATTGCTAACCGTAAGCTAGAAGCTGAAGGTAAAGAACTAGTACGTTTCGAACGTGATCTACTAGGTATTACTAAAGCATCTCTTGCAACTGAGTCATTCATCTCAGCTGCATCGTTCCAAGAAACGACTCGCGTACTAACAGAAGCTGCGGTTTCTGGTAAGCGTGATGACCTTCGCGGTCTGAAAGAGAACGTAATTGTTGGTCGTCTGATCCCAGCTGGTACTGGTTTCGCATACCACCAAGAGCGTCAAAAACAACGTGAAGAAGAGCAAGAAGGTCCTTCAGCTGAACAAGCTACTGACAATCTAGCAGCACTTCTAAACGCTGGTTTCTCTTCAGAAGAGTAAGCTCTACGAGTAGTCTCTAAGAGATAAGAAAAAGGCACCTTCGGGTGCCTTTTTTGTATCTGGCGTATTGGTATTTAGCTATGACTTATAAAGTGATAGGTGTGCTTATCTAGCTGGTGAGGTTGGATTTATGTCCTGAAGAGTGCTCTTTGAGGCCAGTAAGATAAAGGGTAGAGATGTCTAGGCTGATTAGGGCTGTAACCATATGCTTATGGCTAAAGGTCAGGGCGAGCGAGTAAGCTCTGTCTGAAAGGTTCTGGGTAGTTTGGATAACCTTACAGACAAAACAAAAAGCTTGCACAGAGGCAAGCTTATTAAGGATTCGGCTAACTAAGCGCCTGGTGGAATCGCTAAACTGTCTGCAATAAGCTGGATAAGATTATCTTCTACTTCAAAACGTAGTTCGAGTAGTTCACCTACTTTGGACATATCTCCTTCGAAGTTAGGCAACTCATCGTCTGCATTTACTTTAACGTACTTATCATTGAATTCTAGAAGCGGCTCGGTTGTAAGTACGATCTTCGCGTAAGTTGTATCAATCTCGTCATTGGTTTTAAAGCCTGTTGCTTGCCATTTTTTCATGACCATATCGTAGATCTTAAAATGACCCTCTGAGATATAATCGACAACATGATCACAGAATGAGCTTATTTCTTTAGGGGAAGGGAGTTCAACAACGTTTGATTGCCCGTTGCTAGCTGGCTGCAAGGCACCTAGCTTACAATACTCAACGATTAGAGACTGTCGAGTTTCGAGCCAATGATCGATGACCTCATTAGAGCCACCCCATTGTTCTTGTATTTGTTTGAATTTATTTAGCATGACCATGTCCTCATGATCTGATCACAACCTTGTGATCAAGTAATTGCCTAAGCAGGGTCCGTTTTATTGGTAGCTACTAAAAGTAATAGCTTGAAATATTCTCTGCTACAACTCTAGTATGAAATTAGATTGCCAGTAAAATGAACGAACTGCAAGCAATGAGGCATAGGGATGTTAAAAAAAAGTGATAACAAAATGACAGAGCAAGCTTATTGGTGCGTCGTTTCTGGTAGTGATATTTGGGTTAATAATGATCAGTTTCCGTTTGGCTCTGCTGAAGAGCTTGGGCTGAGTGTGGAGCATGCAATCTGTATTGGTCAGCATCAAGGTCGCAAGGTGTATTGGCTCAACGATTGTGATGTGGAGAATGAGCTGAGCATGGTCAGCCTAAGAGAGTTACTGCACTGGCCTGAAGTGAGTTTCTTGACTGCAAGCAAAGCCATCCAATATGGGCATATGACTCAAAGTATGCGTTTTTGCCCTCAGTGTGGTGGTCGAAATCATCTCAACCATAACCAGGTGGCGATGCAGTGTGGAGATTGCCGCACACTTCATTATCCTCGTATCTTCCCGTGCATCATTGTCGCTGTACGAAACGACAACAAGATATTGCTTGCGCAGCACCCAAGACATAAGACAGGTATGTATACCGTGATAGCGGGCTTCCTAGAGGTCGGAGAGACCTTAGAGCAGTGTGTGGCAAGAGAAGTCAAAGAAGAAACGGGTATCGATGTCGATAATATTCGTTATTTTGGCAGCCAGCCATGGGCGTTTCCATCGAGTATGATGATGGGCTTTCTCGCAGATTATGCTGGTGGTACGCTCAAGCCTGACTACAGCGAGCTATCGGATGCTCAATGGGTTGACGTAACAAGCCTGCCTGATGTTGCTCCTGTTGGAACCATTGCGAGACAGTTGATTGAGAAAACCGTTGATGACGTGATGAAAGATGGTGTGACTGAGCAGATACTAGAGCACTAATTTGCCTGTGATAGTATTTGGCCTATGGGTGTTCAAAAGCTAAAAAAAACCCTCCACAAGTGGAGGGGGTAAGTAAGATGTTGTTATGAGATGCTGAGTAGTGACTACTCAGATGTTATAATTGTAATTTTCGCTAGCGAACAAATTTTTAACATGCTCCCGTAATTGGGTGCAAATTAAGCATTGATTTAAAAGTTAATAACTTGATCTAGGTTGCAAAGCACACAGCTTTTACCCTTCAATCAGTGTTAGAATACTTGCCATCAAAACTAGACAAGATTGAATTGGAATTTAACGGAATGACCGAATTAAAAAACGATCGCTATTTACGCGCACTTTTAAAACAGCCTGTTGATTACACACCGGTATGGATGATGCGCCAAGCTGGCCGCTATCTTCCTGAGTACAAAGCAACGCGCGCTGAAGCGGGCGATTTCATGTCTTTGTGCAAAAACGCTGAACTGGCATCAGAAGTAACACTTCAACCTTTACGTCGTTTCCCGCTTGATGCGGCAATCTTGTTCTCAGACATCCTAACTATCCCTGATGCAATGGGCTTAGGTTTGTACTTTGAAACAGGTGAAGGTCCTAAGTTTGAGCGTCCTATCACGTGTAAAGCTGACGTAGAGAAGATTGGCCTACCAGATCCAGAAGGTGAGCTTCAATACGTAATGAATGCCGTTCGTCAGATCCGTAAAGACCTGAAAGGCGAAGTGCCACTGATTGGTTTCTCTGGTAGCCCATGGACTCTAGCGACATACATGGTTGAAGGTGGAAGCTCTAAAGCATTCACTAAGATCAAGAAGATGATGTACGCAGAACCACAAACGCTGCACCTGCTTCTAGATAAGCTGGCTGACAGTGTTATCGAATACCTGAACGCGCAAATTAAAGCGGGTGCTCAATCGGTAATGGTATTTGATACATGGGGTGGTGTACTGACTCCTCGTGACTACAACCTATTCTCACTGCAATACATGCACAAAATCGTTGATGGCCTAATCCGTGAAAACGAAGGTCGTCGAGTACCGGTTACTCTGTTCACTAAGAACGGTGGCATGTGGCTTGAGTCTATCGCAGCAACAGGTTGTGATGCGGTTGGTCTAGACTGGACTATCAACATCGCAGATGCAAAAGCTCGCATCGGCGACAAAGTTGCTCTGCAAGGTAACATGGATCCTTCAATGCTTTACGCTCAACCTGAACGTATTCGCGAAGAAGTGGGCAGCATCCTTGAAGGCTTCGGTGACGGTGGTACAGGTCATGTATTTAACCTAGGCCACGGTATCCACTTAGATGTACCGCCAGAGAATGCTGGTGTATTCGTTGACGCTGTTCACGAATTGTCTAAGCCTTACCACAAGTAATTCTGAGTAAGATTATTGAAAGCGCTGTTGGGAAACCAACAGCGCTTTTTTATTGTCTGAAATTGGCATTTGATGGCGGTTTAATCTTATTGTGTGCAGTTAATCAGGCATTTGGATCATGGTAGGCCAAATGCTCTGATATGTGTTTCCTGATATAAGGAATGACTTCATTTTCAAACCAAGGGTTCTTCTTGAGCCAGATATTATTGCGTGGCGAAGGGTGGGGTAATGGCAAAAACTCAGGCGCCCACCTTTGCCAATCACGCACGGTTTCGGTCAATGTGCTGGTGGTTTTGTGCGTACTGGCCAATCAGCAGTGTCATTTGAACATTGGGTAGAGATTGCAGCACTTTGTTGTGCCAAAGCTCCGCGCACTCTTTGCGTGGTGGGAGATCACCACTTTTCCCTTTCCCCGGATAACAAAACCCCATAGGCACAATCGCGACTTTTTGCTCGTCGTAAAAAGTATCGCTATCTATCCCTAACCATCCTCTTAATCGTTCGCCACTGGCGTCATTCCAAGGGATGGACGACTCATGCACCTTGATACCCGGCGCTTGACCTATGATCAGCAAGCGCGCGTTTGGATGCGCTTGAATCACCGGGTTGGCACCGTGTGATAGGTGAGGCTCACAAGCTCGGCATTGTCGAATCTCTTTAAGTAACGAAGAGGACATCAGTAACCTTTATCAAAATCGATGACATGATTAAGTGTAAAGCCATCTCGCCACTGTTTGTAATTCTCTGCGAAGATCTCGACTACTTGTCTTGGCTCACTGAGTGCAGCGATGTGTGGAGTGATGGTGACTTGCGGTAGTTTCCAGAAAGGATGTTCCTGAGAGAGGGGTTCACTTTCAAACACATCTAAAAATGCGTGTTCTACCCATCTGTTTTTTATGGCGAGCAACAAGGCTTTATTGTCGATACTTTCCCCTCGACCGACATTAAACAGCAACACATTAGAGCAGTAACCTAACGTGGTTTGGTTCAACAGCTGATAGGTTTCAGCGGTTGATGGCAAGGTGTTGACCACAATATCGGCCTGCTTAAGGGCAGCCTCTATCTCATTGATGTGGAAAGTCTCTTTAAAGGTTTCTTGTTTGGATGGGATACCCGTACGGTTGACACCTATGGTATGAATACCAAAAGCCGCCGCGGTTTTTGCCAAATGACTGCCGATTGAACCTGTTCCTAAAATCACCATAGTTTTGTCAGTTAGGCTAGTATAAAGCTGTGGCTGCCAGTTTCGTTGTTGTTGATGCTGGTGGTAATGAGGGAAGTGTCTACAGTGACTGATTGTGTAACCCAATACGTATTCTGCGATAGCCGGACCAAAGATGCCTTTGACGTTGGTTAGCGTATAGTCCTGACGCAGATCTGGCTGAGTGAGTTTATTGATTCCGGCATAGGTACTCTGTACCCAGTCTAGCTCTTTAAACTCGCCGAGGCGCTCTGCGATTAGAGGTGGTGACGCCAAGACAATCTGTGCTGATTTGGGGTTTTGAGTGATTTCTAGGTCGGGTAAATCCTGGTTTAGAATCAGTTGCGTATAGGTATCGTCATGCTCAGTAAGAATATAGAGCTTATTCGTAAAATTGTTCATCGGCTTACCTTTTCCCCCCAGGGTTTATCAAGTACACTTTCGCTGTCTTTTTCTGCAATTATTGAGTGACTATGCTTCAGAATCCACTGCAGGTTCGTCTTGAAAAGTTAGAACCTTGGCAACAAATTACCTTTATGGCGTGTCTATGTGAGCGTATGTACCCTAACTATGCCATGTTTTGTGAGAATACAGAATTTGCGGAAGCTCGAATCTATCGTGATGTTTTGGATAGCATTTGGGAAATCCTGACGGTTAAAACAGCAAAGGTGAACTTTGAGCGTCAACTTGAGAAGGTTGAAGAGCTATTCCCTAGCGGTGATGATTTTGATTTTTATGGTGTTTACCCAGCAATGGACGCATGCCAAGGCCTAGCAACGCTAATTCATGGTCTGCTTGACCGTGAACATATGTTGGAAGCGGTAATTAAAGTGAGTCAACAATCGGTGAAGACGGTTGCTGAGCTTGAGTTTGCTCAAGGCGCTGAAGAAGTGACGAACGAAAACCAGAAAGAAAACGAAGCGGTGTGTGAAGAGTGGGACGTTCAGTGGGCCATTTTCCGACCTCTACGTGAAACGACGGAGCGTGACTTAGAGCTGATCAAAGACCTACGCCACGAACTGCGTGAAGACCCAGTCAGTAACATTGGTGTTGCGCTATAATTCGCAATTGCACCAAGGTACGAATAAAAACAAAGGCTCCCTAGGGAGTAATGCCGATCAGTTAA
>NZ_JBFRST010000108.1:0-556 GCF_041473705.1 Vibrio sp. 10N.222.55.B11
GTTGGACGAAAGACCAATCACAAGCTTACCTGCAAAGTGTCTATGGCGGCTTCGAGGGCGGCGTAGGCACCGGTAAAGGGGCATCGCCATTCAATTTAGGCGCCAGTGGCGGCGTGAAATGGTCTGATGATGAACGTACGGCTTACAGCAAGATGAATACCGAGCAAAAGCAGCAGCTTGAGCAAGCCACGCAGCAATACACCGAAGGGGCCAATGCCGTGACCAGTGCCGGCACGCAGGTGGACAATAAAGACACCCGAACGTCGGTTGAGCAGTTTGCGCATGATTTTGCGATTAACGCCAGCAACACCAAGTCTCTTGGTGCAAGTGCATTGCAAAGCCAATCGGACTTGAACGCCCTCTCGAATACTCAAACGCGCCTCGACTCTGGCAGTGCCAGCTTTACGGCCAACGCGATTCAAGGCTTCCAGAATTACTTGGAAAAAGACATAGGATTAAACCAACCAGACGTCCAACGCCTAATGACCGCTTACCAACCGGAAGATATTGCTGATGCTAAAAAGTCTTGGCAAGAATACACACGCACTGAAGAGTT
>NZ_JBFRST010000109.1:0-290 GCF_041473705.1 Vibrio sp. 10N.222.55.B11
AACTCTTCAGTGCGTGTGTAGTATTGCCATTGCTCTTTCGCCTCGGCAATATCTTCCGGTTGGTAAGCGGTCATTAGGCGTTGGACGTCTGGTTGGTTTAATCCTATGTCTTTTTCCAAATAATTCTGGAAGCCTTGAATAGAATTGGCCGTAAAGCTGGCACTGCCAGAGTCTAGGCGCGTTTGAGTATTCGAGAGGGCGTTCAAGTCCGATTGGCTTTGCAATGCACTTGCACCAAGAGACTTGGTGTTGCTGGCGTTAATCGCAAAATCATGCGCAAACTGCTCAAC
>NZ_JBFRST010000110.1:0-845 GCF_041473705.1 Vibrio sp. 10N.222.55.B11
TGAATGGGCGCCTTATTGGGTGAGCGTATCAAGGCCTCGATCCGCTTGGCCGTGGCCGGAAAACCTTCAGGTAAGACACCGCGTATCACCAGTGGCACGCCTAAGTGGGCACTTTGCATCAGAAGCTGTTTGAGCGCGGTCTTGGGCATGGTGAGTGACACAAACACCATCACCCCTTTTGGGGCTTGGTCAGGGTGGCGCGTGGGTTTTTGTCGCCCCAATAAAGGGGAAAGACTCTCTTCTTGTATCAAATCTTGAACCTTGCGGCTGAGAGTCAGCGCTTCTTCTCGATAAGCCTGGGCTTTATTTTGTATGTCGTCCGTAGGCCACGTCTTCGCCGCCTCCGGTTGTTGAGTCATTTTTTGCTCAAGCTTGGCAAAAGCTTTGAGCTCTTGCTCAGTGTAAGCCTGGGTGGGTAACGCAATAAAAAAACACAGAAAAACAAGAGAGCGCCTAAAGGTGCTCTCAAAAGATGGAATGGTCATAGTAACCTCTTCATTATGGCCGCTGAAAGGGTGGGTAGAGGGTGTGAGCGTTTTGGAAGCTGATTGACAGCACCTTACGAGCCTTGAGATCGCGACAAAACGAGAAGCAAAACTGCGAGAGCGGGAAACAGCAGTAAATGTGCTTGTTGTTGGCGAGCTCTGTTTTTAAAAAATCGGTAAGGGAGTCAGGGTGACTGGCAATAAATAGGTCCGTTTCATTTTTGTGGGTAAGAATGGGCATCATCGCGTCACCTTATAAAAAGACACAGTTGCGCTTTCGCCATTGTACAAAACCAAAGTTATCCCCTGTCACCGGGTTGTCATGGCCGGCTTCCCAGAGTGTGGTTGTCGTGGTGTACG
>NZ_JBFRST010000111.1:0-988 GCF_041473705.1 Vibrio sp. 10N.222.55.B11
TCCTTGGGGTATAGAGGCAGATGGATGTCGAGTTGGTGTTTAATGGCCGATTGGATCTCTGAGTGTGCTTGAGTGTAGCATTCTGACCATTCAAGACTTTTTGCCGCCTCAATGGGTGACATGCCCCGGGCATATAAATCGATATAGGGTGTCCAATCTATCTTGATGTATCGGTATGGGATTTTTTTGAGATGCGCTGCAAATGCCTTAAACCATTCTTTCCATTGGTCGTCATATTCGTGGGTCATTTTTCCGTTGAGATAATTAAGACCTTTGCGAGTAAAAGTGACGCACCTTTGATCATCGTTGAGTTCTAGGTAATTTTCTGAAATCAGTTGCTCTAAGATGTCTCTGATTAGCATGCCAGAGTGTGGGTAAACATCCAAAGCGCGCTCTTTTGCTTGAGACTTGCTCAAGCTCATTCGCTTTTCTTTCATGTGCGCTAGATACTGAGTGTTGATAGGGTCTACTTGGTAATTTTTTGTTCTTGGCCACAGCCAATCTAAAAGGTCGCGGGCATAGGCCGTATTCGGTCCTAATTCTAACGTATAGGACGTTGGCGCTTTGGGTAGGGGGGGAAGCTCTTCTTTATTGCCATTCATGGCGTTTAACTCTTCGGTAGTTAAGTTTCTTAGTATGACATGGGTAAAGCCTTCAATATTGTCGATGTGCTCCCCCAAGCTGACTCTGACACTTTGGATGAAAGGAATGATGGATGCTTGGTTAAATAGAATGTTGTGGGTTGGCTCGTGGTGCGTGACTGCTTGCGCTTTTAAGTCGTCCCAGTCGCCATAACCTACCGCTTGAGCGCAAATCGATAACCATGTGTTTTTTTCGGTGGCGTTGCCCTGAATGATTTCAGCGAAGGTAAGTTGATCGAATATAGTGTGTAATTGTTTCTTTAATATCGGTAGATGGTCAGAATTAAAGAGGGTCTTATTTGACATGGTAATTCCTTGATGAATGAACGTAAAAAAGCCTTGCCATT
>NZ_JBFRST010000112.1:0-8860 GCF_041473705.1 Vibrio sp. 10N.222.55.B11
TTTTTCATGATCTTGCCCTGCAGCGAACTCTGTTTAAAGTCCGTTAATTTTAGCAAACCTTCATAATCACTGGTTCGAATCACTGGCGCGAATCACTGAGTTGATTTTTCATATACGCCAGAAACGAAAAATGTCGCATCCATGCGACATTTCTCTTTTGGCGGCCAAACCAGTTTTGCTATATCCATTCTAGATTTCAATCCATTAGGAGATTATTCAGAATGTAATTATAAGACGCTGTTAATGTTGATTAGTTCCCTTTATGCGGCATTTTTTTTCGATTTATCTTCTAAGTCGAATGACGCAGCGATTAATTTCTTGGTGTAGTTGTTTTTCGGCGCATTGAAAATCTCTTCTGCAGACCCTTCTTCCATTACTTCGCCCTTCTGCATCACCAGTACGCGATCCGACAGTGCTTTCACTACCGAGAGATCGTGGCTGATGAATAGGAAGCCGATATTGTGCTTGGCTTGAATGTCTTTCAGCAGGTCAATCACGGTCAGTTGTACTGAGCGATCGAGTGCTGAAGTCGGTTCATCCAGCAAAATGAAAGAGGGCTCTAGAATCAGTGCGCGAGCAATCGCGATACGTTGTCTTTGCCCGCCAGAGAACTCATGTGGATAACGGTTTATTGAATTTGGCTCTAAGCGAACTTCAATCAATGCTTTGCGCGCTCTTTCTAAACGTTCTTGCTTGGATAGATGAGGTTGATGCACCGTTAAGCCTTCGGTGATGATTTCCCCAACTGTCATGCGTGGTGATAAAGAACCATAAGGATCTTGGAACACCATTTGGACATCTTTCTTGAGCTTGTGACGCTCTTTATCATTTAATAAGCTAACGTCTTGGCCTTTGTAAACAATACGTCCGGTACTCGGCAGCAAGCCGATTAATGCACGTCCAAGGGTTGATTTACCTGAACCAGATTCACCAACAATGCCTAGCGTTTCGCCTTGCTTAAGATTCAACGAAATGCCTTTTACGGCTTCGAAGTACTGGCTTTTACTCTTGATAAAGTGTGATTTCACCAAGAACTGAACTCGGATGTCGTCAGCACACAATAGTTCTGGGGCTGTCGCCTCAACAGGAACCTTAGCGCCTTTCGGAATCGAGTTAATGAGCATTCTTGTGTAATCATGTTTAGGACTATCGAACAAAGATTGAGTCATCCCTTCTTCTACGAGCTCACCTTTACACATCACTAGCACGCGGTCTGCAAAGTGTTTCACCACACCTAAGTCATGGGTGATGAACAAAATTGCCATTCCCATCTTGCCTTGGATTTCTTTGATAAGAGAAAGCACTTCCGCTTGTACGGTCACATCCAATGCGGTGGTGGGTTCGTCGGCAATCAAAATATCGGGCTCGTTGATCAAAGCCATCGCAATCATGATGCGCTGCAACTGACCGCCTGAAAACTCATGCGGATACTTGTTGTAAGCTTGTTCTGGCATTGGTAAATGCACAAGATTGAAGAGCTCTAGCACACGCTGTTTTGCTTTTGATTTCGATACATTGCGGTGACACATAATGGCTTCTGCCACTTGTGTGCCCACGCGAAGGTATGGGTTGAGAGAGGTCATCGGTTCCTGAAAGATCATGCCGATTCTATCGCCACGAATCGACTGCATTTCTCGTTCAGTCTTGCCAAGTATTGATTGCCCCTCAAATTCTATTTCAGATTGAGCATCAATGATGGCGTTATCAGGGAGCAAACGCATGAGTGCGTTAGAAGAGACTGATTTACCTGAACCTGATTCACCAACAATGGCCAAGGTTTCGCTAGAATTAAGGGTAAAGTTAACCTTTTTTACCGCATCAATGATTCCATCATTGGTTGTGAAGCTAACGGAGAGGTTATTGACTTTAAGAATGGCCCGGTCCGACATGATATATCCTTATCAATTTAAGACATTAGGTGAAGATTTCACTTCTGACGTGGTTTTAAGTTGCCCAAAATGGTGATGAGCACGTTGAATTTGTTCTAGTTCGAGCATCCAATGTGAACTGCGCTGAGCGCTGCAAAAAGCGATCAGGTGATTGAGCAAACCTTCGCTCTGCTTTTCCAATAATCCAAAGGTACGTTGAATCAGCTCAGTGTTCTCCAGAGAGATAAATTGCATCAGAGCGTAAGATTGATTCAAGGTATCGAAGGCTTGTTGGTGCTGACCTAATCGGTTGAGTATCTCTGATTGAGCGACGCTCGCGTCTCTTAACCCGGCAAGCAAGCAGGCAAATTGGCAAGGCTTGATATCGCTTTGGTATGCTGCATCTTGGATGTGATGAGGAAGTGAGGTTAGAACATCACCATAAAGGCGTTGTGCTTCTGGCCAGTGACCTTGTTCCATTAACTGTTCAGCTTTTAGGTAGTGCATCCAGCATCGTTCAATTTCCATATCCACATCCTCAATTTATAATATCAGAAAATGTTAATGATATTTATTATCAATTGCAAATTAAAATCATTCACATGTTAAGTTGGTGAATTAAATGACGAGCTATTCCTAAAAATGGCTTAAATTGTGTGTTATTTGTTCAGTTGAACAGCTGTGTAGCGTAAGTCACTAAATTTGTAGGAAATTACATCTACACTGATTTTATCTACACCCAAGTAATGAAGGACTAAGGAGGCGGCGATGGCGATGCAAAGACTCAATACAGAACAGCTGTATCAGGTAGCGGATTTAGATAAGCTACCATGTAAGTCGACCAAAGAACTGGCTCCAATTGACGAAATCGTCGGGCAGGAAAGGGCACAAAAAGCCGTTGAGTTCGCGATGTCAATCAAGGAAAAGGGTTACAACATTTATGCGATAGGGCGAAATGGTCTGGGTAAACGCACCATGATCTTGCGCTATCTGAACCGTCACCCTCAAGAAGTGCAGGAGCTTTTTGATTGGTGTTATATCGCGAACTTTGAAGATATTCGTACACCTAAGGTACTGAAATTACCTCGTGGCGTTGGCAGCAGCTTAAAGCAAGATATTGAAAAGCTAATGCGTAAATTGCTGAAAGGTATGCCTCTAGCGTTTGATAACGAGATGTACTTTAGCCGTGCTGATAGGCTTAAAAACCAATTAGCAGCTAAGCAACAAGCCGCGTTAGAAAGCATTAGCCAAGAAGCGAAAGACAAGGGCATTAACCTGACGATCACCACTCAGGGTGATTACCAGTTTGTGGCCATGAATGGGGATGATCTTCATACCGAAGAGAGCTTCGATCTGCTTTCGCCAGAAGAGCAAGACCAGTTCGATAAAACCATTGATGGATTGGAAGTCGGTCTGCGAACCATTTCTCGTGAGTTGACGGAACTTGAAGAAACGTACACTGAGAAAATTCAAAAACTGAATGATGATACGGCGCGAGACGTGATCACGCACTTCATCAAGCAATTGAAGAAGGATTACAGCCAATATCCAGACATTAAAAAGTACCTAACGGCACTGCGTAAAGACATTGTCGACAACGCTGACATCTTCTTAGAAGAGAGCACTGAGCAAGCCGAAGTTGCAACCGCTTCTTTGGATAAGAAAATGCCGCGTCGCTACAAGGTTAACGTGATTGTGAGCCAAAAGGAGGAGACTCTGCCGATCGTGGTGGAAGAGAATCCAAATTATCACTCTCTGTTTGGCTATGTAGAAACGGCAACGTTCAAGGGCACTGTCTTTACAGACTTCTCATTGATTCGTGCAGGTAGCTTACACAGAGCTAACGGTGGCGTATTGCTGATGGATGCGGTGAAGGTACTTGAGCAGCCGTACGTTTGGGAAGGCTTGAAACGAGCGCTGCGTTCACGTCAATTGAGCTTCACTTCATTAGAGAAAGAGGTGACCTTAACGGGCGCGGTATCGCTTGATCCAGAGCCGATTCCATTGGACGTCAAGATCATCCTGTTTGGCGACTACCGAACTTACCAACTGCTGCAACACTACGATGCAGAGTTTGGTGAATTGTTCCGTGTGACGGCCGATTTTGAAGATGAGATGAAGCGTACTCCCGATTCTGAAATGCACTACGCGCGCTTTATTTCGAGTATCGTGCACGACAACAACATGCTGCATTGTGACCGTAAAGCGATCGCTCGCATCATTGAGCACAGCTCTCGTCAGGCGGGTGACCAAGGTAAATTGTCTCTGCACTCGGCACACATTGCTAATCTGCTTCGTGAGTCAAACTACGTGGCGAGAGGTTCAAAGTCGAACCTGATTCGAGCAACACACGTCGACCAAGCGTTATCTAACCAACAGATGCGTGTCGGACGACTGCAAGACAGTGTGATGGAAACCTTCACTAACGGCACAACGCTAATCCATGTTGATGGTCAAGCGGTTGGGCAAGTGAATGCGCTGTCTGTACTCAGCACGACGGATCATATGTTTGGTGCGCCGAACCGAATCACGGCAACCACCGCTTACGGTGATGGTGAAGTGATTGATATTGAAAGAAACGTAGACCTAGGTGGCAGCATTCACTCAAAAGGCGTGATGATCTTGTCGGCTTACCTTTCTTCCGTATTTGGCAAGACAGCCAAAGTCCCGCTCACCACTAACATCACCTTCGAACAATCGTATGGTGGCGTCGATGGTGACAGTGCGAGTATGGCTGAGTTCTGTGCGGTGGTGTCAGCGTTTTCTAAGCAGCCAAACCGTCAAGACATCGCGATTACAGGCTCGATGAACCAGTTTGGTGAGTCTCAGCCTATTGGTGGTGTGAACGAGAAAATTGAAGGTTTCTTTGATGTGTGTGAAATCAAAGGGCGTTCAAACGAACAAGGGGTGATCATCCCGCGTTCAAATGTTCACAACCTGATGCTGCGTAGCGATATCGTGAAAGCGGTTGAAAAGGGCGAGTTTAATATCTGGGCGATTGACCATGTAACAGAGGCGATTGAGCTGTTCACAGGCAAAGCCGCTGGTGAAGCAAGTGATGAGGGTAGCTATCCAATTGATACTATCTTTGGTATCGCCCAAGCTAAACTGAACGCACTGCGCAAATAGTTTGAATATCTAGATAGCTAAACAAATAAACAAACAGCCAAAACGCAAAAGCCATCGATTCTAGAGTCGATGGCTTTTTTGTTGGTTGAGGTTTAGTTTGCCAGTGAACTAATTGTAGTTGGTCAGCTTGCTGTATTCGGTGAAAGTCTCGTGTTAAAAGGCGTTACCCATTTCGTAAGCAAAGCTTGGTGCCATCGAACTTCAGTTTTGCCAATAAGTGTTTGGCGTTAGCTCTGCCAATATCATCAAATTCGACACCGTATCGAGCGTAGTGCGTCGATTTCTGTAAATTACAGACGATGCCTCGCAATGGCGGAATCAGTGGGCCATTGTAGTTCTCAGGGGTTATCTCAATAGACACGCGATCGGCAATCTGAATCGCACGAGAGGTTGGTGAGGTAACGAAACGACAACCACTTTTCGATAAGTCTCTTATCTCACAGTTTGCTCGCTGGTCGTTGAAGATGATTCTTGAAGCCAGATTCACTTCATAGCGTGTTTCTTTACGCAGCTGAGTCACTTGCATCGTGCTTGGTGTTGAAAGTACAAGAATAGGGAAGGGTTCACCAATCTTATGGTGAATTTGGCTTCTAAAGTGGATAAGCGCGCCTTCACCTCGTAGAGAATACGCACGAGCGGTCATCCAAAAACCTTCTTGAAAGAAAAAGTTCAGATCTTCATTGGATACCTCGGGAACCTCAACCACAATACAGTTATCACTGTGCGTTCCGATAAACCTGGTGGTGGCGAGAAACTTCGTGCCAACGGGAGTCGAGACATTTAATGTCAGCTCACTGCCGTGCTCAATCATGGCCAGTGCATCAGTGCTATTGATAGTGGAAACGGTGCGATTACGAGGGTCTTGAAGTGCCTGATTATGCTCCAAAGGCTTCTTCAGGGGTGCGTTCATTATATGTTCTCCATGCGCCAACATGCGTCTGTTAGATATTGATAACTTGCTAACAAGGGGTTGTTACGTGCTAGATTTAGTAGGTGTACTAACGCAATTTATAGAGTGCTTTTAATTGGTTTGAATTTTATTTATAACCACACGCTATAATAATATTTTCTTTGATTGTAAGTACTTAGTTTTATTTATATGCACTTGCGTTAGTCTATTACAAGGAATTCATACTTCAAACTTTAATTGTTTGTCGTATCCATTATTTGCAGGAGTTGAGAATGCAGGCAGTTAAATGGGATCAAGATGTGAACCAGATCACAGTTGAGTTAGAACCAGATCAGTTTGCGGTAGTTAAGTATAAAAAGGATGGCGATGTACTACATATCACGTCGACACGCATTCCTGATGAACTGCAAGGCAAGGGCTTTGGGAAGGTGATGATGGAGTCGGTATTGCCTGAAATTGAACAAGCGGGCTTCAAAATTGTGCCGGTTTGTAGCTATGTGGTTCACTACATGAATAGGCAGCCACAGTGGTCACACCTTCTATCTGATAAAGCATAACAACGAGTAATATGTCTCAATCAATATCGTCGAATAATCGAGCTCAACCTGAAGCGGGTTCAAGTCAAAATCAGCCAGAGCTTTATCAACAAGAGTTTTATCAAAATGAGCTTTATCAAAAAATAGCGACCTCGCTGGGTTGTCATGAAGGGTTTGATGTCCAAGTGATTCAACGCCTATGGGGTGGATATGGCGAGTTAGTTCGCTTAGTCTTTTCTCAAGAAAGCAGTGCGGAACTCAAGAGTGTGATTGTTAAACATGTCGCGTTGCCAGATAAAGCTGAACACCCAAAGGGTTGGAATACCAAACTCTCTCACCAACGAAAGGTACACTCTTACCAAGTGGAAACAGCTTGGTATCAGTCATTCACCCAACAATGGGACGAGCGCTGCCCTGTACCTGTTGGGCTGCAATGTGAACTAGAAGAGAATGAGTGGCTGATAGTGATGCAAGACTTAGCGGATATTGGCTTCCCGTTGATCTCTCAGTTTGATGTGCTTGCTGCTTCTGACTATCAGGCATCTAGTTACACAAGAGAAGAGCAAAAACAACGTAATGCTTGCCTTAAATGGCTTGCTAACTTTCACGCAAAGCACATCAATATCAATCAAGAGCAGTTGTCATCATTGTGGCAAGTCGGTACTTATTGGCATCTAGATACACGCCCTGATGAACTCAATGCCTTGGCTGATTTACCATTGAAGAACCAAGCCAAGCACATCGACCGTTTATTAAAAGAATGTCCATATCAAACCTTAGTCCATGGCGATGCCAAGCTCGCCAATTTTTGTTTTGATTCTGAAAGCGAGCGCGCGGCTGCGGTCGATTTCCAATATGTGGGCCATGGTTGTGCGATGAAAGATGTCGCTTTGTTCATGAGTAGTGCGGTGAGGCCGCAAGACTGCGCTGAACTTGAGCCACAGGTACTGGATATTTACTTCCGACACTTGAAAGAGGCATTGGCGTACTATCAGCCACACCTTTCATTTGATGAGGTAGAAGCAGCATGGCGACCAATGTTTTACGTGGCGTGGGCCGATTTCCAACGTTTCGTAAAAGGCTGGAGCCCAGAGCATTGGAAGATTAACCCTTATACTGAGCAGTTGACCTTACGAGTGCTCACTCAATTAGACGAACAGGAGTCCGTCAATGTTCGATAGAACCGCGAGCTGGAAAACGCCGCAAAACTTTTTATTACTGATTTCGATTGTTGTACCGATCGCGTTTTCGAGCTGGATGGCTTTACTTAATAACTTCGTGATTGAGAAGGCGAACTTTGATGGTGCGGATATTGGCTTGCTGCAAAGTGTGCGTGAGATCCCGGGTTTCTTAGCGTTTACCGTAGTGTTTGTGTTGGCATTCATTCGTGAGCAACGCTTCATGTTGATATCGCTGGCGATGCTCACTGTAGGCACCGCGATTACGGGTCTGTTCCCCTCACTCACTGGATTGTTGCTGACTACCATTTTAATGTCGACGGGCTTTCACTATTTTGAAACGCTGAAGCAGTCTTTGTCACTGCAATGGTTGAGTAAAGAAGAAGCGCCAGAGATGCTAGGTAAGATGATCTCCGTTGGCGCGTTGGCATCTTTAATCACTTATGGCTCTATTTGGGTGATGTTAGAGCAACTCAAACTCGACTTTGCTTGGGTGTATGGCATCACTGGCGGAATTGGTTTTGTTTTAGTTTTGGTGATGACCTTTGGCTTCCCTGAGTTTCAAACCAAGACGCCACAGAATAAGAAGTTGGTACTGCGGAAGCGTTACTGGCTCTACTACGCGCTAACGTTTATGAGCGGTGCGAGAAGACAAATCTTCACCGTGTTTGCAGGCTTTCTGATGGTAGAGAAATTCGGTTACTCGGCAGCTGACATAACGCTATTGTTCTTAATCAACTACCTATTTAACTTCTTGTTCGCAAAACGTATTGGTCGATTTATTGGTGTGGTGGGTGAGCGTAAGGCGCTGATTTTCGAGTATGTCGGTTTGATTGGTGTATTTGTCGGTTATGGCTTAGTGCAAAACGCAGAGTGGGCGGCAGCACTTTACGTGGTCGATCATTTGTTCTTTGCATTGGCACTAGCGATCAAAACTTACTTTCAGAAAATTGCAGATCCGGCTGACATGGCATCAACCGCTGGTGTCTCTTTCACCATCAACCATATTGCCGCAGTCGTTATTCCTGTCGTGTTTGGTGTGATTTGGTTGTCTTCTCCTGCAACGGTTTTCTATATTGGTGCTGCGATGGCGGCGGTTTCTTTGGCGTTGTCTTTAAACATTCCTAAGACACCTGAAGAAGGTAATGAAGTGCGAATGTTTAGCTGGCGTTAATGTTGGTCTCGATATTATGAAATAAGCAAAAAGCTCCAATAGTGATTGAAGTGACCCCGTAAAGT
>NZ_JBFRST010000113.1:0-1575 GCF_041473705.1 Vibrio sp. 10N.222.55.B11
TTGTCGGATAGGCGACACTCGTTGCCGAGTGCCACCCTCCTAAGAACCGTACGTGCAACTTTCACTGCATACGGCTCAAGCCTCCGCTAAGGCGTATTACGTTACCCAGCAACCTAGATAGCAGTCAAAGCAGGATCAAACCAAGAGTGACGGCTTTCCTTTTTCGGTTTCCTCTTTGCCAAGTAATCTTGGTGCTGAGGATCGAACGGTGTAGCCGCACTTCGGATCTTCACATGTCTTTTAATTGGCGTTTTCGCTATTTGAGCCAAGTTGTAGTGACAGTCCATATTCGCAATTTTCTGCCAACCATGAAATTGCCAACCACCACTTCTGTTCATGTAGTATTTGCGCCTTACCCAGTCTTTTGATTTAGTAGGATGGCGTCTTACCGCCCATCGCCACAGTAGCCAGAAGATTTGATGACCGAGATAACCGAAAGTACGTTTTGCAACGCAGTGGCGATAATAATTCGCCCAACCCTTCAGTTTAGGGTTCAATAGTCTGATAAGATCATTGACTGGCATTGTTGCGTGCTTCTTAATGAGTTCGCGCAAGTTTCCCAAGAAGGAGAGAACGTTAGTTTTACTCGGTTTGATGAGCAGTTTTCCTTTGTACTTCCTGAGGTTAAAGCCCAGAAAATCAAAGCCATCATCTATATGAGTAAGGTGCGTTTTCTCTTCAGAGAGTGCCAACCCTCTCTCTTTTAGAAAATCAATCAGTCGTGGTTTGACTTCGTTAACAAGAACATCTTTTGATGAACCCGTTATCACAAAATCATCCGCATAACCTATAAAGTTAACTCGTTCTCCCGATTTCTTAGCCACTTCTTTTACGAGTCTTTCTAAACCCGCAAGTGTCAGTAACATAAGCGTTGGGGAGATAATTCCGCCTTGCGGAGTTCCTTCCGAAGTTCGGTAGAACAAGCCCTTATCGATATAGCCTGAGCCTAACCACTGCTTCAGCATCCTTTTGTCTATTTGAACATGTTCAAGTAGCCATTCATGCCCGATCATGTCAAAGCAAGCCTTAATGTCACCCTCTAAAACCCAACGACCTGAACGCTTAAGACACAGGCATTTGAAGCATTGTTGAATTGCATCTGCCGTACTGCGGTTAGGGCGAAAACCGTAGCTATTTGGATCTGCTACTGTTTCCGAAATTGGCTCCAAAGCAAGCAGATACAACGCTTGTTGCGCTCTATCTATCATACATGGAATGCCTAGAGGTCTGAGTTTGCCATTCTTTTTCGGGATGTAGACGCGTCTGAGAGGTTTAGCTCGATAGCCTTTTCGATTCAATTGATTCACAGCGGTCATTCGACGAGCATCCGTATTCCAGATGACACCATCTATTCCAGGAGTGTTACTGCCTTTATTTTGGGACACTCGCTTCACAGCCAGTAATTTAGCTGCTCTGGAGTGCGTTAAGACCCACTGCAAAGCTTTTGCTTTACTGTGTTTTCCCTCTCGGGTTGCTTTTGCAATGCGCATTTGAAGCTTTAACACGTGCGACTCGACGGCTTTCCAATCGATGGATTGCCACTGAGTGCCATTAGGAGAGGCACTAACTTCTGAT
>NZ_JBFRST010000113.1:2333-2785 GCF_041473705.1 Vibrio sp. 10N.222.55.B11
TAAACCTGTATCCACTTCATTACAAAGCGACATTTGCTTTTTCTAACCTCCTTTACCTGCACACCTATCGGCAATCTTCGCAGACTACTTTCCCAAAGGGAGATATACAGGCTTACCCTGTTCCGTATGTTGCGTACAATATCAGGTTAGATGCCCACTATAGTGCGGAGAATACAACGATCACGAAAGAGTACTGTCCAACTTCTTTCCGACTCTCATTGCCGTTTTGGCCACAGCGTATTAACCACTTCCGCTGCTTCATCGCATAACGCGCCTTACGTGGATTCACTTACGTTCATCATACTGACACCCTAGCACTTACCCGATTTGTGGTTATCAGGAAGAACGTCCTCTCACGATTCAGTTCCCACTCGGTTTAATAACCGAGTTTCGTTACATTGTCGGATTCGCTGCTTTATTCAGAATCCTAGGGTCATCTGGTGATACAGATG
>NZ_JBFRST010000114.1:0-2161 GCF_041473705.1 Vibrio sp. 10N.222.55.B11
GGGGCGTGCGACGTGAAGTCGTATGAAGCGCTGTTCACCGCTTAACGAGTGAACCATTTGTATCACCAGATGAACCTAGGAGCCTGAATAAAGTAGCGGCTCTGACAATGTAACGAAGGGTGGCATTTGCCAATCGGGATCTAAATCGTGAGAGGACGATCCTCCTGATAACCACAATCGGGTGAGTGCTAGGTAGTCAGTATGATGAACATAAGTAAATCCGCGTAAGGTGCGTTATGTGATGAAACAGCGGAAGTGGTTAATACGCTGTAGCCAAAAGGCATGAGAGTCGGAAAGAGATTGCCCCATGCTCTTTCGTGATCATTGAACTCTTCGCACCATAGCGGGCATCTACCCTGACATTGCGCGACATACGGAACACGGTAAGCCTGTATCACTCCCTTTGGGAAAGCCTTTGTGGCCGATAGTGATGCAGGTATAGGAGGTTGGAAAAAGCGAAGGCTGCATTGTAACGATGCAGATACAGACTTGTGTCTGGTCACGAAAGTGAGCCCACTTCCGACTGGTCTCCCGTTGCGAGAGAATATGAAGAACTTTATTCAAGGAGAAACGCAAATGATGATTTCAAAAGAGATTAGTGCCTCTCCTGACAGCGCTCAATGGCAGTCAATCGACTGGAAAACCGTTGAAGCGCATGTATTAAAGCTCCAGATGCGTATCGCAAAGGCAACTCGAGAAGGTAAACACGGCAAAGTGAAAGCTTTGCAATGGATACTGACTCACTCGCGTTCAGCAAAACTTCTTGCTGTTAAGCGAGTATCTCAAAACAAAGGCAGTAAAACGTCTGGAATAGATGGTGTTATCTGGAATACAGATACACGCCGTATGAAAGCAGTGAATCAAATGAGTCGAAAAGCTTATCAAGCTAGACCGCTCAAGCGTATCTATATCCCCAAAAAGAATGGCAAACTTCGACCACTGGGTATCCCGTGCATGATAGATAGAGCGCTACAAGCGCTTCACCTATTAGCATTGGAGCCTGTGTCGGAAAGCCTTGCAGACCCTAACAGTTACGGTTTTCGACCAAGGCGAAGCACCGCTGATGCTATCGGGCAGTGTTTTATCTGCTTGAGTCAAAAGCGTTCAGCGCAATGGGTTCTTGAAGGGGACATCAAAGCCTGTTTCGACAAAATCGGGCATCAATGGCTGATGGACAATGTTGCCGTTGACAAGCGTATGTTGGGACAATGGCTAAAGTCTGGCTTTGTAGACAAAGGGCTATTTTACGACACCGATGAAGGTACGCCTCAAGGTGGGATTATATCCCCAACCTTGATGTTAATGACTCTCTCTGGTCTCGAACAGCAAATTAAGTCTACCGCTCTCAAAAAGGGAGCAAGAGCCAATTTTATTGGATACGCCGACGATTTCGTCGTCACTTGCGCTTCAAAGGAAGTGCTTGAGAACGATATCAAACCGTTGATTGCTGACTTCTTAGCGGAAAGAGGCTTAACACTCTCCGAAGAGAAAACGCACATCACTCACATCAATGATGGCTTTGATTTCCTAGGTTTTAATCATAGGAAGTATAAAGGAAAATTGCTCATTAAGCCGAGTAAATCCAACACGTTAATGTTCTTAAGTAATCTGCGTGAACTCATCAAAAAGCACGTAACCCTTCCAGTGAATGATCTTATCAAACTGATAAATCCGAAACTCAGGGGATGGTCGAACTACTATCGACACTGCGTGGCAAAACAGATATTCGGTTATGTCGGTCACAAACTATTCCATACGTTATGGCACTGGGCTAAAAGGCGTCATCCAACAAAGTCTAAAACTTGGATCGCCCTAAAATACTTCATCAACCGTAAAGGGCAATGGCAGTTTCACGGTTGGCAGAAGATCATGGATATGGATTGCCAGTTCAATCTGTTCCAAATAGCTAAAGTGCCGATAGAAAGACATGTGAAAATCCGAAATGGAGCGACACCATTTGACCCTCAATACCAAGAGTACTTGGCAAAGAGAAAGTCCAAAAGGCTAGCCCGTAACTCTTGGAAAGAGCCTGTCCCGACTGCGTTATAAGTTGCTGGGTATCATTTGATGCCTTTGTGGAGGCTTGAGCCTAGTGCAGTGAAAGTTGCACGCTGGGTTCTTAGGGAGACGGCACTTGGTAACAAGTGTCGTCCACCCGACA
>NZ_JBFRST010000115.1:0-4194 GCF_041473705.1 Vibrio sp. 10N.222.55.B11
GGGTCAGTCTAGAGAGACCGACCCAGCGACTTAGGATTTTAGGTTAATCACAAGATGCAAAAATGTCTTGGAGGTCATAAAGCAGTTGGGCATCATCCTCCGACTGCAAGCCCGGATTAGCGATAAGATTGAAGCCTTGACCTTCCAACCAACGATAAAAATTCCTAGGAACTTGATCTGGACTCACTACAACCTCAATACTTTGGGTCGTATACCAAGTCGTATACGGGCTTTCTAGGTCAGAATTTAATATTCTTGTCGAATTATATTCATTTAGATCTATATTTTCTTGCTCGAACAACTGGCTCACAACAAAATCCCATAGATATTCATCAGCTTCTATGATGAAGTCAACACCTTTGTATTCTTTATCGATATGACTGTATCCAATTCTGGTTAAAGACATGTTTCCTACCTGCGTTTATGGTTTTCTTACTTACATCTATAATATTAGATGCCCGAATCATTTAAAGAATCAAAAACATATTAAATCTATGATATTGATAATCATGGAATTTTAATATGAACAAGATCACTATTATTCAACAACTACCAAATCTCCCAATTCCTCTACAAGAGCAAGTCAAAGCCATACTCACTGAACCATTTCACGATGAAACAGAAACCCAACAGGCATGGGATGAACTGCAATGTGAACTCTGGTTCCTCACCTCAATTAATGAGCTAAACGCTGTCGTCGTCGACGATATCGAACTGCTGAAACGAGCCCTAACCTATACCGAATTCGAAGATGATCTAGATTACGGAGCTTCTATATCCCTAAGTATTATCGAGGACAGTGGTAAGGGGCTCTACCTACTGATGCCTAAGACACTCCGCACTGAATTACATCAATATTTCTCAATCTCAGATGAATAAGGGGGACTGATGCAATCACGTAAATTCAAATTTAATAAACGCCAACTTGATTCATTACCGCCGACGCCGTCGACAAGTCGAAGTAAAGAAACTGAGTATACGGATGAGCTCTGTAGCGGCCTGAAAATTATAATTAATAGACAAGGGAGACGTAGGTTCCTATTCAGATACACCTATTTCGGGAAAAAGAAATCGTTACAAATTGGTGAATACCCTGCGCTAGATATCAACACTGCTAGACAGATAGCCAATGACCACAAGCGAGAGATAGCTCTAGGTAATGACCCCAAGGCTATGAGGGATGAAAAATCCAATGTACTTAGTTTTCAGGAATTTGCGGAAGAACACTACTTACCCTATGCCCGCATGAACAAACTCACTGCTAAGAATGATGTCGGTAACTTAAAGCTACATTTCTACCCTAAATGGGGCAAGAAAAGCATCACCGATATCAATCAACAAGACATTCAAAAGCTACTTGATGGAGTTCTAGAAACAAGGAAACCATCCACGGTGAACAGATTGCGTTCCCTAGCCCTTAGAATGTTCAGATTAGCAATGGAGTGGGGATTCGTGGACAAGAATCCGGGACAGTACATAAGGAAGCTTAAGGAGAACAATCTAAGAAACAGATTCCTGAACCGCAAAGAGGTTTCATCTTTCATCAAGGCATGTAATGAGGAACCCAATCGCACCCAAGGGAATGCCTTAAAATGCGCACTGCTTACTGGGATGAGAATTGGTGAGATTACTAACTCTAAGTGGGACTGTCTTACCGTCGACGACGACGGCAATTGGAGCCTATTTCTTCCCCACACAAAATCGGGCTTATCGAGAACAGTTCTGCTAAATAATTTAGCTAAGGAGGTGATAAATGACCAACGACGATTTCAGATACGTAAGAACCCCTATATCTTTGCCGGAGATGCACCCGGTAGACCTATCGCACATCCGAAGAAGGCATTCGCTCGAATCAAGAAAGCAGCAGGTATATATGATGATATGCGCATACATGACCTCAGGCACTCTTTCGCTTCGATCCTCATAAACAGTGGTAACGCCACGCTCTATGATGTTCAGCATTTATTAGGGCATCAATCCCCCCAAACTTCGACTAGGTATGCTCATTTGGCTTCGAGTAGGTTGAGAGAGGTAAGTGCTAATGTGTCAGAGTTAGTTGGGGATGTGAGCAAAATATAAAAAATCAGGCCAGTCAAAATCATTTTTGGCTAGCCTGATTTCAGTCTACGATTCTTTTTAATAGAAATTAGATACTACAATACGTTTTATAGGTAATTACATATGGTTTCGATATGATGCATCATGCTTAGTTTTTTCGGAACGCCTAATCCATGATACGTTTTGTTGTTAAAAATAGTTATATATTGTTGGAAACCTAAAGTGTTTTGATCCAAGCTTGGCGTTTGGTTTGCAAACTGGATCATTGCCTGTAAAGCCTCTTTAAATTTACCAGCTGGGTCACTTTGGTCATTGGGGTTGGAAGTCGACAAACTATGTTTTACATACATATTCTGACTGTTTCCATCGATATAAGTAACATGTAGTGCAATTACAAATGCAGGCCCCCCGCTTGTACTCCAAGCATCGTCGATTGTTAGATAGTCACCGAAGCCAATTTGATGCTGGACCAATGGTGTTTTGTAGGTTAGGTGCGCATCCGAAAAAAATTGGGGAGTGGTGTTATAATCTGCGTTTCTTTTCTTTGCAGGGAATGAGCTACTAACAATTACACAACGGGGAAGGGAGTTCGAAAATGTATGGGAATATCTATTTTGGTTTAAAATCAAGTTAGCAACAGAGTTTGATGTATACACATTTATATTGAACTGAATGTCCTCCTGCAAATACAAAGAAAAACTGACTCCATCACGGATTAACTGGTCAAGAAATGTTTGTGTGTGAGCAACATTTTGGTTATGTATACGGACACATGGGATAAATGAAACGTTTTTCTGCGACACGAGAAGACTTAAATAGTCAGGAGAGTCACTTGCTAAGTCGCCAACTTCGGGGTTCACAATGATGTGGGGCGTTACTCCATGAGTATTAAGTATGCTCACCGCACTGCAAAGTTTGTCAATATTATCGTTAACTGGTTCTATAATCGGATGAATTTTTCCTTGTTGGAGCCTAGGCGCTACTTCTTTTAAGGCTGTCAATTCAAACTGTTTGCCTCTCAGGTATGGAAAGTACATTTTGTTCCTCACTATTAAATAAGTTGCATTTCAACAGTGATGATATGATATTCGATTTGTTTTTTTTGTGAATCTTGTAGCTTATTCCTAGGTTTTTCATTGATCTGGGTAGTTCATCGATAAAATTATGATCGTTTTTTCGATGTTTTTTTAATACTCTTTTAAACTGACTGTTAGCTTCTCTTTCTTCTAATCGACAAAAAATTTTTTTACATTCAGTAAATAACTCTGTTGCAGGGTAATCGGGGTCTTGTCCGGTAATATCTCGGACGATATCTTTATATTCTTCTTTTCTTAAGGTATGAAACATAAGATCCACATCAAAAGATTCATTCTTTGGAGCAGCAATTTTTTTGCTTAGATTATTGCGAGTATTTGACACCATTATCCCAAACGTAGGGTTTTCAGAATGAATCCTAAGTAGAGACTCTAGATGAGCTTCATGAGCCACAACGTATGTCTTATCAAATGCGAGAGTATAAGAGGCTAATTGTTCGGGGAGCCTTTTTAATGAATCGTATTTTGTTTTTATCTCATAGCAAGTAGATGAACCATTTATAATGACACAATCTGCCTTGTTAGCCCCAACTCTAAGCTCACTGAGCATGCTTGCAGTGTTCATGGAGTGAGTACCAATTAAGATATTGTTAGCTATGATATTTTTAACTACGTATTCATTTGGATAATGTTTACAGAGGAGCTTATATGCCTCTTCATAGATTTCTGCCAAGGTATTAAGGTTTTCAAGACTTGAGAAATTAGAAATAATACCGTAAATAAAACTAAGATCCCCTTGAGCTACTTTAGTTATATTGGCACTAGTGAATATCTTTGCCAGCTGTCGATAGTCCATCCCTTCGCCCTTAGTTTCATTAGCTCAATGGTACGTCGTAAATTAATTAACATTACAATGGTAGTCAATATGAGGCGTGGATTCTAGATTATAGATTTGTGCAACTCAACTCATTATGGTTTATTTTGAGATAAGTGGAAGATTGATTGAGTGTGAATTGAAGCCAATTAGCTACGAATGTACTCTTTTGTCTATCCCCTCAACCTAAAATCCTAAGTCGCTGGGGCGGTCTCTCTAGACTGACCC
>NZ_JBFRST010000116.1:0-486 GCF_041473705.1 Vibrio sp. 10N.222.55.B11
AAGTGCCACGGGCGGATAACCGCCTCCACGGAATCAAGGTCTATGATGATGAAAAAACCTCTGCTTTGCGTCATTACCCTAGCGCTGCTTACTCCCCTCCATCCAGCTCTTGCTCAAGAAACCCCTCCTGGGTGGCGCTGGTACAACGAGCCAAAGGCAATGCCCGTAACGCCCAAACCTAAGCCGCTACCAAGCAACACTCAAACCACCGTATCAAGCCCTAAAACGTTATCGGCGACCGAACAGATGGCCTGGTTTCACTCTGTGCATATTGAAGCGCAAAACGACGCGGCCATTCATCCCAAAGATAAAGACAAGCTCGCGAAGTTTTTAGCGTTAAATCATTTTATCACGGACCAAACCGACCAATTAGGCATGACCTTTAAAGCGCTGCTGCTCGAAAGACCTGAGTTTTCTTACACCAAAGACCATCCGACAGAGCAAGCGGCAAGACAAGTGTATTTAACACTGGAGGATAAGAAGAAA
>NZ_JBFRST010000117.1:0-864 GCF_041473705.1 Vibrio sp. 10N.222.55.B11
TTTCTTCTTATCCTCCAGTGCTAAATACACTTGTCTTGCCGCTTGCTCTGTCGGATGGTCTTTGGTGTAAGAGAACTCAGGTCTTTCGAGCAGCAGCGCTTTAAAGGTCATGCCTAATTGGTCGGTTTGGTCCGTGATAAAATGATTCAACGCTAAAAATCTCGCTAACTTGTCTTTATCTTTAGGGTGAAGGACGGCATCGTTTTGCGCTTCGATATGCACCGAGTGAAACCAGGCCATTTGTTCGGTCGCCGATAACGTTTTAGGGCTTGAGACAGTCGTTTGAGTGTTATTTGGCAGTGGCTTTGGTTTGGGTTTGTCGGGCCTTGCTTTTGGTTCGTTGTACCATCGCCACCCTGGAGGAGGTTCCTGAGCAAGAGCGGGATGGAGGTGAGCAAGCAGCGTTAGGGTAATGACGTAAAGCCATGTTTTTTTCATCATCATAGGCCTTGGTTAAGTGCGGCAAAGCGATTAAGAGGTTACACACTTGGGTCTTTCGCGTAAGTGGCGCATCTGCTGTGGTGATGGATTGCGCAGCGTGAGTAAGTACTGAAGGTATTTATCGTGCAGCAAAGCGTGGTGTTTCGACCACATACCTTACTCACTACTAAAGTAGTGAGTCTGTTTCTCAATGTTTTCTATCAGCTCTCGATATTCATCCAGCCTTTTCGTGATGTCGGGATAGTGGTCTAGCTGTTTGATGTGTATCACATCACTTGGAATGAGGCGTAAAAGCGTCAAGGTGTTGAGTAAAAAATTTTGAAGGGGTTTGATAAGCATAACGATGTCCTTCTTGAGCATTGAGGTGTGTATGTCATGGTGTGCCGTTGGTATAGAGCCGCCTGTTATCCGCCCGTGGCACTT
>NZ_JBFRST010000118.1:0-4387 GCF_041473705.1 Vibrio sp. 10N.222.55.B11
GTCCGATCCACTGTTGTCAGTGGGAGCTATTGTTGACAAAAGAGGGAGTCCATGTAGCCCAATTAAGGTGTGAAGCACGCGACCACAGCACTTTATTTGACCATCGTAAACACAGATCTAAAACCAAACCAAAAATGCCAAGCGTGCTGAATCACTCTTAAATTATTTGTTAGTTGCTAGTTTCAGTTTTATCTAGTTCTAATAGCGTTTCACGATATTGATCACTAAATCTAAACTCAGAGTAATCGCTATCTAGCCTTTTGATTTTATCAATTTCCGGCTTTATCTCATCCCAAACATCAAGTAGACAACGGTGATAGGAAAGCATCCCCGGTCGCTGCAAACTACCCGAGATAAAGTAATAATCCGGTATATCTGTAATATGATTCTTTCTTAGCCAAAATATACCTATGGAATAACTCGCCCAACCAGTTAGGTAAACTAAATCGTTTCGAGTTAAATCGGAACCTAATTCTTTTTTCAAATCCAATTTTGAAAGAAGCTCAACAATTAAAGGCTGAGTTTGCTCTAGTCTAACTAACGGATCTGGATGTGTACCTATAGGCTCTGTTACTGCTTCAATTGGTCGAGTACCATGAAATCTGTAAAGAACTAAAGCCAATGCAGCAGAGAAAGCTCTAAGTTCTTCTTCAAAGCGGGCTCCCTTGAAGTGTTGTAACAACGCCATTAAGCAACAATAGGTAGCAAAGAAATCCGCAGCGATTTCGGTAACATGAGAAACTGCACTAGCCTTCCCTTCTAGTGGCTCAGTGGAATCAACTGAACAATCGATTACATCTGTTCCGGTGCTACATCCATAGTTTTGGCGTACTTCTCCATGCTCTTGCACTAAGTGTCCAAGTTCATGATAAAACACCCACGTTAAAGCACTTATGAACATATTCTTACAGCATTCTTCTTTAGAGGATTGGGTAGATAAACTCTTTGGATAGTCTACTTCTGGGAATAAAATGTCCAATTTAGGGTTATCGACTCCACTTTCAATATAATCGTAGTATTCTTCAACATCACGATATAAAACGACTGCCATCTCATATGTTAGATTTACATAATGCATTGGAGCTTCACAAGGTTTTGACGAAACGGAAGCCCATGCTAAAAAATCAGGAGTCATACTATAGTGAACTTGAATTTCACCACCTAAACCTTGATATGTCGTTTCATTGAGTAAAGTTTTTATCGTATCTAACGTTTCAACAGTTAGATCAATAATGTCACTATCTTCCATTTCTTAACTCTCATAATTTCCAATTGAATACATGCTACGGCCAATAGCAACTAACGAATGACATGGATTCCCCCTACCGAGGATCTGCCACACTTATGTGGTACTTAAATGCATCGGAGGCACCATGTCTGATTATTCTTATTTCTGCGGTATAGACCTAGCTAAAAACCACTTTAGTCTTCATGCCGTAGACCAAAATGGTAAGGTCATACTTCATAAGTCGGTAACTCGCTCTAAACTACTGAGTACAATAGCAAATATGCCACTCATGCGTATAGGCGTTGAAGCGTGTGGTGGTGCACATTATTGGGCAAGAACACTCAATAAACTTGGGCATGACGTCCGTATCATGGCCGTTAAATACGTGGTTCCTTATCGAACTAAAGGGAAGAACGACCTTAATGATGCAGTCGCTATCTGCGAAGCTGTTCAGCGTCCATCAACTCGCTTTGTACCCGTAAAATCCCCCGAGCAACAAGCCATCTTATCGGTACATAGAATGAGAGAGCATTGGGTTCGTGAACGCACCGCGCTTATGAATCGCATGCGCGCCCTACTTTCTGAGTTCGGGTTGATCATTCCCGTTGGTCGCTCTTCATTGATGAAACAGATTCCCTTAATGCTTGAAGATGCAGAAAATGAACTGCCACATCTCGCAAGAACGGTGATTGCCGATGCTTATCACCACCTTGGAGAGTTGAATCAACGTATCGCCGATACTGAACAAGTCTTCGACTCTTTTGCTAAGGTCAGCGCTAATGTTCAACGAGTGATGAAAGTTCGAGGTATTGGGCCGCAAACCGCTACTGCGATACTTGCTTCGATAGGCAATGGTTCTCAATTTGATAAAAGCCGTGATTTCTCTGCTTGGCTAGGACTCGTACCAAAGCAATATTCCACAGGAGGAAAACCTCGCTTAGGCCGAATAACCAAACACGGTGATAAATACTTACGAACACTATTAGTTCATGGCGCAAGGACCGTGATTGCCAACCTTGGCGACAAGCAAGATAAGTTAAGTCAGTGGTGTCGCGGCGTTCTGGAACGAAGAGGTATGAACCGAGCGATAGTGGCACTTGCCGCGAAGAACGCACGAATTATATGGTCGCTTTTACACAATCAAACAGAATATGAAAACTATGCTGCTTAAGTAGAAACTTAAGCAGCATAAAGAGTTAAACCCACCGGGTCATTGCAGACGCTAATGATGGAGATAGGTTAAGACCACTTGCGGAGAGCCTGTTAATGCGGCGGACACACTAGATGTCATCTAACGAATAAGGCACCGCAGTCGCGCAAAGTCATCAGGGCCACGACGTATGCGAATCGTCGATAAGTAGGCCGAATGTAGAGCGGCAGTCCAAAACCCATCAACATAAGTTTAGCGGATGTTTGACAACCGGGGGAATCCATGTAGCCTCATTAAGTGGCAAAAAATTGTTGGTTAAAATGTTGAACGGAGTGAAAACAACCAACTGTTTTTTCTCCGTTTGAATGCCTTGTTAGTTGTTGATAGTTAAACATATTTACCTTACCAACAACACATGAATTTAATGAGTAGAAATGAGAATTAAAAAGCACCCAGTACCGCTACGTACAAAAAGTTGAACTTTGAGCCACTCAATTAAACTCATTGAAGCGAACACACTAAACCTTAAATTGACAAATGAGGCTGATTTTCGCTGGTTATCACCTAAAAGTGAATGGCGAAAACTGAGCGAAACACATGCAAAGCCAATTTAGAATACACCGCGCTTACAATAAAATATTACTCTTATTAGCGGTACCAACTAACGCCTTGCATCAGCGACCAAATGGCCGCGTAGCGGGCATTTGGTCCGACTGCATGCGTTTGTTATGTGATTTTTTCAACGCTCACTTGACTTTGCTCGGCGTTGGCATCGTGTACTTATCCAGACTTTCTAAATCAGGCTCATAGATGCGCATGAGGAAATTCCAGCCATCTACTATTGGAAGATTGTTCTTGGCTGATTCACCACAGCCTCCAAAGTTCACGTCAAAAGTTCCGTCACTATTAAAATCGATATTGTACTCATTCAGAATAGCTTTCTTGTCAAATATCCAGCCATCAGCGTTGTACATAGTAATAGAGAAGAAACCGCCTGTATTGAAAGGTGGAACTTTGTAATTTGCCGTGAAGCAACCTTTACCGTCTTGCTGCGCGTAGGATAGGTATCGTGCATTCTCATCTGGCAATAGCCCCCAGCCAGCTGCAGTACCTAATAGGTGCATATGTTCATCGACAGTTCCACGAGCGCCTTGCATATTATTTAGAGAACCTTTTTGGGCTGCCTCAGCCGCCAGTTTGTCTCTAAGTGCAATGAGTTGCTCCATATCGTACTCTGGCAATACATGTGGTTCCGTTGCTTCAGCCGAAATCGCTATTTGCTTCTGCAAAGCCTGAACCTGGGCAATATCTTCAGGGTCGTTAGGATTAATTCGGGTGCGAACGGCAACCATAACAAAGTCGGTGTCAGCCTTGATTTCATGTGTTCCCGGTGTAGTAAAAACCTGGTCGATGTAATGGTCATTTTGAACGACCATAGCAGACATATAACGACCATTGGTTTCTGGTAATGTAATTGACGCTCCTTTAGAAACATTGACTATAGCTCCGCTATAGGTTGTATCCTGGTTCATACGAACGACGGTTTGATTGTTTAAATCGAACTCTCCCACAGGAAAATGAAAGAAGGTATTTATTTCCGCTAGTTTTGTAATGTTCCCAAAAGCTACATCAGACTCAGCAACTTTATAATTACTGAGATCGACAGGTGTCGCAGCAATCGCCTTAGCCGATACGAATAGCATTAAGAACACATGTAATATTATTTTTTTCAAAATCTGATTCCTTAGTAAGTTGCGCCTAGATAGGCATAGGTGCTCGAACACTTTGTCACATGTAGCCCTGTTAAGGTGTGAGCAACGCAATACCGATGCCACCGCAGACTACCTTAAACACAAAACGCAACGCATAGCAAAGGTGCCAAGCGTTGCGAATCATTCTTAAACAGATTGTATGGCTAATAAGCACTCCAATCGGGTAATGTGAGACCCAGGCTTTAGCTGCAACTAAAGCTTTCTATGTAGTAGTTCGTTTAAACGCTGGCTCCTCTA
>NZ_JBFRST010000119.1:0-460 GCF_041473705.1 Vibrio sp. 10N.222.55.B11
TCAAGGTTTTGCTGCGTTTGGCTGCGGGCATTCGCCACACTCTCTTGCAGCATGCTTTGCGTGTTGGCGCTGATGTTGCCGCGACTGGTGGTTTGTGAGCTGTCGTAGGTGGTGCGCCCATCTCCGTGTTGTGTGGTCACCGAGCCGTCTGGGTTTTGGGTGACTCCTGCTGTGTTTGAAATATTGTTTACTGAGTTGATAACTCATACGCGCGGTAATCAGTCTAAGGCTGCTAGGGTTTTAGGGATTAACAGAGGTAATTTCACCAAAAAGTTAAATCAGATCACAACTCGTGAATTTGGATCGGATGAGAGCTTATAAATAGGTATCCGCCTATTGGTACCCTAACGAGGGTGCAGAGATTAACCAACCCCCATGACCTCTCAATAAATCAATGGCAGTTGCTCTAATTCTCGCTTCAAGGAGCACTGGCGGTAATATACTCCAATTGCAAAGTAAC
>NZ_JBFRST010000120.1:0-765 GCF_041473705.1 Vibrio sp. 10N.222.55.B11
TACTCCAATTGCAAAGTAACCATCATTGGGCTCTTTTAGAAGTCAACGAATATACCCGCCTATTAGTGTCGCGATAAGTTTTATAATTGGCGCTTTTTACTTCAATTTGAAAACAATTATCGGCATTTTTAGGTGATTTCGATCTATTTGGTACCATGAGCATAAACTCAACCGACGAAGGTTTTAGACAGGTTACGCCCCAACTTTGTGGATAACTGCTTTAATTTGTTATAAAAAAATAATGTTAGGTTGGAATTTAACGAAGCAAGCAAAACGGAAGGCCAAATTAACCATGGAACAGATAATTCACTACGATATTCTCAAGGTTAAAGTTAGAAGCGATAAAGAAAGCACTCGACTGACCAGCCAATGGGATCAGGTTCTACAAATCTGTCGTGACAAACCACTCGGAGAGATCGCGAGAGCAAGATTAGCGTTTAACCTTGTCGATTACATCACAAGTGAAGATCTACCTTTTCGCTTATTCATCACACGCGCACCACAAGCTATGGCCACCATAGGCGAGGAAACACGAGTGTATAAAGAGCATCGAGTTATTAATGGTAAACAAAGCGGAATGATTTACGCCAAAAGCGAACAAATGTTACCAAGAGAAATCCACTATACGAATGAGTTTGTGGCAACCCGCTACGTTGCTGGGACAAAAACACCACTCTCTGCCACCTCCCTCGTTGATTGCCTCAAGGCTGGAGATGTCATAACACCACTCGATGGCATCTTGTTTTTAGGCTGTAAACGAATCGC
>NZ_JBFRST010000121.1:0-607 GCF_041473705.1 Vibrio sp. 10N.222.55.B11
TCGGCGATATCTCAAGATATAGAGATGGAAGCGGGTGATATGGTTGAATAGCGCATCAAATAGTCGATAGCCACACAAGACAGAAATAGGTCATTGCAAACCAAATGTATTAGGTATTTTTATGTTACCGAGTTTGTCTACATTAATCTTCGAGACCTTGGTCGTCTCACTCTTATTTTTTGCACTTTGTCTTATGCAGATCACCGAGAGTCAATTTCAGTGGACGCAACTTTTCATCGCGTCCACTGGCTTTTTATCACTGTATGGTTTGAAGCGCATCGTGGTTTTTTTGTTAAAAAACGCCCCAACACTCCTCACTACATCGTACTCACCTCTGCAGGATTTGGTTTATTGAATTCGATAGGCCTGACTTTCATGTACTTAGCACCCAGCGTGTTAAAAAGTGCACTGACTCAATCTTAGTCATGATTAGATATTTAGTTATAGTGCACCATAAGCGCACGTAAGCCCTATCATTGATGAGATTCATTAAAGGGAAATCGATGAAAAGCGTAACGCCCCATAGAGACGACACCCTAGAGCCTCATCATCTCGAATAATCACTCAACCACTCTTCCAAGCCTTGCAATGGCAAGGCTTTTTTACG
>NZ_JBFRST010000122.1:0-2293 GCF_041473705.1 Vibrio sp. 10N.222.55.B11
TTGTTGAACGAAGCCGCTACGCGGCAGAGTAAAACGAGTGCGAACCATACTCTTGTAACACCATCACCCTGATGGTCGTTCACAGGAGTAACCCCATGAAACCCGATGACTTAAAACGTTACAACACCCTTTATGAACAACACCTTACCAACCTAAAGCTGCAAGGTAAACGACCCGCGACCATTGATGCCTATTCCCGTGCGGTTCGTCGGATCACCGCTCATTTCGACCGAGCCCCTGATACATTAACGACCTCTGACCTCAAACAGTTCTTCGCGTCTCTTATTCAAACCCACTCGTGGAGCACCATAAAACTCGATCGTAATGGCTTGCAGTTTTTCTATCGCTACACGCTCGATAAACAGTGGGAGTGGCTCAATATCGTCAAGCCGCCACAAGTAAAACGACTGCCCGACATACTGACACCACAGCAAGTCAGCTCGCTGATTACTCACACTCGACAAGCACGTTATCAGGTGTTTTTTCTTACTCTGTACAGCATGGGGTTACGACTCAGTGAGGGATTAAATCTTACGGTTCATGATATCGACAGCCAAACAATGCGCGTTCACATACGGGAAGGAAAAGGCGGAAAAGACCGAATGGTGCCGCTTCCGCTGCGAACGCTTAAAGCTCTTCGCGTGCATTGGCTTACCCATAAGCACCCTTACTACTTATTCCCTGGCCTTGGTACATGTCGCGACACCCCTATGGATCGTGGCGGTATTCAAAAAACCATGAAACTTGTACTCAAAGAGTGCGGAATCCAAAAACACGCCAGCCCCCACTCACTTAGACATTGCTTCGCGACGCACTTACTTGAGCAAGGGTTAGACCTGCGTTCACTGCAAACGCTACTGGGTCATGCAAGCCTTAATACCACGGCTCGTTACACCCGAATGACTACGCTAAAACAACGCGATGCTGCGATGGCCATCAATCATTTAACTGAAGCTCTAGAATTAACGTGGAGCATTACATGAGTACCTTTATTGAACTGCTTCGCCAACATCACTCTGCGCTTAAACGTCACGATTATGCGCAGATGAATGGCGATATGCATCGAGCCATTGGGGCGATGCTCCGTTGTAAAACAGAACGACAAGGTCGCTCACAATGGTTCTGCAGTCACTGTCATCACAATGACCGATTACCGCTTTCTTGTGGTCATCGTCATTGCCCTCAGTGCCAACAACGCACCACCGCTGATTGGCTTCAACGTCAGCAGCAAAAGCGGTTACCTATTCACTATTTCATGGTGACCTTCACTTTGCCGTATCAATTAAGGGTCTTAGCAAGACATCAACCTAAAGCGATATATAACGGTATGTTTAAGGTGGCATCAGGGGTATTAAAGGATTTTGCTAACCGACAACGGCAAGGTGAACTTGGTTTTACCGCCGTGTTACATACTCACAGCCGACAACGAAACTTGCACCCACATCTGCACATTATCGTGGCGGCAGGCCAATACGACGCGTCGAGGCAAACGTGGCACAAAGGCAACAAGCATTACCTCTTCAACGCGTTTGCTTTGGCCAAAGTATGGCGAGCAAGAATGCTAGAGGCCATTAATCAACACCCAACGTTGTGGCTGCCGAGTGGCATACCCAAACAATGGGTGGTCGATTGCAGACAAGTAGGATACGGTCAGGCTGCACTCAACTATTTGGCGCGCTATCTCTATCGCGGTGTGCTGCCTGATGAAGACATCATCAGTATCACAGATGATACTGTCACCTTCCGCTATAAAGAGAGTCAGACCAATGCATGGCGAACGCGCACCTTGCCCATTCTGAAGTTTTTGCTGCTCATTTTGCAACACGTGCTGCCCAAAGGATTGCAGAGAGTACGAGACTACGGATTTTTACGTGGTCAAGCTCACGCCTTAAGAGCCCGCATTCAACTGCTGTTATTGAACTTGGTCTATATGATGCCGCCGCTAACGGCACCGATAAGGAGCAAAGCGATAAGAATCTGCCCTTGCTGTGAGCATGAGATGGCGTGTGTTGGAGTGAGCCGACCCATGTAGCCGAAAGGCATTTGATAATAAGGAGAATGGCATTGACGAAATCAAAGGAGATGTGACGACGAAAGAAACGAAAAATAGCTAACTGGTTGATAAGATTGCTATCGCAACCTTATCTTGACCCCGCTCGCCTTGAGAAAAGCCTCAAAGCGATGTGCCCTTCAAGTTCAATCGTACAATTTACTTAACAAAGTGGCTTCGGGCTTGTTCAACACTCGGGATTTAGTGTTGGCTGCGCAACACCTTAATCCTTATTTGTTATAC
>NZ_JBFRST010000123.1:0-804 GCF_041473705.1 Vibrio sp. 10N.222.55.B11
AACGAGTTCACGGAGCGCGCTCGGCAAAGCATTGAAAACCCGCCGCCGGTGGCAGGTTTAACCCCCACAACCGATCCCCGCACCTTTTACGTTGACCCAAGCATCACTCTCCCTAAAGACATCATCGCCCCCACCACAGGGGCCGTGATTGCCAAAGCGGGCACCAGAGTGAACCCCTTTGAACCCCGCACTTGGCCAAAGGTAGACGGGCAAGAGGTCCTTCCTCAATTTGAGCTCAGTAAGGTGTTGGTCTTTTTTGATGCCAGAGACGCGCGCCAACGACGTTTTGCCAGCGAGTATCAAAACGCCAAGCCAATCAAGTGGGTACTGACGGGGGGCAGCCCAAACCAAATGGCGACCTTACTCGAGGCGAGAATGTATTTCGCGCAGCAAGGTTTTTTAACCGAAAAGCTCAATATCACCCATGTCCCGGCCATTGCCTACCAAGAAGGCACGCGCTGGCGCATCGATGAGGTGAACGTATCGGGTTTGCACCCCTTGGCGATAGAGCAATAACAATGACATCGCATTGGAAGTGCGCACCTCCCTTGATCATGCTTCCAGTATGACGCTTTTTTCTCTTAACCAAGCTCGCTTTTGGCGGCGATAATGGGGCGAAGCCTCTTGTCGAGACAAAAGGAGTACCACGCTCGGCGTGGAAAAAGGACACCCCATGACACAACGACACTTTCGTTTACTGTTGTGCTGCCTATTGGTTTTTATTGCCCCATCAACCCTAGCAGCCAGTGCGGCGTGTAAAAGCCGTTTTATTAACCCCATGACTGATATTTGTTGGGATTGCTT
>NZ_JBFRST010000124.1:0-805 GCF_041473705.1 Vibrio sp. 10N.222.55.B11
AAGCAATCCCAACAAATATCGGTCATGGGGTTAATAAAACGGCTTTTACACGCCGCACTGGCTGCTAGGGTTGATGGGGCAATAAAAACCAATAGGCAGCACAACAGTAAACGAAAGTGTCGTTGTGTCATGGGGTGTCCTTTTTCCACGCCGAGCGTGGTACTCCTTTTGTCTCGACAAGAGGCTTCGCCCCATAATCGCCGCCAAAAGCGAGCTTGGTTAAGAAAAAAAAAGCGTCATACTGGAAGCATAATCAAGGGAGGTGCGCACTTCCAATGCGATGTCATTGTTATTGCTCTATCGCCAAGGGGTGCAAACCCGATACGTTCACCTCATCGATGCGCCAGCGCGTGCCTTCTTGGTAGGCAATCGCTGGGACGTGAGTAATGTTAAGCGATTGGGTTAAGTGGCCTTGCTGCGCAAAATACATTCTTGCGTCCAATAAGGTCGCCATTTTATTCGGGCTGCCTCCTGTCAGTACCCACTTGATTGGCTTGGCGTTTTGATACTCGCTAGCGAACCTTCGTTGCTGCGCGTCTCTGGCATCAAAAAAGACCAGCACCTTACTTAACTCAAATTGTGGTAGAACGTTTTGACCGTCGACCTTTGGCCAAGTGCGGGGTTCAAAGGGGTTCACTCTGGTGCCCGCTTTGGCAATCACGGCTCCTGTAGTGGGGGCGATAATGTCTTTAGGGAGGGTGATGCTTGGGTCAACGTAAAAGGTGCGGGGGTTGATCGTGGTGGTTAAGCCTGCAACGGGCGGTGGGTTTTCAATGCTTTGCTTGGCGCGCTCCGTGAACTCGTT
>NZ_JBFRST010000125.1:0-452 GCF_041473705.1 Vibrio sp. 10N.222.55.B11
AAACACTTTTCTTCAAATGTAAAAAAGCCCTGCTATTGCTAGCAGGGCTTCTCTAATAAGTGGCGGAGTGGACGGGACTCGAACCCGCGACCCCCGGCGTGACAGGCCGGTATTCTAACCAACTGAACTACCACTCCGCAGTGTCTATTCAGCATAAAGCAATTTGGAGCCTGGCGATGTCCTACTCTCACATGGGGAAGCCCCACACTACCATCGGCGCTATTGTGTTTCACTTCTGAGTTCGGCATGGAATCAGGTGGGTCCACAATGCTATGGTCGCCAAGCAAATTCTGTTGTTAACTTGAATAATCAAATCAACTAAATATGGTGCTGATACCCAGACTCGAACTGGGGACCTCACCCTTACCAAGGGTGCGCTCTACCGGGCTGAGCTATATCAGCAATTCAAGAACCGTTTAAAAACGACTCTAAAAATTTAAAGCCTGGCGATG
>NZ_JBFRST010000126.1:0-218 GCF_041473705.1 Vibrio sp. 10N.222.55.B11
CTGCCTCTATACCCCAAGGAACGATACCTGCAATTTACGCCTAGAATATTTCTGACACCTGAGCTGACCAGCAACAAGGTAACAGACATTCATTTTGAATTTATAGGACCCGACTGGGCTAAACCAAACGGCAATCCAAAAACAAAGCGCTTTTGGCCAAACAAACGCTACGTGTCTGTTTATTTAGATACCTCCCCCAAAAGTCGAGGTTGGTATGC
>NZ_JBFRST010000127.1:0-218 GCF_041473705.1 Vibrio sp. 10N.222.55.B11
CTGCCTCTATACCCCAAGGAGCGATACCTGCAATTTACGCCCAGAATATTTCTGACACCTGAGCTGACCAGCAACAAGGTAACAGACATTCATTTTGAGTTTATAGGTCCCGATTGGGCGAAACCAAACGGCAATCTAAAAACAAAGCGCTTTTGGCCAAACAAACGCTACGTGTCAGTTCATTTAGAGACCTCGCCGAAAAGTCGAGGTTGGTATGC
>NZ_JBFRST010000128.1:0-18649 GCF_041473705.1 Vibrio sp. 10N.222.55.B11
ACTTCACGTCGCACGCCCCATTGTGTGTTCACTTCGATGAGTGAACTACATCGGCAATCTATTTTTACAATACATAAACTAATGGTTAGGAAAAGGCCCGACACATTTTCTTTCTTCACTCTAGGTAGTCAGCATATTTAGATAGTATGGACAATAGGATAGAGTCAGACCATACTCCAGTCAAAAAGCTCATCGAAGCGATTCAAGATCTTTAAAGGTTACGGAGACTGAATAAGAGTCAATTTGATTGTTGGTTACTCTGTGACCGGGGGGAGGTGAGAGTGCACGAGGGGTCAGCGTTTTTGAATGAACTCTTCAATACCTTTACAGTTGAAGTATAAAATGAGGCGGCCAAATAGCCGTCCCAGACACACCATCTGACTTGTTTATCCACTCATTCCTTTAAGCCAAAAATTAATTCAATTTCATCATCAAGTCTTCTGCCCGTTGGTGTAAAGCCGAGTTTTTGATATATATCGAGCGCATTCCCTTCTTCTTTATCCATTGTGGTTAGGGACACACCTTTTAAACCAATGATAGAAGCGTATTGCTTACTGAAGTTAATTGCTTTATTCCCTAATCCCTTTCCTTGGAAACGATGGTCAATCATGACTCGCCACACATACAAGTGCTCCTTTTGAAAGTGATCATCGTGTGTGTCGAGTATTCTAGGGTCAATCAGCGAGATTAGACCCGCTGCCTCGTCGTTTAAATAAATGCCGTAGCTGACGCTATCATCATTAAAACTGGCCTCAGCAAGCCATTCTGCGTTATTAGCAATGAGGTGCTTTTGAAGCTCTCCCACTGTAAGGTCAATAATGTCATCGATGGTGTTACCGTTTATTTTTAAAAAGCTAACGTTATTCATGGTCATCTTCCTTGGATAGGTATTTATCTAAAATTATTTGAGCAATATAAAGATCTTGGTAGGCAATTCCTGAGCTATCAAAAATAGTAATGTCGTTTTTGTTCCTTTCTTTTAATTGAAGCTTGTCACCGATCTGATGGATCTCTTTATCTGATGCATGCTGGAACTCACCAATCGTTTTTGACTGCGGTAAATAATCACAGTAGAGGGTGGCGTTCTCAAACAGCGATGGTGGCAGTTCTTGTTTTCCTATTTTATCTGCTCCCATTGCAGAGATATGAGTTCCAGGTTTTACCCACAAAGATTCAAACAAAGGGGCGTTGGATGCCGTGACGGTGACAATAATATCTGCGCTTTCACAGGCTTCTTGAGCAGTCTTGATATCAGTTGTTAAACCTTCATTGCTTAGCTCTTGCGCCAGTTGGTTAGCGCTAGTCTGGTTTCTACCAACAATCAGGACGTTAGATAGGTTCCTAACTTTTGAAATGGCAAGCGCTTCATATTTAGCTTGATGACCCGTGCCAAATAACGCGAGTACCGATGAATCTTGTCTCGCCAATAGATCAACTGCGATGGCATCAGCTGCAGCGGTTCGGTAGGCATTAACCAAACTTGCTGACAAAATGGCTTTCATTTCTCCCGTATCAGGTGAGAGAAGAAAGATATGAGTACCATGGTTTGGTAGCCCAGCTTGGTTATTGTAAGGCCAATAACTTCCCATTTTCCAACCAAGCAATTGATCTGTGCGTGCTGATTTGAGTGAAAACATTGAGCCTTCTATCGGACCTGATGCGTTAACCACTGGAAATATTGATGAGTGCTGCTCTTGTACTGCGGAAAATGCCGCTTTGACCGCTTTGTATGCCAGTTCGTGAGTAATTAACGCTGCTGTCGTTTTTTCATCTAGATAAATCATGTTTACCACCCTGAAACACGTTGCCATTGTTCAATTTGACCCTCGACCAAGTCAAAGACATGGTATTGACGGTGCATTGCGCTTGTAGAACATGCATGATTTGGGACAATGTGAACTCGAGAACCAATGGGAAAACATCCGAAGTCGATCTCGCTTCCAGAGTGCGCTTCAAGTATGCCGTGCTCTTGATTTACCTGCACGACTTTGAGTATTTGACTCTCTTGACCATTCGGCTGGAGAACCACGCCATAACATTGTTCGTCATGACTTTTATCTAAAGAAAGAGCCATCCAACCAGCATCAACAAATATTTGTCCCCTCGATTTGTTGTGTCCAATAACACTACTTACTACTGAGATTGCGATATCATTTAAGGTACATACTCCAAGCCGATGCATCACCAAATCAAACAACGAATAGACGCCCGCTCTTACCTCTGTAATTCCACTTGTGTTTGTGTATGAACATGCCGTTGGGGTAGACCCAATGCTGACTATTGCGCAATGAATCCCCACTGATTCGAGGCGTTTCGCTGCAAGTTGTGCAGTCGCTACTTCATTACTGGCTGATTGAGTTAGCGCTTCTTGAGACGAACAGTGGTAAGACTCGCCCGCGTGGAGCATCACGCCTTTAAAATCGGCAAAACCTTTATCTAAGCTCTTAGCCATTGCAATCAAGACCTCGGAGTCTGCACTTACTCCACCTCGGTGTCCGTCGCAATCAATCTCTATCAGGCAGCTAATGACACACCCATGTTCTTGACAGTAGGAGTTAACGAAATCGGCTTGTTCCATGCTATCAAGTAAAACCACAATGCTGATGCCGCGTTTCAGTAACACTTCGACTCTTAACAGCTTTTCTTTTGATATACCAACGGCATAGAGAATGTTTTTACAACCATAATTAGCAAGCTGTTCCGCTTCCTCAAGGGTAGATACAGTGATCGGGGCCTCTAGAGAGTCAATTAAGTAAGGAAGCGCATCTAACGACTTTACCGTTTTAAAGTGAGGTCTTAGTGGCGTGCCTAGCTTCGACATATGGCTACGCATTTGAGCGAGATTATTCAAAAACTTTTGTTTGTCCAAGTAGAGAAATGGTGTGCCGATGGCATTGTATTTTTTTTCTAAATCAGGGCGTTCAGTATATTTAATCATTTCATTTACCTAAGCTTGCAAAGTGACATTCAATCTCGATGAAATGATTATGAAGTAGCGGAAAGTTGAATTATATTAACAAAAATCTACTTATAGATTAGGTTGAAAGTTAATGTTGACGACAGAAGATATTCGGTTTCTTGTGGTAGTGTCTAACCATAGAACATTGGCCGATGCGGCTCGTGCGCTCAATATAACGCCGCCATCAGTCACTCAGCGTATTCAACATATCGAAAAGAAGCTATCGCTTAAATTACTTCAACGACCTTCGCGTGTGGTTAGCCTAACAGAAGAAGGCCGTGTTTTAGTCGATACGGGTATTTCGATCCTTGAGGATTTGGATGAGCTCACCGATAAGCTCAATGAAAGCCGAGGGGATGTCAGTGGTCGTCTACGGGTGTTGGCGCCCCTTGGCTTTGGCAATGATGTGATAACCCCTTTGTTAGGTGAGTATAAACAAGCTCATCCGCGCCTGGAGGTGGAGCTAGAATTGTCAGACAACCCAAACTGGGCAAACCATCATAAATGGGACGTTATCATCTACATTGGCCACTTAGCGGATTCCAGCCTTAAGATGGTGAGTTTGGCCCCAAACAAACGCTTTGTTTGCGCTTCGCCAGAGTATTTATCGCGTCATGGACAGCCTAAAACTCCGCAAGATCTTAAGAAGCATCAATGTATTGCCTTGAGAGAAAATAATGAAGATGTCACGCTGTGGAGCTTTACTCATGCAGTGTCAGGGGCCATAGAAAGTGTTCGTATTCGCCCTTCTCTTGCCAGTAATGAGGGCAGAGTGATTAAAGACTGGGCGTTACAAGGCTTGGGTATCATCATGCGATCTGAGTGGGATGTTCAGTCACAGATTGATGGTGGAAAATTAGTGCAACTACTACCTGATTACGAGCTTCCAAGTGCCGATATTGTTGCCCTAGTAAGTTCTGCTGCGCATGAGAGAGCAGCGCGAGTCACTGGTTTTTTATCCCTATTGAAAGCGCAATGTCAAAAAGCGCCGTGGTTAAGTTGATAGTATGTTGTTATCAGAGGTGTGCTAGCGCCGATCATGGCAAACACACCTTTGCCCCAAGACGTGTTTAGTGCGCATGAAACCAACATGAGATTTATTTGTGCAACAAGCTGCTGCACAATTAGTAAATTGCCTGCTTCATCGAATGTCCAACAGGCTGCTGGACAAACTCCAACCCCAATTTTGCAACAGCCTGTTGCAAAATTCACTATGAAGCACTTCTGCCCCAAAACAATTTAGAGTGTTTGCCTAGTTTAAAAATGTTATTGGTGATTTACTTTATCTTTTTTCATATATGTCTTTAATACATTCTTTTTTGGGTTAGAACGGTATGCTTTCTTCGAATAGGGCTTGTTTTTCGGGTGCTACGCGCTGAGCATAGTAATTCAAGATAGGTGGGCGCGGAGAATTTTCTATTAATATTTTTTTATCTTCGAGTAGAATTATTAATTCTACATATGTCTTAATTGATAAAGAACAAGGACTTATTGTGTAATTTGGCTGAGCTGAGATCTCAAGAAATGAGTCACGCATTTAATACATACTGGAATTAGTCAAAGCACCATCAACTCTAAGTATTGGTCTATGAACACACTTCATCTAAAAGCACTGTTATTAGCCGTAGAAACTGGATCGATTTCTGCCGCGGCACGTAAACTGGGTAAAAAGCAATCTCAGGTTAGTCAATGGATTTCTGATCTGGAAATCGATCTGGGGGTTAACTTCTTTGACCGAACAGGAAATAAAACCACTTTGAGTAAAGACGGGGAACGTTTACTTCCCCATCTTACTCATACACTGAGCCACCTTGATAAGTTTGTCCAAGGTGCTGAAATGCTTATGCAAAATGAGCCGACTGTACTGACCATAGGGATTGAAAACTACATCCCTGACATTGTGTTTACGCAACCTCTAGCCTCTGTTTTAGATTTACCCCATTTGAGTGTTGAGGTCTATCGCGATGAAAGAACCCAACTGGAGCAAGACTTAGGCGATGGTCATGTAGATGTCATAATTACCCATGAGTCGGAAACTATTCATCACAAACATTTCGATTATTGCCGTCTAGGGTACTATAGAGAAATTCTAGTCTGTAGTCCTGACCATCCACTGGCTCAGTTATCTCACGTTACCAGTAAGGACTTGAGTGAATACCGCGAGTTAGTATGGGGTGAAGTAAGTAGCGAAGACAACGATGGTTTTAGCCCGTGTTACTGTGTGTTCTCAGATATCGATCCCCTCATAGCTATGCTCAAACACAATAAGGGATTTGCGTTTTTACCAGAGGAGTGTGTTAGCACGCAAATCGAAAACGGCCTACTGGTTGCTCTCAAATGCGACTTCGAACTCTCTGGCATTGACCGAAAAGTTGAGCTGTGTTGGCGCAACGGACTAACCCTTTCTGAAAGTGGGAGTATGGTAATTAAAGCCTTTAAACACTACCATCTTCTGCCCCAGAAACACCAATACAAGTAGCGAATTAGTCAGACGCTGCGATAAGCGCATCCCACCAATCATAGATATACAGGGAGGCGTAAATAGGTAATAGCGCCCATAGCAATGGATCGTCCCATACCGTTGATGTGGTGCCAATAGCCGCTATCGCCAAGATCATAAGCTCAGAAATACCAGTAAAGAGAAGTAGCTTAGTGAAGTGAACCAGAATTCGCTGAATCTGATTAGCAAGCTGAGTTTTCTGGTATGTCGCTTCAAACACGCCAATAATACCAGCAGCCATCATGAGCCCAATAACGGCTAAAATCGCCGACTGATTACCATGTTCCATATCGCGCATGCTATCGAAGGTGCAGCTAAACAGTACCGGGACAAGGATCACCAGCAGTATTAGTTGTTTCAGGCTCACTTCAATATAGAAACGTTTACGTAGCACTCTTACCTCCGTGGAAAAAATAAGGTGCCGGAAACATCCTGCACCTTTTTAGTTACTCTTCTGAGTCGAAAACTATATCACCCTGTAACATTGTCATTAAGATCTTAGTGTCGGCAATCTCACCTACCCGCAAGCGGGTAATATCATGTTCCAAAATGGCAAAGTCTGCTGATTTTCCGACTTCTATCGAACCTGTAATATCACTGATTCCCAAACTTTCTGCGGCGTTGGTTGTGTAAGCATCAATCGCTGAATGAATATCCGGCAATCCCGTTTTACCCATTTTAAGGCTATTGGCGATACCAACTAACGGATTGATATCATGCACATTCCAGTCACTACTCAAAGAGACGTTAGCCCCTGTATCAAAGATGGCTTTCAGGTTCATCATGGCTCTGGTGCGTTTAGCACCAAGAAAAACTTCTGCCCATTTGTGATCATGGTAAGCCACATAATCAGAGCCAACCTGAAAATCTGCCGTTACATTCAGCTTGGCAAAACGCGGGACATCTTTTGAGTTCACCAGCTCCACATGAGTTAGTGTATAAGGTTTGTCTGCGCCTTGACTGCGAACATATTCGATAGCATTCAGTGACTCACGAATACCTCCATCACCTATAGCATGAATATGAGCGCTATAACCAATTTGATTTAACTCATCAAGCCAGATTTTCATTTGCTGCGGTGGAATATAGTTGATGCCGTATGGCTCGTCAGGAATATAGGTGTCTAGATACGGAGCCAGTGTTTTTGCAGTTCCGTTAATGAAAATACCATCGCTATACATTTTCACCTGATCCACCAGTAGCAAACGAGATTTGTCGCTGGATTTAATTTTCTTTAAAAATGTAAGCTGGGGTTCCATGGAGTCGGCCGGGTAAATCCACGGGCGAAGCGATACACGAGCCGTTAAGTTTCCTTTTTCTTCAGCTTGTTTCCACACTTCATACCAGCCACGTTTCCAATATAATCGACCGTCACCAATTGTGGTTATACCATGAGCGGCCGCTTCTTCAAGGCCTGCCATTAAGCCTTCGTAACTTTGATCAAATTGGCTCTCTAAGCTGTTCCATGCCATCTCCATAACAATATCGCCCGCATTATCAAGCAAAATGCCATTGAGTTCTCCAGTTTCATCGTCTTTAAGAATCTTGCCGCCTTGTGGTTCTTGGGAGTGTTTGGAGATGCCTGCTTGCTTAAGGGCTGCTGAATTCACCCACATGGAGTGGGAAGTCTGCTCCATAATCACCACTGGTTGATCCGGGAAAATACGGTCAATCACTTCTAAAGGTGTATAACGGTTGTCTTCACTTAGGATTGCATCAAGAGAAAAGCCATAACCCATTAGCCATTCGTTCGACTTAGCTTGCTTACGACACGCTTTTAGATAGGGGATCTGCTCTTCCAGTGAAGCATCCATATTCAGCTCACAATTGCCCCCTGCCTCCGAAGCCGCTTCAAACACATGGTTGTGGTTATCGATAAAACCCGGCATCACAAAAGCTTGTTCAACATTGATAATGTTAGTTGTCGAGGTCCGATAGGCATTGACTTCGGGTGTATTACCAACATACACAATATTACCATCGTAAATCGCGATAGCATCTGCATCGTCGTAACCGTAAATCTTGGCGTTAGTGATAATCACATCCGCTTGTTCAGCAGCAAGAGAAATTGGACTCATGGTTAAGCTCGCTATTAATGCAAGTGAGTAAACTCGGTTCATATATTGATCCTTTAATGTCCCACAATATCTGTGAGTATAGGAAGTAGGTGGTTTGAAGAAAGTCTACAGTAGTCAAAAAATAAATGAAAAATAGTGAGTATTAGAATCTTGGGGTAGTCTGCACAAATCAGATTTCAAGTTACTTATTCTTATATATTGCACTCTTGTTAAAGCAATTAATCTAACAAAGTATTGTCCACGGATGATTCTGAGCACCCTGAACGACTGCGTGATCGATGGCTATCAGGCTGGAACAGTTTCAGTTTATAGCCAGACTTTATGTTGACCAATAATATCGAAGAGGAGGTCAACATGAGAAAGTTATCTTCGGGAAAATGCAGCGGCATTAAACGACCATTCAAGTTGGAAGAAATTTGGCGAATTAGAACTAGGCTAGAGCTTGAAAGCGACCTAATGCAGCTTGCACTATTGAACTTAGCCATTGATAGCAAATTAAGGGCAAGTGATTTACTAAGGCTGCATGTATATGATGTTTCTTCGCAAGGTGTAATCTATGAAAGGGTTCAATACATCCAGAAAAAAACTGGCACCGACGTCCACTACGAGATTACCCCGAGAACGCAACAAAGTATTAGCCGATGGATCTACTCGGCATCCTTAGAGGCAAGCAGTTTTTTGTTTCCAAGTGGTCGCCAAAAAGGACAACCTATCAGCTACTCATTCTATCGATCGATTATCAGGAACTGGGCAGTAAAACTTGGATTGAATGCGGACTACTATGGCACTCATTCCATGCGCCGTACTAAAGCAACCTTGATCTATGCCAAAACAAAAAACATCAGAGCGGTACAGATTTTACTGGGGCACTCGAAGCTAGATAACACTATTCGTTACCTTGGAGTGGAACTGGAAGACGCTCTGAGGCTCTCAGAGCAAACAGACTGCTGAGGCTTGCTGATACAGGCTTTTCTCCTGAAAAGCCTGTGCCACAAAGTCATTTTGGCCAGCAGTCCAGCATAGCGCGTTCTGTTGGTTCTTCCCCTATTTTTGCTAATGTCATCACGCCTGATTGACCATGCAGCGTGTACAGTTATGAGTGCAGTTGTGATAGTGCTATCAGACGCATGGGGCTTTGGTAGTGTGTGAAAAACTCACATTGGCAGACGATGCTCTGTTTAAACAGAGCACAACGCTATTGAATAAGATGTTAGCTTCTTAAACAAGGATGAACATGAAATTAGAGTCAGTTAGAATTCAAAACTTCCGGTCTTTTAAAGACGAAACTGTAAACTTCGATGATTATAACTGCTTGGTTGGTCCAAATGGTGCCGGAAAATCAACAGTAATGAATGCACTGAATGTTTTCTTTCGTCAGCATAAAGACTCTAAAACCGACTTAAGCAAACTTTCTGCTGATGACTTTCACCATAAAAATACGAGTGAACCAATCTCAATTACGGTGACTTTCAAAGACCTTTCGACAGAGGCTAAAAAAGGGCTAGCTGATTATGTAAGACAGGACCAGTTAGTTGTTACGGCTAAGGCTGAATATGACGAGGGAACAGAAAGGGCTGAAGTAAAGCAATTTGGTAATAGACTCGGCATGACCGAGTTTAAAGTTTGGTTTGAGGCTGAAAAAGCTAAGAAACCAGCAAAGGAACTAAAAGAGATATTTGCTAACTTGAGAGACAAGTGGCCTGATATATCAACAGCAAGTTCAAAAGCCGACATGGCTGACGCACTCAACTCATTTGAGGCCGATCATCCTGAAAATTGTAGCCTTATCCCAAGTGAGGATCAGTTTTATGGTGTTTCAAAAGGTGCAAACAGACTCGCCCCGCATTTACAGTGGGTATTTGTATCCGCGTCAAAAGATTTTTCAGAAGAAGCAGAGGAAAACAAAAATTCTGCTCTTGGACAGCTATTGTCGCGGGCCATAAGATCAAAGGTCAATTTCACAGAAAAAGTTACCAGTTTAAGAAATGACCTAAAACAAAACTATCAATCAATGCTTGAAGCAGAACAAGGAGTTCTTTCGAGCATATCTGATTCATTGGAAACTAAGCTAAAGCTTTGGGCTAATCCAAGCGCAACTGCAAAAGTTCTTTGGAAAAGTGATGCTGATAAAGCCATAAAAATCGAAGAGCCATTTGCTCATATACAAATTGGGGAAAAAGGCTTTGAAAGTGAATTAGCTCGCTTTGGTCATGGAATGCAGAGATCATATCTATTAACTCTACTTCAAGAGCTAGCTGACATTGATGACGAAAACGCCCCTACGCTAGTTATGGCGATTGAAGAACCTGAGTTATATCAACACCCACCTCAAGCGAGGTATTTATCAGAAGTTTTACAAGACCTAGCTAATGATAATTCTCAAATCGTTGTATGCTCGCATAGTCCATATTTTATACCAAGTGATGATTTCCATACGGTGAGAATGGTAAGAGAGGTTGGTTCTCCGGTTTCTTCATCAGTAACCTCATTAAAGTATGACGATTTAGTAAAAGAGTTAAAGGATGCTGGGGAGAAAGCCGTTAAAGAAAGCGGTATGATCGCTAAGCTTTACCCAACACTACGTCCTGAAATTAGTGAGATGTTTTTTAGCAAGAAACTGATATTAGTCGAAGGAATTGAGGATGTGGCTTATTTAACCTCTTATGTTCAATTGATGGGTAAATTGTCAGAATTTAGGCGTTCTGGTTACCATATAATTCCAGTTGGTGGAAAAAATGAATTAATAAAACCGTTAGCAATAGCAAAATTACTTAATATCGAAGTGTTTGTAGTTTGTGATGCTGACACCGACAAAACAAGAGAATCTGAAATCAACAAACACAAAAACGATAATGCTGCTATTTTGCATCTATTAGGTCATGACAAAAATGAACATTGGCCAAGTAACGATGTGAAAAAATCTAACCTTAGAATGTGGAAAACAAATATAACAAACACAATAGGGCCTGAGTTTGGTGAAGATTGGAAGCAACATGAAGATCAAGCAGCTGCCTATTACGGGAATGCAGGTGGATTAAAGAAAAACCCCTTAGCTGTCTCAAGGGCGCTAGAAAGCGCTTGGAAAGCAGGCTTAAAGTCAGATACTTTACAGGAGTTAGTTAATAGTATTCTGGGCTCAAGTACAACAGAAGCTAACAAGTCAAAGCAGGCGGACAGCGCAAGTGCTGCCGCTATTTGAGGTGTTAATCTCACGTTTCTAGTGCGTTTGTGCCCCGTTTCTTGTTAGTGTAAAGGCTCATTCACAGTCTGTTAATGTTGATTAACCATACATTTTTCTAATCTCATAGCCTTGCGAGACATAACAAAAGGCAGAAATTTATCTATCTAGCGTTAACAACCAGGCTAAACAACCTCCTACTGAAGAAGGTGCGTTAGCATTAAGGATTGAAAGTCGGCTGAGTCTGGCATTTAGAAAGCAATTAAAGCGGCTAAATCGCAAAACCATTGGTTTCTCTAAATCTGAAGAAATGCATGACAAAGTCATTAGCACATTCATTGAACGTGAATTTTATACGTGCTCCTTCAACAAGTTGGCATCACGACCAGAAAAGGTATAACACAGTCGCCCCAATCACATTTACATAGCACACTTGTCTTCGTACTTTACTCATTATTATGTCAATAACATAAAGTGTTGTCCTGATTCCTTTTCCCAAAACACTGAAAACCATGTAGAGCACTTCCACGCTGCTTTCAGGTGGCTAAAGCGTCTTTCGATTGCTGTTAGTGAGTCGTCTAAACCAGTGTTGACGATAAGACCTACCGCCCATGTCTTGTTATAGTGTTGGAAGCTATTAGAAAGTGGGTCGCGCGCCACGAAGAGTGTCCGCTTGCCTTCAAGCAGGCTCATTAGTTCGCCACTTCCAAAAGTAATCATCCCTTTGCTTTGATAAAGCTGGTTCATTATACCGATAAATTTATTTAGTGAGCAGGCGCGGGAGTAGACCGTGCAGTGATGGGGGATAACCTGATGTTTGGGCCGCCACCACAATGTTGGCTGAGTTCGTGAACGCAACCAACACAATAAGGCTTCATCTGGATTTTGGATATCAACAATAACAATGCCTGCTTGGTTGGGCGGCGTACGTGACTGTTGATGAGGCGTTCTTGTTATAACTTCACTATCAATCAAACCCCATTGTTCTTTTTCACTGAGTAGCAGCATCATCGTTTTATACCCTCCTGTTTAGAGTGGAAAGATAACGTGCATAAGCGACAAAAAATGTCGCGTTATCATGTGACTTCACTTGTCGCTTGGCTATGGATAATTCATCGCAGAACTCAATATTGATGAGGAAAAAGATGAAAGAGTACCTAGTGACATACAATTTAAATGGACGCTTAACCAAACAGCGTGTTTGGGCTTACCACGTTAGCGACGCTTACAAGCGCATTCGCGAAGCAGCTCCGCCCAAAAGCCAGATTGGCTGGGTAAAAACTCAAGAACTGAAGTGATTTACACTTTTTAACAACCGTCGTATTGCTGCAACGCCTTTTTTAGGCTTGCGGCAATTTCTTTACGCAATCTGCTTGGGCTTAGCACCTCACTGATGTCTGATATTGACATCAGCCACCATCTTAACTCTTCGGTGTGATTGACCTGAGCTTCAATAATAAAGTGCTGTAGATCGCCTACGGGATAACTGACGGTTTGATCTGAGCACAACGGATTTTCAAGGAGATGATAACCCTCAATCGCGTTCACCTTTAGCTTAAGCACTATCATTTCTTGTTTAGGAAAGCTCAAGCTGCCCCGGGCTATATAGTCAGACAAATCGAAATCGTTCGGATTTACCGATGCCTGCTCAATGATGTTTGCCTGTCGAGCGCGATGCAGAGCAAAGTGACGAAATTCCGAGCTGTCAGTCAGGGTCGCCACCAGGTAGTAAACCGATCCACGGATCACCAGGGCCAAAGGATTGACCTGATAGGTTTTGGCTTGTCGTGGCGGTCTTGCCTGGTAATCCAGCTCAAGCACTTTTTGATGGAGCAGTGCGTCTTCCACCGTTTGTAAAATCGCATTATTCAATTTTGGCGGATGCAGTTGAAAACCAGGGGCAAGGTTTGCAATACGGCTTGGCCACCGCAACAGGGGATTAGACTGACTTGCTGATAATTTGCGCTCTGCTTGAGCAAAAAAAACGTTGAGGTTTTCGAGTACCTGCTGCGGCAACAGGTAATTCGATTGTTCTTTCAGCATCTGCATCGCCAGCGCGGAACTTGGCGTCATACCGATACTGGTATCAGTAACACCTTTGATGCGAAACCAGCGGTGAGGCCGGGCGCTTTCATCACAGTTTATTGGGTAGTGACAGCACAGCGATTCTATATCGCGTTGCAACGTTCTAAGAGAAACATCGAAACCGTCGGTCTCAAGTCTGCATTTTAACTCAGTGGTTGTTGTGCTGTTTGGTTGCTCTGGAAGATAACGAAGAATCGTCATATGGCGTTGAGTACGAATATCAGACATTGTGACACAAAGCTTGTTTTAGGACTGAGATGGAAGAAGGTAGTATTTTACGCTGCCATTACCCTTGGTTATGGTGTGTTAGATCATTATTTTGCCCGAATATTGAATTTATAATCCAGGGGGGGGGGGGGGGGGGGTAAACTACAGAATTTATCGCTTTGGTGATGATAATGCCTACCTCTGCTCAGTGAGGTTAATTGTCGTTCGTATGATTCATAAGCAATGTATTGGGTTAGAAACCCAAGAAAAATTAATCAATCATATTAGATGGTGATCAACTCGTGATCATAGCGTAGAGCACTCACTTACACGATTCGATTATTGAACGCCTGCTCTCACACCCTAATGAATGGGTCAGAAGTAGCCTTGCTGAAAATCCAGCGGTATCGGATAAGTGGCAGAGCGTTCTGCTTGACGATAAAAGCAGTGAAGTACTGGAGTCGCTCGCGAGTAACATCCGTTTATTTCCGGCGAACCAACGAGAGCTTATCAAAAGAGATGTTTCTATATTGGCTGAGCTCGCTGGCAATCCTGCCTTGATGGGCGAACTACAGCAAAGGTTGTACTACGAGAATAATGAACTGATCTGTGAATGCTTAGCAGGCAATGAAAGCCTCCTCCCTCACTTATGAGTTTATTGTTGAAGCATCCATCAGAGAATGTTCGAGTGGCGTTGGCCTATAACCCGAGTTTGCCTGTGCAAGGGAATGAACGGCTGGCACACGATGACAGCTTGCGTGTTCGAGCTTCTATTGCAACTCATGCGGCACTACCGGCGTCACTTCATTTTCAACTCGCTACGGAACAGCATGAATTTATTGATGAAGGACTAGCCTGTAATCCGAATTTGGCAGTGGAACTGCAGGATCAGTTAGCACTCAGTGACAGTGAATTTATGAGGTGGATGCTGGCAATGAATATCAGTGTGAATGATTCAGTGCTTACACTGTTAGCAACAGATTACAGTTACCATATTCAGCAAGCATTACATGACAGATACCAACAAGAACAATGAGAAGTATTAGCAGAACGATATGAATGTGAACGATTTTATAAATGATGATTACATCAATGTATTTTACGCAAACAAACAGTGGTCCGCGCAAGTTCAAAGCAACTTTTGCACCTTGATTGAGGCTATAAGTGAAGTACTGGGGGAGTTTGATTCGTGGGAAGGTAATCCTGGCATCCGCGTTGGCTTAAAAGAAGGCAGTGGTAAAGGCAAGCACCTTTTCCATATATCTTTAAAGCCTAGCAACTTTGGTTTCGGAGTTAGCTGTCGTAAATTAAAGGATGGTTTGGAAACCTTAAGCTTGGGAACGTGGGCGGTGGATAAAACTAGGCCTGGTCAAAAAAATTACTTCAACTGGAATGGCGATGACTTCCAAGCAGAGTTAGATAACCTCGTTAATTTCTTGAAGCTGAATATAGGCGAAGTTCACAGCAATGGGCTTGCTCCTGTAGGCAGAAGCGGGCGTTTACCCAGTGACTACCCAGATAATAAACCAGGAAAGCAATCCTACCTGGATATGTTTCAGTCTCTGTTTGAGGATAAAAAAGACATAAACTTCACCTCGTCTGAGATTGTCGACCTTATGAAGGATGCATATGGAAGTGATGTAAAACCAGGTTCAATTTTGCCTAGTGATTTTACTTACAACCGGTGGAATTCTGGGCTATCCAAAAGCTCATCGACTTTCAAAAAGCGTGCAATTTTCTTCTGGGATAGTAAAGAAGATAAATATCAGTATAAGGGCGCGGGCTGGAATTATAGTGGTCAGATTGTTCACTCTACAGCGAAAAGTGTTGTTGGAGAATGGCAAAAGGGAGAAATTGTGGCTTGGTTTGATAATAAAAATAGCGCGAAGCAAACAATGAAAGATGATGTTAACAATAACAAGCAAACCGCGCTCAACGCGATCTATTATGGCCCACCGGGAACGGGGAAAACTTACTACACCATCGAAGCGGCAGTTAAAGCGGCTGAACCTGATTTTTATACAGGCCTGGAGAATAAGGAGCTTACAGAGGAAGATCGTAGAAGCCAGCTAAAAGCAAAATATGAAGCATTGGTAGCTGAAAAACGCATTCGATTCGTTGCCTTCCACCAAAGCTATGGTTATGAAGAGTTTGTCGAAGGGCTAAAAGCAGAATCGGATGACGGGAAAATCAATTATAAAATTGAGCCTGGAGTATTTAAAAAAATCTGCGATGATGCATCAATCTCTCACATGGATATAGATTCCAGCATTAATCCTAATGGCCGTGTTTGGAAAATTTCGATTGAGGATACGTATTCTAACGTAAGAAAAACGTATTGCTTAGAGAATAATATTGCTGCAATTGGCTGGGATGCCACGGGAGATTTATCCTTAGATGTTCAAAATGAGCACTTTTCATTATTGGGTAAAAATGATCAAAACTCCCTTAAATACTTTTCACAAGAGATGGAGAAAGGCGATTTGGTTCTTTGCATTGACAGCAATACATCTGTCGAAGCCATCGGTGTAGTCTGCGGGGATTACCGATTTGTAGAGGAAGGGTTGTATTCTGGACAAGGGTACTGCCATCAGCTGCCTGTTAGGTGGCTAGCCAAAGATTTTTCAGTAGACTTTCAAGAAATAAATGGCAATAAGCGTTTTAATCTGCCGACTTGCTATCCTCTAAATCGTTTATCTGTCTCAGATACGCTTGCCCACTTAGAAGCAAACAATGTAGCGCTGCACAGTGATAAGCCACAGCCAGAAAGACAGAACTACGTCCTGATTATTGATGAGATCAACCGAGGCAATATCTCCAAAATTTTCGGCGAGTTGATAACGCTTATTGAGCCATCAAAACGAAAAGGAAAAAAAGAAGAGCTGGAAATATCGTTACCCCATTCCAAGCACAAACTGTTTTCTGTTCCCGACAATCTCTACATCATCGGCACCATGAATACCGCAGACCGTTCATTAGCCATGATGGATACCGCGCTGCGCCGTCGTTTTGACTTTGTTGAGATGATGCCAAAGCCCGAGCTGTTTGAAGGCGTGGTAGTGCAAGGCATTGATATTGAAACCTTGCTGAAAACACTAAACAAGCGTATCGAAGTATTGTACGACCGTGAACACACCTTGGGTCACGCCTTTTTTATGCCGGTGAAAGCAGCACTGGAGTCTGATGGAGAGGAGGCAGCATTTACTGAGCTGCAATTAGTGTTCAAAAATAAAGTATTGCCACTGCTGGAAGAGTATTTCTATGAAGACTGGAGCAAGATCAGCCTGGTTCTTGGCGATAACCAGAAGAAGAACGAAAACTTACAGTTTGTTCGCGCAACAGAAATTGAATATAGCAATTTGTTTGGCAGCGGTTTCCAATCGGACAATTATGGCCAGCTAGAAAATCGTTATGAACTCGCTTTATTCAGTGATGGCGTGTGGAAAAAAAGGCAAGCCTACCAGGCCATCTATTCACCTTTGTTGGCTATAAACACCACAACAAGCGATGAGGAATAACCGTGGCTGGTGGTGATAAAAATATCACGGTGTTTGAGTTTGGCTTTGTGACAGCTTGTCACAAGGCTAAACCACGCAAGGACATTAAAGTGATTTCAAATGATGCGTTTGAATACCTTAAGAAGTGTTGCTTATGTGATGAATCGGAAAGCCGGTTTTTAAAGCTAAAAATCACCGATGGTATGGAAGTGCTGCAAGTTCAAAATTATGTGGGTGTCATATTTACGCCCGATAGAACGCAAATTGAAGTGCTACCTAAAACGTCTAAGACATTGGATGAAAGTGAGGCACGCCAATCACTGCTTGTTATGCTTAAGGCGCTAAAGCAGTTTCGCCATATCCAAACCAATTCGGCTAATATCGAAAAGCAAAGAATGCCGCTACTTGAAGTGTTCATCAGCCAGTTTCTGGACTCGGTTAACACCCTGGTAAAACGCGGCTTGCGTAGCGACTATGTGCCCCGTACAGATAATCTGGCTTATTTAAAAGGTAAGCTGAATATGGGAAAGCAGCTACAGCACAACTTTGTGAACAAGCATAAGTTCTTTTGTGAATATGATGAGTTTTTGCAAGACAGGCCTGTCAATAGGCTAATTCACACAGCGATGCACAAAGTCGGTAAATTAACTCGCTCGGCTCGTAACCAAAAGCTACAGCAAGAGTTGTCTTTTGTGTTTCATGATATCCCGTTAAGTACGGATCATACCGTCGATTTTTCTAAGCTCAAGCTTGATCGAGGAATGAAGCACTATAAGATCCCATTAGAGTGGGCCCGTTTGATTTTAGATGGGTTTTCTCCACAATCTATGAAAGGTTCGAATTCGGCTATTTCGCTTTTGTTCCCGATGGAGACGGTGTTTGAGTCGTATGTGGCCGCGATTTTAGCCAATCAGCTTGAATCTGATTACACGCTGAAAACACAAGCTCGAAGTACCCACCTGGTTAAACATGGTGACCATAATTGGTTTCAATTGAAACCCGATCTTCTCGTCACAAAGGGCAGTGAAAATATTTGTGTTCTAGATACAAAGTGGAAGCTAATCGACCAGGATAAAAATACGGGCTCGGAGAAATATGGTTTGTCACAGGCTGACTTCTACCAAATGTTTGCTTATGGGCATAACTACCTTGGAGGTCAAGGAAACTTGTTTCTCATTTACCCCTATCATGACACGTTCACTCGCCCTATTCAGGCGCCATTTGAGTTTACTGATCTTAATGGAAAAGCGACAGCGTTGAAATTATGGGTCGTTCCGTTTGAGATAAAGCCAAGCGGGAGTCGGGTAATTTGGCCTGTAGGCTCAAATCCTGACGATAATAAACTGCGGTGGGTAATCAACTTATAATGTAAGCAGGAGGTTCACTCCTGCTTTTTGAACATGCGCACCAATATATCCTTTTAAAATATGTTGTGATCCCGACTACTGGAGCTAAGTGCAGATAGTTAGTTCTTTTTTTCATGGCAGAGCGAGAAGTCGTGTTTACTGGTTGTATCAGGCTGTTAATAATGCCTGATATAAGGTTTTGGTTATTGTGGATTAAGCGAGACTCAAGCCGCCAGTTAAGAGGATTTGGACGTAACCTAAGCGGATCATCGCCCATACTTTTGGACGTTGCAGTGAGGAAGCTCTTCAGACTTTATTGATGCTTCTAGAGCCATTTACAATCAATTTTTTCTGTACTGATCATTTCAGAGTTTACTCATCAAACCTCCCAGTAGAAGAATACATTATAGGGACGTTATTTACCCAGCGTATAGAAAGGCAGAATATGACATTGAGAACACGATTAAAGCGGCTAAATCGCAAAACCATTGGTTTCTCTAAATCTGAGGAAATGCATGACAAGGTAATTGGCACATTAATTGAGCGTGAGTTCTACTTAGTTTAACAAGTTGGCGTCACGACCGAAAATTAATCACTCTTTAATCGTGAATTTCAGTAAAAAATCTTCATTTACAGCTACGGTCAATTGGGACATCTAAGGTTCATAATACTTTTCCTGATCTGACATGCTCTTGTTAGAGCTAAAATTCTAACGTGCTTTTGTCCAAAAACGAGTTGAACTAAGCCGCTCTTCGACTATGACGACTACCAGCGAACTCCAGGGCAAGATTACGAAGCC
>NZ_JBFRST010000129.1:0-484 GCF_041473705.1 Vibrio sp. 10N.222.55.B11
TCTTCAATTTAAGATTTTGTCGGCTCAATGAATACTGACTTCAAAACTACAAAAAGTAATTCTAAAGCTATTATCTTTCCAACAGAAAGATAATGAATTGACTGTGCCAAATATCTTCTTTCTACAAGAGAAAGTAGTTATTCGTATTGGTCACTCAGTTCATTGAAACCAAATTTGATTCCGAGGAATCTGTTTTACTTCTCTTTAAAAAAGGGAAGATAAAACGTTTTGATATTCATCAACGAGTGCCCACACAGATTGATAGGTTTAAATTGTTAAAGAGCTTCTCTTCGTTGTGACTTACATCACTTCGGAAGAGGCGGCCATTCTAGCGATTTAATTCTCAGTGTCAAACACTTATTTGGAATTAATTCCTACTTTCTAAAAGTAGAAGCGAATCATCGCTTAAAGCTAGTTGCCTTACTAACATTTCTCGCTGAAGCCTTGTGGCGTCTGCCGTGTCAGTGAGGCGGCATTATAGAGA
>NZ_JBFRST010000130.1:0-568 GCF_041473705.1 Vibrio sp. 10N.222.55.B11
AATGTGTTTGTTGTGTTTATCTAATGAAAGATAAACATTGAGAACTTTTAAATTTGATTGAATTACTCGTAAGTAATCAATCAGTCAGCTTTCCAAATTGTTAAAGAGCAATGAGACTTCTTGTGAAGTTCATTTTCTAAAGACTCTCACAGTCGAAAAATCCAACCAGCGACATAAGAAGTGGTTTGGAGATTTAACTTCCAAGAATATTTAGAGAATGGTGGGCGATACCGGGCTCGAACCAGTGACCCCCTGCTTGTAAGGCAGGTGCTCTCCCAACTGAGCTAATCGCCCACGATAGTTTTAATTCCTTCGTGGAGAAAGAATGGTGGGTCGTGCAGGATTCGAACCTGCGACCAATTGATTAAAAGTCAACTGCTCTACCAACTGAGCTAACGACCCAATGGTATCCCGTAGGGGAGTCGAACCCCTGTTACCGCCGTGAAAGGGCGGTGTCCTAGGCCTCTAGACGAACGGGACACTGCAATTCATCTCTACTTTAAAAGTAGAAACAAACTTCGAAGAACTTGGGAGTTCTTCATCTCTTTACTTTTCTAAACCTAATCAA
>NZ_JBFRST010000131.1:0-9855 GCF_041473705.1 Vibrio sp. 10N.222.55.B11
TTCCACTTTCTCAACATCATCATCGATGTTGCCGAACGTGAAGGTTGGCGTCGTATCGTTGGTCAGGTTGTCTGTGTCGCTGCCGTGAGCGTCTTCTTTGCCGCTGTCGCTCGACGCAACCAGATCGATGGTCGGTTTGCTGATACCCGTATCAACCTCGTGAGTAGATATCACTTTACTTTGTACTGAATTGCCTACGCTATCGGTTGATGTGACCACAACTTCAAATTCGGCATCTTGCGTCAGATCGCTGCCCGCCACATCCACTGTCCAGTTGCCATCGCCATCCACGGTGGTGGTGTACTCGGTACCATTGATGGTCATGGTCACAACATCGCCTTCGCTGATGTCACCACCTTTCGCCGTACCGCTAACCGTGATGGTTTGTCCGCTTTCGGCTTTGTTAATCACGTCATCGGCTGTGATGTCATCAACCGTCACGCTGCCTTTGTCGGCTTCAAGATCGACCGTATGCGTTGAAACAGTCGTGGCCGTATATGGGTTTCCTGCGTCATCAATACCAGAAACCGATGCATTAAATTGTGTATCGTTGGCAAGATCTTGACCTGAAACCTCTACAAACCAAGTTTTGTCGGCTAGAACAGTGGTTGTGTACGTATTTCCATTGATATCGAGAGTAACTGTATCTCCCGGTCCAGCATCAAAGCCAACTCGGCCAGATACGAACACATTCCCTTGGCTTTCTTCCGCGTTAATCGTGTCATCCGCGGTGATGCGATCAACTCGGATCACTGCGGTGGCAGATGTATCAGTGAAATATTTCTCGGTAGATTCAGCATCACCCACTTGGCCAATGTCGTTTACGACGGATACAGAGGCATCAATAATCGTATCGCTATCTGCAACTAAGTCTGAGCCATTAACCTCGATCTCAAATAAACCTGTATCCGGATTGACAACTCCTGTGTATTGGTTGCCATTGATAACCAAGCTTACAGTACCCAATGAGAATTCATCACCGGTCACAGAGCCAGTGATAGTGATAGCCGCCTGAGATTCACTTGAATTAATTATTGAATCATCGGTAACTGGATCGACATTGAGGTTGACGATTAGCGGAGTATCATTATAGCTATGCTCAGAGATCCCCGTAGAGTTACTGCTGTTACCCGCAATGTCTGTTGATTCGACAGTGACATTAAAATCTGTATCTAAAGCAAGATCTTCGCCGCTCACATCAAGTTGCCAACCGCCATCTTCATTGACCGTCGTTGTGTACTCGTTACCATTGATTGTCGCAGTGACACTGTCACCAGACTCAATATCACCACCAGTAGCACGGCCCGTCACAGCAATAGTTTGACCTTGTTCGGTGACCGTAACGACATCATCGGCTGTGATGTTATCAACTGTGACGGTTCCTTGGTCTGCTTGAGTATCGAGTGTGAACGTCAACTCACTTGAGCCAGAGGTGTTACCGGCTGCATCGGTTTGACGTACCGTGATGGTGTTGGCCCCTTCGTTTGGCGTGGGCGCTTGCGTGGTCCATTCCCCGTCAACCAAGTATTCAACGATGGCGCCATCTTCAGTGCCAGAAACAGTAAAGCTGCCATCGTTGGTCAGGAAGTCATCTGCCAACGTGCCACTGTCGGTATCAAGGGCAATTTGCGGCGCGTCTGGCGCTGTGGAATCAAGAGTGAACGTCAGCTCGCTGCTGCCTGATGTATTACCCGCTGCGTCGGTTTGACGAACGGTGATCGTGTTGTCACCTTCCGTTGGTACTGGTGCGGTTGTCGTCCAGTTTCCGTCAACGAGGTATTCGACTGTCGCACCCTCTTCTGTGCCGCCGACTGTGAAGCTGCCGTCGTTGGTTAAGAAGTCATCCGCCGCTGAGCCAGAGTCCGTATCAAGTGTCAGTGTTGGCGCATCTGGAGCTGTTGTGTCAACTATGGTCTCGCTGTCTGTGCCTAGGCTATCCGGTTGGTCAACCGAACGGAAAGCATCAAGAAGACTCAAGCTTTGAGTACGAGACATTCCCAGCGCTTCAAAGCCCGTCGTTACAAATTCAGTACCTGGAATGGTTTCTTCACCGTCGCGCTCAATAGTCCCGCTACTTACTAGGCTTGAACCACTTTCACCAGCTGCCGTTGCAAATTCTTCGCCTAGCTCCGTCGGATCCTGACCTTCTTCTAAAGCCGCAAAGATATTTGCAATGTCTTGGTCTAGTTCAACTTCACCGCCATCTTCAGGCGAAAAACGCTTGACTGAAATTGGAGATTCAGAGTTTTCGCTCTGGGATTCAAGAATGACATCCCCTGCTTGTAATGGCTGGCCGTCTTCTAGGACTTTAATTGTACCATCTACCGAAACAACAATGCGTTGACCAAGTGCCAATGCACCGCTCGCATTCAATACTGTCATGTCCATATAAACCCCTAAAACTCATTTTTCAATCAAAACGTCAAAATAGTGACATTGTATTTATAATATTAGGTAAAATATAACACCTAACACCATATAATTCATAGTTATGAATGCATATTTTAACAAGGTCGTATACACCATGATGACAATGGTCACACTCATCAATACTTAAAGCGCTCTTAAATTTGATATAAGTTATTGTGCTAACGAAAAATAATTGACATATTAATAGGTGTTCTAAGTGCATTAAAACATCACAATACGCACAGTGATCGGTTAACAAATTTACAACCATTTGCGAGCGCCAGTTGTAGCGATCGTAATTTTTTTGGCGGTTCATCTGAATTTTGTATATCATCGTGCAAAATTAAGACTCAGGTGTGACTCATTTTGGAGAGATGCAAATTGAATAGGATTCAAACGACGACCTTAGGGCTAGCTATAGCAATGACCTTTCCAGCTGCGGCACAAACTCTTGAGCAAGCCGTCGCTTTTACGTTGGAAAGCAATCCTGAAATTAAAAGTGCTTATAATGAGTACGTAAGTAAACGTTACGTTAACGATGCTTCTGGCGGTGCTTATCGTCCAAGTATAGATCTAGATGGTGGGATTGGTTATGAGCATACCGATCTAGTGACCAATACAAATTCAACAGATCTGACGCGTAAAGAAGCGACGATTACTTTGACTCAGTTAATTTGGGATGGAGCAAATACTTCCAACGATATTGATCGTACCGCGGCTGATGCAGAATCTGTTCGTTACCAATTACTCTCCAACGCCCAAGATATCGCTCTCGAGGTCACCAAAGTATACCTTGATGCAGTGAAAGCTTATGAAGTCCTCACCCTGTCTGAAAACAACCTGGCAACACACAAGGATATCTATAGAGATATTCGAAAACGTGTCGAATCTGGCATTGGCTCTACAGCAGATATGTCCCAAGTAGAAGCTCGTATTGCGAAAGCTCATGGTAACTTGCTCGCAGCACAAAATAATTTGTTTGATACGCATACTCAATTTAAACGTATTGTTGGACAGTCACCTTTGGGGTTAGTGTTTCCGCGAGCAGACACTGGAGCAATTCCTTACACCGTAGATGGCGCTCTTGCGAAAGCTTTCAACCAACATCCTGTTATTAAAATTGCACAAGCCGATGTGGACTCCGCTAAATTCCAATATAAACAGTCTAAAAGTTCAAATTATCCGACTGTTTCTTTCGAAGCCGCGCAAACCTGGCGTGATGACGCAGGTGGCAACGAAGGGAGTAGTGACGAATTTTCCGCAATGGTCCGCTTGAGATATAACTTGTATAACGGCGGCGCTGATCAAGACCGCGCTGAAAGTGCTGCTTACCAATTAAATAAGGCCAAAGATCTGCGTGAAAGTACATATCGTAATGTAGAAGAGAGCCTACGCTTGTCATGGAGCGCACTTGATTTAACCGTACAACAGAAAGAGTTCTTATCAGATCACGTAGACTCAGCATCAGATACGGTTATCTCTTACGAGAAGCAATACCGCATCGGTAAACGAACACTTCTCGATTTACTTAACACTGAAAATGAGCTCTTTGAAGCTCGTAAAGGCTATTTAGATGCCAAGTACGATGAACAATATGCTAAATACCGGGTCATGAACGCAACCGGTAATTTACTGACAGGTTTACGTGTCGATATCCCCCAAGAATGGAATGAAAAGGTCGAATATTAATGAAGCTGCTAAAAGCTGTATTTCCACTCTGTCTATTGGTTGCTTCTGCCAACATTTTAGCTGAAACAAACGATGAAGAGTTCGAGTATCGAGCGCTCCCAGAGAGCGTACAAAGTTACGATCTAGAAGACGACGACAATGATGGTGTTATCAACGCCCGTGATTTATGTGTTGATACACAGATTGGCGCTGAAATCGATAATGACGGCTGCGGCTCTTATTTCGAGTCAACGGAACAGAAAGAACTTCACATCTTATTTGCCAACAATTCAACAGAAATCAATCCTGTTTTTCTTGGCCAAATTCGTCAAATGGCCGCGTTTTTAAAGCGGTATGAAAGCACAACCATTCGTCTACAAGGCTACGCGAGTAAAGTCGGAAACGCGGCTCACAACTTAGACTTATCGAAAGAACGAGCATCAAATGTAAGGCGAGCCCTAATAAGTAATGGTATACAACCATCTAGAGTGACAATCGTTGGCTACGGGGATACCGTTTCTAATGAAGAGGGAACCAAAATCAACCATGCGCTCAATAGAAAAGTTGTAGCTTCTGTCGCCGGATTCAAAGGCAACATCAAAGAAGAATGGCATATTTTTACAAAAATTGGAAAGTAACCACTCTTAGTTATGCCTCATCTGAAACGTTATCTTTAGGTAGCGTTTCAGTACGCTTATAATTCCTTAAATAGCATATACCTAAGCCGTCTATAATGTTAATCTTGTCACGTTATCAACATAGAGAATTAATCCATGAGCAAACTAACAGCTGATACTCAAGCAAATCTAGAACTTTTCGTTTCTGAAACACAAGAAACTAAACTGGTATGGGGCCTTCGCAACGAAGAAGGTTGGCTAGCATGTGACTCAAGTGAATTCGAAAACAGCGAAGTGATGCCATTCTGGTCTTCAAAAGAAGATGCTCAAACTCACAACGTTGAAGAGTGGGCTGACTTCGAAGTATTAGAAATTCCACTAGATATCTTTGTAGAAGATTGGTTACTGACTCTTGCTGAAGACGGCGTTCTTGTTGGTACTAACTGGAATGCAACATTAGAAGGCAAAGAACTTGAGCCTTCTGACCTAGCGAAATTATACATCTAATTTCCGATATCGGTCGCACGATTCGCGCGACCGATATACCTCTGATTAGTATCAATAAATTAGAGACCTACCTCGCATAACCACGTAGTCGCACCATTCAAAATTTGAAGCAACATCAAACTAATAATAGAATATCGTTCTTTATCTGATTGATCGTCTCTTGTGAATCACTTCGTTTTTGTTACCTTTCTACTATTCATTAGCTTTTGTTCTTATAGCCAAGTATCAACATCAGATCGTGACCACAATTCACCAGTCTATACCCCCAATCTAAGCTCTACTCCAAATGCTGATTGGAACGCGCTTTATCTCTCTACTTTAAACCACTCTCCTGAGCGCGCATTAAACATGCTGCAAACACGCTACATCGGCTCAACGGTTTATGGAGATAAGCTTTACCTTGCGTCTCTTCTGTATCAATACATGAGCCACCGAGATCAGCCGTTCTACGGAATCGCTTCAAACGACAATGACTACCAAGCGATAGAAACAGCGTTTATTTCTGCTCTGAGGAAAGACGGCAAAGGCCAATATGAACAAGCACAACAAGGCTTTCTAACACTTTTGGCGAAAATGCAATCTCGCAGTGATTTAACTGGTAAAGCCTTACTAAAGTACCAGCTATGCCGATCGCTTAACGAGCAAGCTAAATACCACCAAGCGAACTATTACTGCTCTGCCCTTCAGTCAGATTTACATGACATCGCTGACCCTGTATTACCAAAATTCGGGACTTATCGAGTCATCGCGAACAATCATCATTTCCGCAGTGACTATCAAGCTGCACTAGACACCTACCTATCACTAATAAACGTGTTTCCACAAGGGCATGATATTTCAGGGGTTTACAACGATGTGGGTAACTTGCTCAAAGAATTAAAGCAATATGAAAAATCGGCGGAGTATCTAGAGCAAGCTCTCATTCTCAGAGTAAACGCTTCAGATTTAATGAAAGCACAAGTGCATCACAGCCTTGCGGATCTCTACCTTAACCAAGAGCAAAGTGAACTAGCAATTCACCACTTTCAGACAGCAAGAACACTGCTGAGCTCAACGTCGCATAGCTACGGTATTGCACTCACAAGTCTTGGCTTAGGAAAAGCGTACACTCAAACGAAAAACTATGATGTGGCGAGAACCTACCTAATTGAGTCTCTTTCAGCTTCGAGCGAACTGAGCAATGATGTCATTCGCATCAATGCTTACTTGGCGATCAGCGATATGTTCGAAGAACAGAAACTGCCAACGGAAGCACTCAACTATGCTCAACAAGCGCTAGAATTAGCTGAACAAGTCACAAGGCATAAATACATCGCGCAGTCACTTCTTCAGCTTTCTGATATTCATCAATCACTCAGCGATTACCAACAAGCTTTCTATTTCTACCAGCGATACTCGTCAATACAAATGGAAGCTAGAGATATCGACAATCGACTCGCACTCGAAGCGCTCGGCCTGACGCACGCCAAATATGAACAAGAACTAAAAAGCTCTTTCCTGACACATCAGACGAAACTCGACCGCGTTCAAATTGAAAAAATGGAACATCAAAGATGGATGTACAACATCGTTGTTATTCTGTTGCTTTGCGCTGCAAGCTTCACGGTATTGATAAACAAAACGGTTCGCACAAAAGCAGCAATTGATGGCTTAACGAAAGCACATAGCCGAACTGAGATAATTCGAAGAATCAAAAGAGTGAAACGCTGTAAAGGGACGGACAAACAGCATGTGCTCGTGCTGCTCGATCTGGATAAGTTTAAGAAGATTAATGATGAGCATGGGCACCCTACTGGTGATCGGGCACTGGTCCATATTAGTGATCAAATTAGAAAACACTTAGTGAATGGTGAATTGTTTGGTCGCTTAGGGGGTGAAGAATTTGTCATCATGTTAACCGATACCCCACCAGCAGAGGTACGAGAACGCGTTGAAGAGTTGCACTACGCCATTTCAAGCACTGTCTTTTTATCAGAAAGCAAAAAGTCACTTAATGTGACCGCGAGTTTTGCTTATCTAGCAACCTCAAACGCATTAAGTGACTTTGATGACTTGTATTCAGTGCTCGACCAAGCACTCTATCAAGCCAAAAGCAACGGCCGAAACTGCATTATTGATGCATATAACGAACCGATTGATTTACCTGAAATTATTTATTCTCAGCCTGTTTGCGAACCAACTCAGCCATGATGCTTTCGCGATCACCGAGGTAATCGTTAAGGCCAACTTTACGCAGTTCACATGCCGGACAATCGCCACAGCCATCACCAACAATGCCGTTGTAACAAGTCAGTGTTTTGTTTCTAACAAGTTCAAGTGCTGAGTACTGGTCTGCTAGCGCCCATGTCTCAGCCTTGTTTAACCACATTAGCGGTGTTTTGATATCAAGCTGCTTGTCCATACCTTGTACAAGTGCAGAGTTCATCGCCTTCACAAAGTCATTACGACAATCAGGGTAACCAGAAAAGTCTGTTTCACACACACCTGTAATCACGGTTTCAGCACCGATTTGGTAAGCGTAAATACCCGCTAGAGTCAGAAATAGAATATTACGACCAGGAACGAATGAATTCGGCAGCCCATTCTCTTGCAGCTCATGAGACACAGGAATATCGTCACGAGTCAAAGAGCTGATAGCCAGTTCATTCAACAGAGTCACATCCATCACTTTGTGCGCTTTCACACCAAGCTCTTTCGACAATGACTCAGCAACTTCAATCTCGAGTCTATGGCGCTGACCATAATCAAACGTAATCGCATGAACTTCATCATACTCTTTTAATGCTTGAACAAGACACGTTGTTGAGTCTTGACCACCACTGAATACTACCACTGCTTTTTTCATCTTAAATCCTTACAAGAACCTTCTACTAGCGACTTATCTTGCCCAGTAAAAATACAACCTATGCGATGCTCAAATATTTGTGAGTTTGTATTGATAAGCGCCAATTGCGCTCAATGCAGGTATCAATACAAAGCTGAGTAGCGCGGTCTTTTTGGCTGATTGGTTGCAGAGCGATAACAGTGTCGTTAGGAACTGCTGCTCGCTCCAATAAACCGTCAAGTTGTTCGATGTCTTTGCTTGTACCTACTGGATGCTTAATTTCGTTAGCACGTTGCAAGGCGCTATCTAAGATTTCCAGTTTCGCTTTCATCGCCACTTTCGGTGACACCGTAACCCAAGTGTCCGGTGTGGCTTTAACTTCTGATGTTCCGCTAGTCTCAATCTGACAGCGACAACCGTGCTGCTCAAACGCTTCAGTAAGAGGAACAAGATCATAAATGCATGGCTCACCACCAGTAATCACAATGTGCTTAGCAGTGTAACCTTGCTTGATATATTCATTCACGATTCCTTGAGCATCGATTGCTGACCAAGTAGGTGAATCTTCTGTCTTAACCATAATATCGCCAAGGCTGGTTTCCTCTTCTGGCAACGCTTCCCAGGTCTGCTTGGTATCACACCAAGAACAGCCCACTGGGCAAATTTGCAGACGAACAAAAACAGCGGGAACGCCAGTAAACACGCCCTCACCCTGAATGGTTTCAAACATTTCATTAATCTTGTACAACTTTCCCTCAGCTCAATCATTTGATGAAATTAATCAACCGCAGACCTTAAAGCACTTCCCCCTTTTGGTCAAACAAATGAGTACTGATAAATGAGTTGCTCAAAGCCCTAGCCTGAACTTTCAAGTTCCCTTATCCTTTCGCCCATAGATTTCGTTAGCTTTTAATTTTTTAGTAAGGAACAACATGTACAAACTGATTGCTCTTGATATGGATGGCACACTACTCAACAGTGAAAAAGTGATTTCTCAAGAGAACAAAGACGCAATCGCCAAAGCACGAGCTGCAGGTGTGAAAGTAGTTCTCGCTTCTGGTCGCCCTTTAGAAGGCATGCAAAGCAAATTAGATGAGCTTTCGATTGACGGCGAAGATGACTTTGTACTCTTCTACAACGGCTCTATGGTTCAGAACGTATCGACAAAAGAGATCATTCACAGTGAGATCAGCAACGGTAAAGCCGCAAAAGAGATTGCTGCCCTCGCTGAACAGCTTGGTGGTTATGTCCATGCTTTCAGCAAGATCCACGGCTTAATCACACCTGAGAACAATGAGTACACTGGTATTGAAGCGCGTATTAATTGCTTAGATATAACCGAGTTCGACTTTTCTCAACTAGAAGATGACCACGAAATCATCAAAACTATGATTGTCGCTGAACCAAGCAAGCTGACTGAAATCATCGGTAAGTTGCCACAAGAGCTTAAGACTCAGTTTACTATCGTACAAAGTGCACCATTCTTCTTAGAGTTCCTAAACCCGAAATCAAACAAGGGTGTCGGTATTGAAGCGATAGCGAAACACTTAGGCATTAAAGCGGAAGAAGTCATCTGCATGGGTGATGCTGAAAACGATCACCATATGCTTGAATACGCAGGCCTTGGCATTGCAATGGAAAACGCAATGGAAGAAACCAAGAAACTGGCGGATCACATCACAGCTAGCAACGACGACCATGGTGTAGCGGTCGCGATTGAGAAGTTTATCTTCAACTCATAAACGCTCAACAGGTTCTAATAAGAATTACTTTTTGCTTGTTTCAGAAATGACAAAGGCTGTGCACTGCACTAATGCCGTTCACTTAAGA
>NZ_JBFRST010000132.1:0-529 GCF_041473705.1 Vibrio sp. 10N.222.55.B11
TAGGGCAGTTTGGTGATGTCTGCCATATCTTTCTTATCTATGTTCATCAGCGTGGGACTATTGTACTGCTCGTGTATCTCGCTCAGCAGTTGAGTGAGCTCGGGAGAGTGGGGTTGAGCTTGCACGCTCGCACAGGTAAGCAGCAGTAATGGTAAGACTGTTTTCATGGTCATTCTCCCTTTAGATACCTGATCATAATACCAGTATTTAGGCGGTGCATAAAGTTCTTTTTTATGCACCTAGTTAAGTATTATTCTTTCGAATTTTGTGTGTATCTTGGCACCGCAGGATAGGCTTGGTCGGAGGTGACGTATTCCGTCCTTTCGGGTCTAGTGATCTCCTTTTCTACCTGCGAATTGACGGTCATTTCAATCATCGGCTCAGGTTTGATGATGGGCTTCTGCGCTTCCTCTTGTTGAAGTTTTACATCATCGGTAACCCCATCAAAGCGCGCTTGATTAAACAGTCCGCCCGTTCCCTTGGTATGCAGCATAGCCGTGCGGGCAGCAGCCACGGTATCGACGGTACT
>NZ_JBFRST010000133.1:0-1151 GCF_041473705.1 Vibrio sp. 10N.222.55.B11
TTTATCTTGTTGTTTATCCCTTCTAGGGTGCAGGTGTTTAGCGGATAACTTGCCGATGCGATAATACCGTGAAGATAAGGACTCAGTTTTCGTGCGAACTCTTTCAATGGCTTAATTCCACTCTCTTGTACTTGTGCCCACCACGCCTCCCAGAGCCCTTTAGCATGTGCTTCTGATTCACAATACCAAAGCTCTTTGAGTTGTGCCCCGAGTATATAAGTGGTCATTAAGTCCTTATTGATATTCAATATTTCTGTAAGATAGCTGTCTTGCCGTGGATTTAAGTTGCCTCTATTTTTCAACAACACCCAGCGTGAGCGCTTGACCCATTGCCTCGCTTTTTTATCTTGCTTGAGCTTGTTGGCTTGGTCGACTCTGACTCTATCCATGACCTCACGACCGAACTTAGCGACAACATGGAATAAGTCGTAAACGATTTTTGCGTTCGGGCAGTGCGCTTGAACTTCAAGGTCAAAAGCCGTATTCATGTCCATTGCGACCGCTTCGATATTATTACCATGCTTGCCTAACAGCTCGAAGAACGGTCGTATGTCCTTGCGGCTACGGCCTAACCCTATCCAAATAACTTGGTGAGTCTTAGCGTCAACAATGACCGTGGCATACCTATGTCCTTTAAAGATAGCGAACTCATCCATGACGAGTTGCCTTAGCTCTTCCCATTTCACTGACGGTACAACTTGTCGAAGTCGGCGTTTATCTATCTCTTTAATGGTGTGCCAATGTACGCTCGTTAACTGGGAGATATGCTTAATGGGAAGAAGAGGCAGCAGTTGTTCTATATAACTTTTTAAGCGCTTCGTTATACGAGCATAAGGCTCTAACCAAGATAGAGACTCTGTTTTTATGCCGCAGTCACGACACTTGATTCTTCGTGTTTGAACGGAAAGTTCAACAGGAACACCGAGCAACATGGCCTCTTTTACATGACGCCATTGATACTCATGAATAGCCTCGGCCTCGAGACCACAAAGGCACTTAGCCTCAGAGTTAGGTTTAAGAGTCAGGGTAATAAGTGATGCTGTCTGGTGAGACTTTACTATTTGAAAGCCTTCCCAGAATGAAGATAGGAAAGTATGATTCGGCATGAAAACGGTAGTTTGTGTATGATTTTTGTTTGGCGACTAAACCAT
>NZ_JBFRST010000134.1:0-396 GCF_041473705.1 Vibrio sp. 10N.222.55.B11
AATGTGTTTGTTGTGTTTATACCGTTCTTATTAAATAAGAGCAGATAAACATTGAGAACTTTTAAATTTGATTAACATGACTCGTAAGTCAGTTAATCAGTCAGCTTTCCAAATTGTTAAAGAGCTTGATTCAATAAATTGAACCATTTTTAAAGACTCTCGTAAGACTTTTTGTCGAACAAGAACGCTTAAAGATGGTGGAGCTATGCGGGATCGAACCGCAGACCTCCTGCGTGCAAGGCAGGCGCTCTCCCAGCTGAGCTATAGCCCCATCTAGGTCGATATTGGTGGGTCTGAGTGGACTTGAACCACCGACCTCCCGCTTATCAGGCGAGCGCTCTAACCAGCTGAGCTACAGACCCAATATCGTCTCTTAACTTTTCTAAACCTAATCAA
>NZ_JBFRST010000135.1:0-394 GCF_041473705.1 Vibrio sp. 10N.222.55.B11
GCCCCTTATTGATGGCCATTGTAGCGGTCTTTTTTATCCTTCCTTTCTTGCACGGCCTTTCTTATAAAAAACCGTGAATAGAGAAATCCCTTCCGAATGAGACTGCGTGCGCAAGATAACCCTGAATAACCTGTTGGGAGAAACCAGAAAAATGAGAGATAGAGCAGGGTAGGCTAAGGTTCAGACGTGCTGATCCCTCCGCCTTCGCGGAGACGAACGTGTCTTTTTAATTAGGGGCCAGGTCCGGTTGATACTCACTAAAGAAGGCTGAGGTTGATTGCGCATAGGTGTTTAACGTTGACGCATTGAAGATCTCTTGTATCCCTGACGCTATCTTACGGAAAGAGAGCCATTGAAAGCTCAGTCCTTTTTTTGTCTGGCGTTCCCGTGTTGC
>NZ_JBFRST010000135.1:1231-3516 GCF_041473705.1 Vibrio sp. 10N.222.55.B11
CAAACCGATGCGCCCGCCAAGGAGGTCTGTGTTCGGCAGAGTGCACGCTAATACTTTCGCAATTAAGGTGCGACATTGGACATTATTCACCGCTTCACCGCCCCATGCATTGAGTGACGGGAAACGATTGGGGTTGGTAATAAATTCTTCACACCCTTTTAAGATCCGCGCGTATTCTGGCGGCAGGGTTTCTACCTTACCGCTTCGGAGCAACCGGCGAGACTTAAATCCGATCTCAAAAGGCGTCTTAGGGTTCCGCGCGTTCTCTTCTTCAATGACGCGTTGATACAATTCAATCAAATCCAGTTTGCGAGCCTTACGCTTACAGCGATACTGCGCATCGTAACTCGATTTATCGAACGGGGGAGGGGAGGAGCTAAACGTTTTCATAAGACTCACCGTCCACGTTTAAAACACACCTCGCTTCATCCTGAGGGACAAAAAAGGCGGTGTTAGGCAGAAAGTGGATTCTCCTGAGCGTTAGCCCAAGCCAAGGCTGAGTCAAATGCGTCATATTTTGAAGTCCAAGAGGTTTTTGGGGTGTTTGGATTGGCCGTCCAAACGGTGAAATTTCAACCTATCTCAACCGGGAAAAGAAATCAAATGCCGGTTTTTTAGACACAAAAAAGCCGACTACTCTTGGAAAGTCGGCTTTTTTGCGAGTGCTATATAGTCAGAGTACCACCTCTAACACACTCTAAATCCTAGAAAAAACACACGACATTGGACACTACAGGAGTAAGCAATGTCGTGTGTTTTAACCTTATAGACCTCAGGTAAGTATAGCGTGTCGTCGCCTGATATTTCAAACGCTAAGTGTGCCTTGGGATTTTTCCCTTAACATAACAAATATAATGCGTAACCAAAAATAGCAGATAAATAACAATGAGATAACAAATAACCTTGAAAAATTTATAGCACATCAAAGAATCCCAATAAAAATAATTAATGGATTAATTATTTAAAATTAAAAACAAAGGCAACGTTAAATTTAATAAAATAACCATTAAAATCAAAAGTTTAATTTGGTGCGTATTATATTTGTTATGTTAAATTGCAAGATTGAGAGGCCCATCACAAAAGCAAATAAGTTTAATAATTCTGGGTCACTTTTGAACGATTAGAGGGTTCAGCGATATTTCAGTTTGAACTCGGTCGTTTCGGTTTTTCTTAATTGAAAAGGATTTTGTATGAATTTGAAATCAGAATGTAGGGTTGATAACAAGGAAGTCGGTATCGCTTTTAGTCTTTCAGCAAACGCGAATAAAACGTTAACGCTATCGGCGAAAAGAGCAGAACGGGCCAAAAAGCGCGAAGGGAAACTTCGATTAGAAGATCATCTCAAACGTTTTCCCAATTGGTCGCTGTAACGAATGATATTGCCGTCTGAGATCTTATTTCAGATGGCCTCGAAGGTGGGCTGCCTTCACGATTGCAAAAAGCGCCGCAGAGGGGCGCAGGCCTGCGTAATATGCCTAACAAATTCAGGAGCCCTCTCTGGGGCGACGTCCAAGGCTGTTTTTCTACTCAATTAAGCACGCTGGTTGAGTGGTGAAATAGAGTTACTTGGGAATACCAGACACCACACCCTTTGGATGTGCGCATTCTACTACAAGAATGCTCAAGCCAGTTTGTAGCACGGCTCTTGAAAGAGAGCCCATTGTTTTGCTTTTTTAAAAGAACAAAACAATGTCCTAAAAAGGAGTGTGAACGATGCAGATTATCTACGGACATTGTCGTACAGATGAGGCGGCGAATGTATTAGGCCACTTTGTTGAACAAGGGGATTTTGTCAGCGTCAAAGAACTGGGAACGGTCGGGCGTGAACACATGGCGTTTGCCGCCTTACTGTCTTTTACTGGACACCTTTCATTCCCTTTCTATTGGAAGGGTGTTCATTTTGTTGCGGTTCAAAAACAAGTTCAATCAGTTAACCGTCTCACTCTCCCAGCTTCAAAGAATGCTTGTAAAAAACGTTATCGGAAGCTTAAGAACACCATCATTAGCGCTCAAAATTGGAAGCAACATGTGAGTCGTAATCGCGGTTTGAAGTACGCGAAATCTTCTCTGTTTTCTTTATGATGCGTGCCTATACCTGTCGATTTTAACCTTTCTCCCCACGCGCCGTTTAATTTGCACGTTGCACGGTCTGCCTAGGACAACCTAACCCTTCTTCCCAGCTTCTCAGGCAAGGAGGTCTTTTACTCCATCATGACCAAACACTTGATAAATTTATCACTCAATAAGGATATTTATTATGAAAACACGCACCCAGCGCACCCTCC
>NZ_JBFRST010000136.1:0-1924 GCF_041473705.1 Vibrio sp. 10N.222.55.B11
GCCCCTTATTGATGGCCATTATAGCGATCTTTTTTATCCTTCCTTTCTTGCACGGCCTTTCTTATAAAAAACCGTGAATAGAGAAATCCCTTCCGAATGAGACTGCGTGCGCAAGATAACCCTGAATAACCTGTTGGGAGAAACAAGAAAAATGAGAGATAAAGCAGGGTAGGATAAGGTTCAGACGTGCTGATCCCTCCGCTTTCGCGGAGACAAAAATATCCCTTTAATTAGGGGCTAAGTCGGGTTGATACTCACTAAAGAAGGCTGAGGTTGTTTGAGCGTACATGTTTAATGTTGACGCATTGAAGATCTCTTGTATCCCTGACGCGATCTTACGGAAAGAGAGCCACTGAAAGCTCAGTCCTTTCTTGGTCTGGCGTTCCCGTGTTGCGAGGATCAATTCGCTGATGTTGGTGTAACGCACGACTTTTAAGTCATTAAAGAAGCGAGGTGTAAACTGTTTGTACGCGGGTGCACTGCGTATCGTCCCTTCGTCTTGGTCGACACACACATTGATCCGCTCACTGTGAAAATAGCTGGCACGCTTTAGATACTTCACCGCTTTAGCAAAGGACTTCGGCGAAATAAACTCTCCAAAGCGCAACGCATAATCTTCTTGAAGCTGGTCGTAGCTGATGGTTTTCAATCCCGCTTCGGTGGGCAAACCGATGCGCCCGCCAATGAGGTCTGTGTTCGGCAGAGTGCACGCTAATACTTTCGCAATTAAGGTGCGACACTGCACATTATTCACCGCTTCACCGCCCCATGCATTGAGTGACGGGAAACGATTGGGGTTGGTAATAAATTCTTCACACCCTTTTAAGATCCGCGCGTATTCTGGCGGCAGGGTTTCTACTTTACCGCTTCGAAGCAACCGGCGAGACTTGAATCCGATCTCAAAAGGCGTCTTAGGGTTCCGCGCGTTCTCTTCTTCAACGACACGTTGATACAATTCAATCAAATCCAGTTTCCGATCCTTACGCTTACGGCGATACTGCGCATCGTAACTCGATTTATCGAGCGGGGGAGGGGAGGAGTCGTGTCCAGGCGTCTTCATAACATTCACCGTCCACGTTTAAAACACACAGCACTTCATCCCGAGGGATAAACAAGCGGTGTGATTGAGAATGTGTTGTTTGGGCTTTAGCCCACGCCAAGGCTGAGTCAAAGGAGTCATATTTTGAGGTCCAATAGGTTTTTGAGGTTGTTCAGATTCCACACCAAACAATGAAATTTCAACCTATCTCAACCGAAAAAATAAATCAAACGCCGGTTTTTTAGACACAAAAAAGCCGTCTACTATTGGAAAGACGGCTTTTTTGCGAATGCTATATAGTCGAGTTGGAGGCCCAACACACTCTAAACCTTAAGAAAACACACTACATAAGGCACTACTGGTTAGCGAGCAATGTCGTGTGTTTTAACTTTATAGACCTCATGTAAGTATAGCGTGTCGTCGCCTGGTATTTCAATCTTTAAGTAACCTTGTGGTTTTTTCCTTTACATAATCTAAATAATACGCACGGATAAAAAACCGATAAATAACAAAAAGATAACAAATAACCTTAGAAAAATTTATAGCACATTGAGGGATTGAAATTAAAATAATTAATATATTAATTATGTCTAATAACAATAGCGCCAACATTAAACACCCATTTATTTTCTTTAAAATCAGCACCTTAATTTGGTGCGTATTATTTAGATTATGTTAAATTCAAGAAATGATAAGTAAGTCACAAACTCAACAAAATTAGACGCCAGTGAGCGATTACATGACTCATTGATGTTTCGGTCTAAACGAGAGCGTTTCGGTTTTTTCTATTTAGGAAGACTTTTGTATGAATTTTAAATCAGAATGTAGGGTTGAGAACAAGGAAGTCGGTATCGCTTTTAATCTCTCATCAAAGGCGAATAAAAC
>NZ_JBFRST010000137.1:0-675 GCF_041473705.1 Vibrio sp. 10N.222.55.B11
TCATCAAAGGCGAATAAAACGTTAACGCTCTCGGCGAAAAGAGCAGAGCGGGCCAAAAAGCGCGAAGGGAAACTTCGATTAGAAGATCACCTCAAACGTTTTCCTAATTGGTCGCTGTAACGAATGAGATTGCCGTCTGGGATTATTACCTCAGATGGCCTCGAAGGTGGGCTGCCTTCACGATTGCAAAAAGCGCCGCAGAGGGGCGCAGGCCTGCGTAATATGCCTAACAAATTCAGGAGCCCTCTCTGGGGCGACGTCCAAGGCTGTTTTTCTACTCAATTAAGCACGCTGGTTGAGTGGTGAAATAGAGTTACTTGGGAATACCAGACACCACATCCTTTGGATGTGCGCATTCTACTACAAGAATGCTCAAGCCAGTTTGTAGCACGGCTCTTGAAAGAGAGCCCATCGTTTTGTTTTTTAAAAGAACAAAACAATGTCCTAACAAGGAGTGTGAACGATGCAGATTATCTACGGATATTGTCGTGAAGATGAGGCCGTGAGTTTATTAGGCCACTTTGTTGAACAAGGTGATTTTGTCAGCGTCAAAGAACTGGGAACGGTTGGGCGTGAACACATGGCGTTTGCCGCTTTGTTGCCTTTTACTGGGCACCTTGCATTTCCTTTCTGTTGGAAGGGCGTTCATTTGGTTGCGGTTCAAAAACAAGCTCA
>NZ_JBFRST010000138.1:0-341 GCF_041473705.1 Vibrio sp. 10N.222.55.B11
CACATCCTTTGGATGTGCGCCTTCTACTACAAGAATGCTCAAGCCAGTTTGTAGCACGGCTCTTGAAAGAGAGCCCATCGTTTTGTTTTTTAAAAGAACAAAACAATGTCCTAACAAGGAGTGTGAACGATGCAAATTATCTACGGATATTGTCGTGAAGATGAGGCCGCGAGTTTATTAGGCCACTTTGTTAAACAAGGTGATTTTGTCAGCGTCAAAGAACTGGGAACGGTTGGGCGTGAACACATGGCGTTTGCCGCTTTGTTGCCTTTTACTGGGCACCTTGCATTTCCTTTCTATTGGAAGGGCGTTCATTTGGTCGCGGTTCAAAAACAAGCTCA
>NZ_JBFRST010000139.1:0-2660 GCF_041473705.1 Vibrio sp. 10N.222.55.B11
TCATCTGGTGATACAGATGGTTCACTCTTATCGTGGTGAACAACGCTTCATACGACTTCAGGTCGCCCGGACAAAAGCTTGTTACGATCTACGGAGCACACTGTATTTTCTGATTACTTCAGGGGCTCTTCTCCGCTTAGATGAGTCTATAAATTAACAATAAAATCAATAAAGCATTGATTTATAATTACTTCCTGTCTTATATCTTAGTGTTGTAGTTTGTCGTTATTATCTTCCGCTCTATTTAATTTTAAAGGTCAATCCGTACAGTCTGTAACGCTCGAAGAGTGCACTCATTCAGTACTCGTCAAATGCAAGCGAGACAGACGCTGTAAAGTCGTTGACCCTGAGACTGGAGCACCGCGTACCGTCGACCACTATGTTCAACGTCGCCTGTCAGATTTACCTGTAAGTGGTCGCCCTTGCGTAATAGAAATTGAACTGGCTCAGACGAGAGATAAGCTCGGCCGAAGATTAATTGAAGCCACTGATTTTGTTGATAAGGGTGGTCGCTATACCAAGAGATTCTGTCACTTTATTAGTGGACTATGCCGCTATATGAGCATCCATGCAGTGTCTAAGCATTTAGACATTCGCTGGGAAACCGTGAAAAATATCGATAAAGCATTTCTGTTATCTACCTTGCCCGCTTTAGAGCCTAAGAAGTTGACCAACCTTGTTCATATTGGCGTTGATGAAGTCGCCAGGGCTAAAGGCCATGACTATATGACCGTTGTTTATGATCTGGTTTCAGGACAACTTATCTGGGTTGATCATGGACGGACTTCAAACGTACTCATCAACTTTTTTGAACAATTATCACCACAAACGAGAGACGGCATCCAAGCGGTATCAATGGATATGGGTCAATCTTACCAATCAGCGGTGAGAAAGGCTCTTCCGAATGCAGACATCGTTTTTGACCGGTTTCACGTTATGCAGAACTACTCTCTTCTGATAAGGAAAGAGCGTAATAAAGCGTTTAGGAGAGGAACGCATGACGAGAAAAAAATGCTTAAGGGGACGCTATTTTTACTCCTCAAAAATGCGCCGAAATTAAGCGATAAGCAGTCAGATAGGCTGGATGATTTACTTGAAAGCAATAAGACACTTTGTACTATTTATATGCTCAAAGAGCAGCTTCAAGCCTTATGGAATGAACGTAATTTTGACTTGATGATCGCAGCGCTTGATGCGTGGTGCCAGCTTGCTAAAAATACAAGGATCTTATCTCTCATCAACTTTGCAGATGCGCTTTGGGAGAGAAGAGTTGGGATCTGCAATTATGCAAAATATAGGCTAACGAATGCCCGAGTTGAAGCTGGGAATGTATCGATAGGCCTTCTTAGGCGGAGAGCTCGAGGAGTAAGGGATACTGATTACTTTAAATTGAAGATTAGACAAACCTCAATCCTAGAAACTCACTCTACCTTTTACCCAGAAATCAAGCTCATCTAAGCGGAGAAGAGCCCTTCAGGTATAGAAAACATGGTTAGGCAAAAGGCAAGACTTGACCCCATTAGTTCGTTCGTGCTGCCCAAAGGGCTGCAACGGGTTCGAGACTATGGATTTATGCATGGCAATGCGAGGCGGTTAAGGCTGGCTATCTTACTCTTGCTGGCACCACAGTGAATCTGTCCGATGCTAACGTCTCTCCCTGTGCGCAGCAAAGCCGTACGAACGTGCCCTTGTTGCGAGCACGAAATGGTGTGCGTTGGGATCACCCGACCGAGCTAGCCAGCTGACGAGCCGAAAGGTGCTCGCTTATAAGGATAATGGTGCAATGAACACCGCGGAGGTCTAACACGTAAAAGAGACACAGGACAACTATCGGCTTGGGCAGATCGTCAATGATCGGCTCAATGGCTTCATTCGGCTTGAAGACGCGAGGGGAGCCTAAACCCCTCTTGCTCAGACTGAGCAAATTACTAATAAAGGTGTCACCGTGACGGGCTTGTTCAACAACCAGATAAAGTGTCGGCTGGGCGACACTTATCCTTATTTGTTATAAGCGTGCCAGAGATTCGCGCAGTTTTTCTATGCTTTGAACTCCAATCTCACTACTTTTCCACCCAAATTTGTCACCATTAAACCTAGGAAAAATATGGAGATGGTAATGTGAAAGCTCATTGAATTTACCGTTATTTTGAATAAAAGATATACCATCTGGTTCAAAAGTTCGCTCAATACGTTGATAGAGGTCTCTGGCCACCGATTGAATTTCTGTAAGAACTTGGTCTGGTAATTCAATGTAACTTTCGTAAGGGTAGGTTGGGCAGATCAGTATGTGTCCAAAGTTAATAGGATCATGATCAGCGAAGGCTATAACATCACTAGACTCATATACGATTACAGCTTCAATTTCTCGATTAACTATTTGCTCTACTATTGTCATTTGACCTCTCTCGACCAAAGCTTATAACGCTTATTAGGCGACAAATTGTCGTCTTTCATCTTTCGGCAATGCCATCATTTTAATATTAACTCAACTGACAATCAATAAGTTATGACACATGAAGGGAAGTTAGATTGCAAGATGTCGCCTAATGACGAGAATGAACGGTTATCAACTCAATCGAATAAGTTTTAGTAGGGTAAACGCACGCCCTCTAAATTGTGTAGAGTATTTAATCTAAATGTTTTTGGGGCAGAAATGAGCT
>NZ_JBFRST010000140.1:0-1674 GCF_041473705.1 Vibrio sp. 10N.222.55.B11
CACCACCAGGGCACGCAATTCTTTATTGCGATGCCGATTACTGAAAAGTAAAACACCATCTTAATGTCGAAATGAATCAACACTACAAAATTTGGAGCGATACATCGGGTTCGAACCGATGACCTCAACCTTGGCAAGGTTGCGCTCTACCAACTGAGCTAGTATCGCATTTTCATTCTTATTATCTCTTAACTTATCAAACTAAGAGAAAGAATGGAGGCGCCTCCCGGAGTCGAACCGAGGTCCACGGATTTGCAATCCGCTGCATAGCCACTCTGCCAAGGCGCCTTTAATAGTGATTTAAGAGAACAACTCTTTGTTCATCACTCTACTCAAAATGTAGAAGCTAGATAGATGGTGCCCCGGGCCGGACTTGAACCGGCACAGCGCGAACGCCGAGGGATTTTAAATCCCTTGTGTCTACCAATTCCACCACCAGGGCAACGCAATCTTGCGAGGCCGATTACTGAAAAGTAAAAACACCATCTCTCAGCGACCTAAGCCGTGAGAACGAGGTGTACTTTAACGGAAGGAAAAAATTCGTCAACAATAAATTTTATCTTTTAATTCAAGTGATTAATTATCGAACTCAAAAGAATAAATTTAGTGCAGCTTGTACGGTTCTTATACTTGGATTTCTAATTTAAACGGACAAATCACTGACAACCATTGATTCAAATACCAATTGAATGCGGTGATTTTATTGTTTTAAACCAAGCAAATGGCGTTTTCATGTGCTTTTCACATTCAACGATTAGAGTTTGAAGTAACTCTTATTAAGAAGTAAACATGTGAAACCACTAAAACGATATCAATATGAGCGCTATGCCGTTCTTTGTAACCTCGCCTACCCTAGAGTTTTTAAGCAGACTCGCTATGGTTTTGACCCTAATGGACAACGCATCATCAAGAACCAGTTTGGTAAAACCATGATTAGAGTGTTGTGGAGTAGCGACAAAGATGAAGTGGTTGTGGTAATCAAAGGATCGCACAGTATCTCAGATTGGCTACTAACCTTCGCTCTATGGACAAGAAGCTGTAAGAGAATTGGGCTCAATTATCGTGTGCATGCGGGTTTCTACCATCTAATGTTTCAAGAGAGCCAGCCAAGTCGTAATGAAGATAAGCTTGGCTTAACCGTTATTGAGCGCTTGGAAGCCACGCTCACACCTCTCATCGAACAAGGAAAAAGAGTGTCTATTACTGGCCACTCTTCCGGAGGCGCTATCGGTTGTGTCTTCGCTGATTACTTTGATCAAAAGTACCCAGGCTGTATTAAACGAATAGTGACTTTTGGCCAACCCGCCATTGGTGATTGGAGCTTTCGAAAGCACTATCGCATGAGTAAGAAGACCTACCGAATTTGCTGTGACATCGACATCGTGACCTTCATGCCACCGGTTCCTTTGCTCTATTGGCATGTAGGTAAAGTGCTTTGGCTTTATAACGGACGAATCTATGAGAACACTCCTTCATTAATCCGCCTTGGTCGCTCTATCTTTAGTTGGCTGATAAGACCTTTCTCTTACCACTTAATGAGCAAGTATATCCGTAACAAAGATTTCTTTGATAAGCATTGAAATGGGTACGTAGGAAGCTTTTAGCGGGGCCAGAAACGAAAAAACCAGTCACTAGGACTGGTTTTTTCTGAATTATGGAGGCGCCTCCCGGAGT
>NZ_JBFRST010000141.1:0-1051 GCF_041473705.1 Vibrio sp. 10N.222.55.B11
GGCTTTGTTTCCTAATTGGATCTCAGATAGAAACGGCCAGTATGGGTGATTATTAGGCTATTTCTATCGTTTTAGGCATACCTAACCCTGTGAGCTTATTCAACGCTTTAATCATGGCGTAGGTTTCACCAACCTGAGCATTATAGTTTCTTAAACTTAATCGCCCACCAAACAGTGTCTTTACACGGAACATAGCCGTCTCTGAAAGTGACCGTTTATGGTAACCGTACTTCTTTTTCCAATGTTTATTTGAGCCGTATAATTTCTGGCAAGCTACCGCCAGATTACGGGGGTGACCTCGTAACCAAAAAGCAGCACCTTCTCTCGGTGGAATAAGTGGAACAGCTTGTTTAATACGTATTGCTTCGTAGCATTGTCTTGTATCGTAAGCTCCATCACCAGATATCTCATTGATTCTACGACGAGTTTGATTCAGTAAATTAGGAAGAGCTTCACCGTCAGTGACATTCGATAAACTTAACTCAGCCGCAATGATTTCATGAGTGCCAGTGTCTACGGCTAAATGGAGCTTACGCCAAACTCGACGCTTCCCGTCAGTACCATGTTTTTTTACTTTCCATTCACCTTCACCGTAGACCTTTAGCCCTGTTGCATCAATGGCTAAATGCTGTATTGCGCCTCGGGTCTTTGTCTTGAATGACACATTAACCGTTTTGGCTCGTTTACTGATGCATGAATAATGAGGACATGACAACGGGAGTTGAGCGAGTTTGAAAACAGAATCGATGAATCCTTGTAACGCTCTCAACGGCATCGCGAATACTCGTTTAACCATGAGGGCGGTCGTAATGGCTAAGTCACTAAACAATCGAGGTCGACCTCGTTTACCTTGCTTGAGTTGCTTCCACTGTTGAATCGCTTCCTCATCAATCCAGAATGTCAGTGAACCACGATTGATTAGGGCTTGGTTATATTGTTTCCAGTTAGTTGTTCTGTAGCGAGGCTTTGGCATTGCTCTAAGTATGTGAGTGAACTTAGATGATCTGATCGTAGCTTTAAGCATTAGTTCCCTGATTTAGGAAACAAAGCC
>NZ_JBFRST010000142.1:0-1055 GCF_041473705.1 Vibrio sp. 10N.222.55.B11
GGTGTTGCTAAAGATTTCGCATCTATCGATAACGCTCCAGAAGAGCGTGAGCGCGGTATCACAATCGCAACTTCTCACGTTGAGTACGACACTCCAGCACGTCACTACGCACACGTAGACTGTCCAGGACACGCGGATTATGTTAAAAACATGATCACTGGTGCTGCACAAATGGACGGCGGTATCCTAGTTGTTGCTGCGACTGACGGCCCTATGCCTCAAACTCGTGAGCACATCCTACTTGGTCGTCAAGTTGGTATCCCTTACATCATCGTATTCATGAACAAATGTGACATGGTAGATGACGAAGAGCTACTTGAGCTAGTTGAGATGGAAGTTCGTGAACTTCTTTCTGAATACGACTTCCCAGGTGATGACCTACCAGTTATCCAAGGTTCTGCACTTGGCGCACTAAACGGCGAGAAGCAGTGGGAAGACAAGATCGTTGAGCTTGCAGAAGCACTAGATTCTTACATTCCTGAGCCAGAGCGTGCAGTTGACCAACCGTTCCTACTACCAATTGAAGATGTATTCTCAATTCAAGGTCGTGGTACTGTTGTAACTGGTCGTATCGAGCGCGGTATCCTACGTGTAGGTGACGAAGTAGAAATCGTTGGTATCAAAGAGACTACTCTTACTACTTGTACTGGTGTTGAAATGTTCCGTAAACTGCTTGACGAAGGTCGTGCAGGTGAGAACGTTGGTGCACTTCTACGTGGTACTAAGCGTGATGACGTTGAACGTGGTCAAGTACTTTCTGCGAAAGGTTCTATCAACCCACACACTAAGTTTGAGTCTGAAGTATACGTACTTTCTAAAGACGAAGGCGGCCGTCACACTCCTTTCTTCAAAGGTTACCGTCCACAGTTCTACTTCCGTACAACTGACGTAACAGGCGACATCACTCTACCAGAAGGCGTAGAAATGGTAATGCCAGGTGACAACGTTCAAATGACTGTTGAGCTAATCGCTCCAATCGCAATGGACGAAGGTCTACGTTTCGCAATCCGCGAAGGTGGCCGTACAGTTGGTGCTGGTGTTGTAGCTAAAATCTT
>NZ_JBFRST010000143.1:0-641 GCF_041473705.1 Vibrio sp. 10N.222.55.B11
CGTAAAAAAGCCTTGCCATTACAAGGCTTGGAAGAGTGGTTGAGTGATTATTCGAGATGATGAGGCCCTAGGGTGTCGTCTCTATGGGGCGTTACGCTTTTCATCGATTTTCCTTTAATGAATCTCATCAATGATAGGGCTTACGTTATGGTGCACTATAACTAAATATCTAGTCATGACTAAGATTGAGTCAGTGCACTTTTTGACACGCTGGGTGCCAAGTACATGAAAGTCAGGCCTATCGAATTCAATAAACCAAATAACGAGTACTTCATGCTGATGCTCAGGAGTAAAGCGAATACTGCAAAGGTGAGTACGATGTAGTGAGGAGTGTTGGGGCGTTTTTTAACAAAAAAACCACGATGCGCTTCAAACCATACAGTGATAAAAAGCCAGTGGACGCGATGAAAAGTTGCGTCCACTGAAATTGACTCTCGGTGATCTGCATAAAACAAAGTGCAAAAAATAAGAGTGAGACGACCAAGGTCTCGAAGATTAATGTAGACAAACTCGGTAACATAAAAATACCTAATACATTTGGTTTGCAATGACCTATTTCTGTCTTGTGTGGCTATCGACTATTTGATGCGCTATTCAACCATATCGCCCGCTTCCATCTCGATATCTTGAGATATCGCCGA
>NZ_JBFRST010000144.1:0-2268 GCF_041473705.1 Vibrio sp. 10N.222.55.B11
TAGCTCATTTCTGCCCCAAAGTGAGCCAGAGAGGGATTAAACTCAGTTTCAAACCCTGCAACTTGCCTTACTTTTCCTCATGCCTAGAGTTCCAACAATGTAGCTAAATATTTTAACCCACAACAGACTAACCTTTAATCATACTTACGCACGAATATATTGTTCAACAATTTTTAAGCCATTGAATAATACATACTAAAAGGAAATTTTTGATTGATAACGTGCCTTGAATCGGAAGCAATATGTGCTTGCACGATTTTCAACTAAAAATTAGAATCAAAATGGATTATATTTATAATTTTCAGTTGGTTAGGTAAAGCTCTTGAGATATGCTGAATACATCAATTCGTGCTGGCACGATATTAAAATGTTAGGTTTTTATTGAGCAGTATTGTTGCAAATTTTAGGATAAAAAATGATTATTAAGATAAAAATTTTGTTTGGTGCAGATTCTAAATCTGAACCTTTATTGTTAACTCCAGAAGCTGTAAATATTTTTGTTGGACCTAATAATTCTGGTAAGAGTTTGATTTTAAAGGAAATTGAATCAATTTGCAATAACCCTGAGCCTGATAGGAAGATTATAGATGAGATAGAAATAGAAAAAATAGAAAAAGATGATTTCCTTCGGATGGTAAAAGCAAAAGAGGTCGGTAAACCTGAGGGATATTCCCATCAGGATGGGAATATCTTTATGAGAGGAGTAAGTGTATTTCGAGATAACGAACCTTCTGTTAGGCAAGTAAGTGTAGATTATCTTTTACAGCAGTTTGAAGGTCATCAAAATGATTTTAGGTATTTTGCTGAAAACTTTTTATCATATTACACTGTTCGATTGGATGGAAAAACAAGATTTTCACTTACTGAACCTAGACCTTCGGGGGATTTAACTAAAGAACCGAATAATCATCTGATGGCTCTCTTTCAAAATGATTGTGCGCGAAAAAAAATTAGCGATATTACATTTGATGCTATAGGAAAATATTTTGTAATTGATCCTACAAGTATGACCCAATTTAGAATTCGAATGTCTAATGTTGCACCAATTAATAGTTCTGAAGAGCAAGGATTAGACCAAGTTGCGAGAGATTTCCATAATAATGCTACTGACATTATGGATATGAGTGATGGTGTGAAAGCATTTACAGGATTAGTTTCTTCAACGTTAAGTCAAGATTATAAAATTGTATTAATCGATGAACCAGAAGCTTTTCTTCACCCTCCTTTAGCTCGAAAACTTGGTAAGGTTCTTAGTTCGCTTGCGAAAGAGAAAGAACAAAAGATGTTTGTTGCTACTCATAGTCCTGATTTTCTTATGGGGTGCGTTCAATCTGGACAAAAAATTAATATTATTCGCATGACATATACAAATGGTGTTCCTTCTGCAAGGCATCTAACATCTGAAAGATTAAGTGAATTGATGAAGAACCCTTTGTTAAGATCTTCGGGTGTATTGGGGGCAATGTTTCACGAAAGTGTTATTATTTCAGAATCGGATGCAGATAGAGCATTTTATCAAGAGGTTAATGAGCGTTTAAATCAATTTACTAGTAATGGGGCTAGAGACAGTTTATTTATTAATGCACAAAATAAACAAACAATAGGGCGTATTATTGCACCATTAAGAGATATGGGGATCCCTGCTGCTGCCATAACAGATCTCGATATTATAAAAGTAAATACAGAATTCAAAGAAATATGTAAGGCTTGTAATATTCCACAAGCGTTAATTGACAGTTGGGGGGGGTTAAGAGGCAATATTAATAAAGCATTTACAGATGCTGGCTTAAATCCAAATAAAAATGGTTTTCTTGAGTTACCGGAGGAGCATCAGGAATCTGTAAAAATGTTATTGGATAATTTAGCTCAATTTGGTTTGTTTGTTGTTCCTGTCGGAGCTCTAGAACAATGGTTACGTTGCTTAAATATTACGGCTGGAAGACATGGACCTCAATGGATTATGGAAGCATTTGATAAAATGGGGGCAGACCCTGAAATTGAAGGGTATTTAAAACCTAATGAAGGTGATGTTTGGGAATTTATTAGAACAGTATCAAAATGGGTGTCTGATCCATATCGTAAAGGGGTATAAACCTAATCGGGTAGCCGGAGGTATTTACCCTCCAGCCCCCACACCACCCTGCATGCGGATCCGCACAGGGCGGTTCATTCAGAACGCCTAACTTATATCTTCTGGTTTGGATATTGAACAGCGATCCATCCGTCTTTCAGTGAAAATAATCCCGCTTTCCTAAGGTAATCATTACT
>NZ_JBFRST010000145.1:0-2348 GCF_041473705.1 Vibrio sp. 10N.222.55.B11
ATGAGAAATCAAAGGAAAAAGGACAGGCGAAAAACAAAATCCATCTTACAGATTCTTTCGTTCAGTCAGTGAAAGGAGTGAGGAGGCACGACGAGCGGCAACGAGGAAGAATGACGAGGCGCAGGCGTTCAGGATTGCAGCGATATCCTTTTAGATAGGGGCTGTAGAGAGGCACATCCTGGGGCGGCACGCAGTGACTCACCAAGGTGATGCCACTCTTAGGCCATAGATAAAAGATACAAGCGGAGAGCCTTTCCCGAAGGGTAACGCCCAACTCAAGCCCATATCACAACGCAACCTTAAATCTATTTCATCAAGAATGTTGAGGCTGAAAAATACGCACCTTACAAGGCAAAGTAAAAGCGCGGCCTTATGGTCTCGTTCTTACTTTGCTTGTACGGCTGGCGGTGCGACAATTGAAACGTTAAAGGCTTATGTAGAAAGTCCGGCGATATCAAGTTAAAGCTCTTCGAGCTTTACGCCTTATACCCCCGCCCGATCGGCAAGGGTTTACGGCAAAATGGCTAAATGCCATTAAGCTCTTTAGATTGAGAGGCTTCTGCAGCACTAGAATCCTCCCCCTTCTTTGCGTTGTTAAAGGATAAATTCAATCTTGGTCATTTTTTCGCTCTTACTTACTTCTAAGAGCGACGGATAGAGATTCACGCTCTCTTTCTGATAGAGACAAATCACTTTGTAATTGGGAGATCTGTCTTTGCAACTCAACCAACTGCCCTTGCGCGGAAGCTAATTGTTTACTGTCAGATTTAATCTCGTTCAACTCGCCAGTTAAGCGCTCTATTTCTGATTGACGGTTTTCTTCTTGAGTGCGTAACTGAACGACCGTTGTTCGCTCATTAGCCAGTTGGTTTAGCGTTTCAGTATGCTGCTCTTGTGTTTTTTCATGTTGAGCTTGCTCTATTTCTCTTTTCGCTTGATCGACAGTGAGTAGCTTAACCTGCTCTCGCAAACTTGCGCTTTCTTGCTCCGCTTTATCCGCTCGACGGTTAGCCGCGCCCACAAGACTCTCAGCTTCACTTTTTGCGTTAGTCACTAAAAGATCACATTTCTGCTCATTATCAGACATTGATTTGTCGGCTTCTTTCTTTACTTCTTCGCTCAATGCTATAGCTTCAGTTGCTTTTTGTTCGGCACTGTCCACACGCTCTAATGCTTTAGCCGCTTTATCATTGGCTTCATTAATGAGTTGAGCGGCTCTGGCCTCTGCCATTTCAATACGGTGCTGACTGTCTTTTTCTTTTTCTTCTAGTAGCTCTATAGCTTCATCTAACTGGGCTTTTTGGTCGGAAATCATTTGCTGAAGGCTCGCGGTTTTTCGCTCGACAACGCTTTGCATTTCATCCGCGAGCAATTCAGCGATCTTACTGCTGCCTAGCTCATCAGCCATTTTAATGACTTCTGCATTACGCTTGTCGTGAAAGTCACGTAGAAGCTTAGAGACGGTTTCTGTTTTACCACCGGTTACCTGCATAACATTACGAACTGAGGGTTTAGTACCTTGAGTTAGCATTGCTGTAGCAGCTTTTGATACTTGTTCAAAGGTCACGCCAGATTGTTCCGCCATTGTTCAACACTCCAAATAAACTTAACTGTACAAATTATAGCCCAACAGGAAACGGGTAACAACTGTTTCCATAAAATAACGTTTCCCATTTATACCTAAACAAATAACCAACTAGGCGTTTAATTCAGAATCACTTTTCCCTCTTACCTTAACGAGTTGATACTCTCTCACTAAAGCTATCATTCATTCCCATCGACTGAGTTTTTAAGATCAATGTGCCGGCATACTCCAACAACTTCGAGATTTGAGCCTTCGTTTTTTACGCAGTTGATAACCAGAGAAGCCTTTCAAATATTCATTTCGTTCAGTCAGTGAAAGGAGTGAGAAGGCACGACGAGCGGCAACGAGGAAGAATGACGAGGCGCAGGCGTTCAGGATTGCAGCGATATCCTTTTAGATAGGGGCTGTAGAGAGGCACATTTTGGGGCGGCACGCAGTGACTCACCAGGGTGATGCCACTCTTAGGCCATAGATGAAAGATACAAGCGGAGAGCCCAGCCCGAAAGGTAACGCCCAACTCAGGCCCCTATCACAACGCAGCACTTAAAATCAGCTTTAAACCGTCATAATAAAAAAACCGCCTATCAAACCCTATAAGGAAAAAATCCACAAAATGACACCATGACAAAGCATTAGAATCAAACACAGAGCAAATGGGCGTACTGTGGTACTAAGAGCCGGTTTGACGACCGCTTGCGGTCGAGCCTTTGGCTCAACCTCTTTTAGCGCAGAAACCCAAGCGCACACAGCAATCACGAGGTAA
>NZ_JBFRST010000146.1:0-520 GCF_041473705.1 Vibrio sp. 10N.222.55.B11
ATGAGAAATCAAAGGAAAAAAGACAGGCGAAAAACAAAATCCATCTTACAGATTCTTTCGTTCAGTCAGTGAAAGGAGTGAGGAGGCACGACGAGCGGCAACGAGGAAGAATGACGAGGCGCAGGCGTTCAGGATTGCAGCGATATCCTTTTAGATAGGGACTGTAGAGAGGCACATCCTGGGGCGGCACGCAGTGACTCACCAGGGTGAAGCCACTCTTAGGCCATAGATGAAAGATACAAGCGGAGAGCCTTGCCCGAAGGGTAACGCCCAATCGAAGCCCTTACCATGACACTGTGCTTCAAATCAGCTTTAAACCGTCATAATAAAAAAGCCGCCTATCAAGCCCTATAAGGCAAAAATCAACAAAGCGACACCATGACAAAGCAATATAATCAAGCATAGAGCAAATGGGCGTACTGTGGTACTGAGAGCCGTTTTGACGACCGCTTGCGGTCGAGCCTTTGGCTCAACCTCTTTTAGCGCAGAAACCCAAGCGTACACAGCAATCACGAGGTAA
>NZ_JBFRST010000147.1:0-290 GCF_041473705.1 Vibrio sp. 10N.222.55.B11
CCCTGCCTCATCGGTATGGAGGCGTGCTCTGGTGCACACCACTGGGCGAGAGAGCTACTGAAACTAGGTCATAACCCGAAAATTATGGCGTCCAAATTCGTTATTCCATATCGACAAAATGAGAAGAACGATGCCAATGACGCAGAGGCCATCTGTGAAGCGGTATCTAGACCCAAAACACGATTTGTCTCTATAAAAAGTGAAGAGCAACAAGCTGTGCTTTGCCTGCACCGTATTCGACAGGGGCTAATTAAAACAAGAACGGCGACTATTAACCAGCTCAGAGGTTT
>NZ_JBFRST010000148.1:0-1958 GCF_041473705.1 Vibrio sp. 10N.222.55.B11
ATTAACCAGCTCAGAGGTTTACTTTCCGAATTTGGTATTGTGATGCCTCAGGGGCGCTACTCGGCTCAAAACACTATTGGTAGTGTCCTTGAAGATGCAGAAAATGGGTTGCCTATACTCGCTCGAGAGCTACTTCAAGATCTATCGAACAAAATTCAAAACCTTAACCTAGAAGTACTGCACTATGATCGCAGAGTCTCTGCTTTAGTCCGTGAGATGGCATCAGCCAAAACCCTCATGGATATTCCAGGTGTCGGTGAACACAGTGCAAGTGCCATTGTCGCGACGGTCAATGACGCCAAACAATTTGGCTCCAGCCGCCAATTCGCTGCTTGGATAGGGTTGGTTCCAAGACAACACTCAACAGGTGGTCATGTTCATCTTGGTCGCATCAACAAAAGAGGCGAAAAACACATTCGCACTCTACTTATTCATGGCGCAAGAGCCGTTATTGCACGATGTAAAGAGAAAACCGATCACAACAGTATTTGGTTAAATCAACTCGTTGAACGACGAGGTTATAAACGAGCAGCTGTCGCCCTAGCAGCAAAAAACGCTCGTATAATATGGGCATTATTAACAACGGGAAAAGAGTACAAGATTAACTATGTAAACGGTTAACACTCACCGAGTCAAAGCAATAGCAAATGATGACAATATGACCAGACCGAGATGCCTAAACCTGTTTAATTGGGAAGTAATAAATACTGTTTAACGAATGAGGCCGGCATCAAGCGAATATCATCAAGGTGACGGAACGAATCCGATTAAACACCGAATGTAGAGCTGCTGTCCGATCCACTGTTGTCAGCGGGAGCTATTGTTGACAAAAGAGGGAGTCCATGTAGCCCAATTAAGGTGTGAAGCACGCGACCACAACACTCAATTTGACCACCGTAAACACTAAACTCAACCCAAACCAAAAATGCCAAGCGTGCTGAATCACTCTTAAATTGTCGTTTGTTATAAGCCCATTTCGGTACCAATGTAGCTGACAGAATGACCACCGCTGTACATTGATTTAATTAAGTCACGCATTAGTGAAAGCTCTACAGGTGAAGAGAGCCTACCTGACTCAAATGCTGCCAAGATTTCACAGTTTAGTGGGTCTTCTTTGACTAACAATTCAGGATATCTATCGGCAAACCAAAAGTAATAGCACATCGTTTCTGGCATCCACTTTAGTTTGTACTGGTGATACATATAAAGCCCCTCTAGAATCGATAAGTGATTAAAAAGAGCATTAAACTCAAGTATTGAGTCTGCATCCTTATCAGCATGTTTAAAAAAATTCCTACTTTTGTAAACGTGGTTTCGCCACTCTTTTCTTTTTTCAGGGCGAACCCATTCGCTTTCTCTAATTGGACCTTTGATACCCTGTTTCTTACCGAGATCACTGAAAACCTGATTAGCAGCTTCAACCAACGTATGTACTGAAACTTCATCACCATCTTCAAAAAACAATCTAATTGCCTGAAGAAACTGGCGCTCGGCAACATCGAATTTGCTTAATTTTATACTATCCATATTTCCTCGGAGCTGACTGGGCTTATAACATTCTTAATAACAGGCAATCTCGTTTTTCTGCCTGCCTGACTTTCGATTAACTTATCATAAGCCACTAAAAATTAAAGAAAATACATCGAGATGCGCATTCTATCCTCACATAAAAACGCGCCAGCGTGTTATCCAAGATATGAAACCATAAACCTTTTGATAAACAGTGGCTTATTAAATATTCTATCGACAAAGCGAGACTAAACACTCAATAAAACATGCCACTTTCCATACTCAACGACATTCAAACTTAATAAACTGTGTAGATATACGGAAAAGAAAGTAAAGGTGGCAAGAAAATCAGTCATAAACTTGATATTAGGTTTTGTAGGGAAAACTCACACACCTAGATTCTGTAGAATATTTAATCTAACTCACTTAGGGGCGTGCGACGTGAAGTC
>NZ_JBFRST010000149.1:0-233 GCF_041473705.1 Vibrio sp. 10N.222.55.B11
ATTAACCAGCTCAGAGGTTTGCTTTCCGAATTTGGTATTGTGATGCCTCAGGGGCGCTACTCGGCTCAAAACACTATTGGTAGTGTCCTTGAAGATGCAGAAAATGGTTTGCCTATACTCGCTCGAGAGCTACTTCAAGATCTATCGAACAAGATTCAACACCTTAACCTAGAAGTATTGCACTATGATCGTAGAGTCTCTGCTTTAGTTCGTGAGATGGCTTCAGCCAAAGC
>NZ_JBFRST010000150.1:0-312 GCF_041473705.1 Vibrio sp. 10N.222.55.B11
CATAAAGTTCTTTTTTATGCACCTAGTTAAGTATTATTCTTTCGAGTTTTGTGTGTATCTTGGCACCGCAGGATAGGCTTGGTCGGAGGTGACGTATTCCGTCCTTTCGGGTCTAGTGATCTCCTTTTCTACCTGCGACTTGACTGTCAGTTCAATCATCGGCTCAGGTTTGATGATGGGTTTCTGCGCTTCCTCTTGTTGAAGTTTTACATCATCGGTAACCCCATCAAAGCGCGCTTGATTAAAGAGTCCGCCCGTTCCCTTGGTATGCAGCATCTCGGTGCGGGTGTGTGCCACGGTATCGACGGTACT
>NZ_JBFRST010000151.1:0-2310 GCF_041473705.1 Vibrio sp. 10N.222.55.B11
CTTAAGTGAACGGCATTACCTGAAAATCAGAGCTCTTTTTTTATTCGAAATCAGATAGACCGACTTAGCGAGTACGAATCTAGCGAGAACTAAATTTTAACTGAACGTCATCGTCCTGCTTGTGCATCCAGTGTAGACGCATACCCAGCATAATCGCTGCTGATGTTAGACCGACAATGAAACCAGTCCAGAAGCCGTGCGCACCCATAGGGTCAACAATCCAATCTTTCATTCCTAAGATGTAGCCGATAGGAAGGCCAAGCAACCAGTAAGCCACAAAGGTGATGTTGAAGATTGAACGCATGTCTTTGTAGCCACGCAGAGCACCCGCAGCGATAACTTGGATGGCGTCAGTACATTGATAAACCGCCGCGAACAACAGCAACTGCATTGCAACCATAATTACTGCCGTGTTCTCTGTGTAAAGTAATGCAACCTGTTCTCTAAACAGAATCGTTAACGCCGCTGTCATAAGGGCTGTCACTAAACCAACAATGATACCTACGTGTGTCGCGATCTTAGCGCCTTCGGTGTTGTTTTCGCCCAACTTATGCCCAACACGAATACTCACGGCTGCACCGATACTCATTGGAATCATGAAGACCAGCGAAGAGAAGTTGATCGCGACTTGGTGCGCGGCAACAATCAACGAGCCAAGTGGGGCAACCAACAAGGAAACAACCGCAAACAAGGTTACCTCGAAGAAGATAGCGGCTGCGACAGGGAAACCAAGTCTAAACAGGCGAATTTGAGCTTTAAGTTGCGGCTTATGGAACGTACCGAAGATGTTGATTTTCGCCAAACGCTTTGATGTTAAAACGTAAGCGAACAGTAGTGCAAACATCACCCAATATACGATAGCCGTTGCAACGCCACAGCCAACACCACCCAGAGCAGGAGCACCAAGTTTTCCGTATACGAACATCCAGTTCAGCGGGATGTTTAATAGCAAGCCAATAAAACCAATCACCATCGCAGGCTTGGTTAAAGACATACCATCGGTAAAGCTTCGCAATGTTTGGAACAACAAAAACGCAGGTACAGCAAACATCACCGCATTCATATAGCCGATGGTCTTTTCCGCCATGAGTTGTTCAATGTCCATCCACTCCAATATCAATTGTGTTTGAAAAAGCACACCAATGATTGGAAGGGAGATGACGAGCGCTAAAAATGCGCCTTGTTGAATTTCGAATGGAATTTTGACTTGTCGACCAGAACCATTCAGTTGTGCAACGACAGGAACCAACGCCATCAATAGACCAACACCAAATAGGATTGATGGTAGCCAGATACTTGCTGCAATCGAAACCGCCGCCATATCGATAGCACTTACGCCACCGGCCATTACGGTATCAACAAAACCCATTCCAGTTTGTGCAACGGATGCGATCAATACTGGGGTCGCAAGTTTAATTAGATTCGAGGATTCTTCTTTGTAACGATGCACAAACAACTCCAAATAAGAGGGAAAATTAGAATAATAGTGTAGGAAAGGACATTCTGAAGGAATCAGAGACAATGATCTTAAGCTTCCACTGGACGAATCATAAAGAAATGTCACAATAACTGCTATGAAAAACTGTTACTAGAATGCTAAATAGGAATCTTATGTTTACAGGTATCGTTCAAGGCATGGCAACACTGGTTGCTATCAACAAAAAAGAGTCGTTTCAAACTCATACCATTGAGCTAAGCGATGAAATGGTTGAAGGATTAGCCATTGGTGCTTCAGTAGCTCATAACGGTTGTTGCTTAACGGTAACGGAAATTTCAGGTAACCAGATTGCTTTTGATTTAATGCAAGCGACATTGCGATTGACGAACTTAGGCCAACTGAATGTTGGTGACAAAGTGAATGTTGAGCGTGCAGCAAAGTTTGGTGACGAAATTGGCGGGCATAGCATGTCTGGCCACATTACTCTGATGGCTAACCTAGTCGATGTGATTAAAACAGAAAACAACCGTACACTTTGGTTCGAACTACCAGAAGAATCGATGAAGTACGTATTGAGTAAGGGTTACATTGGTGTTGATGGTTGTTCATTGACGATTGGTGAAGTGGAAGAGAACCGTTTCTCTGTTCACCTGATCCCAGAAACTCTGAATCGTACTCTGTTTGGCGGCCGTGAAGTAGGCGACCAAGTGAACATTGAGTTCGATCCACAAACGCAGGCAATTGTTGATACTGTCGAGCGTGTATTAGCGAACCAGAAATAGCCACTAAGCGCATTGAATCGGTGGCAATAAAATCACACCGATGACCAAATTAAAAAAGAGCACGTGAGGTGTAATGCCGTTCACTTAAGA
>NZ_JBFRST010000152.1:0-813 GCF_041473705.1 Vibrio sp. 10N.222.55.B11
TGTGGTTGTCGTGGTGTACGGGTGACACCAGGCGGCATCGGGAATAGGCCCCGACATTTGATACCGATAACGAGATTTTGGCAAAATAGGATCGGGATATTGATAACAAATCGCGCCATCTTCGCCGCGCGTCTCCCAGATGATTCCTTGCCGGTGCAGTTTGTAGTTCAGCTTTTCCATCAAGAGTGTCGCCGCCTGGATGGGCGTGTCTCGATAGTTGGTGGTGCCGGTGAGCGGATAGGCACTGCCCTGTGAGCCTAAACACCAAAATAAAGCATCAATAGGTAAGGCAGCGTTAGTGGAGGTCAACAGGGCTTCGGGCACGCAAGCAAGCTGCGCAACCAAGTTACCAAACAGTAACGCTTCGGGATTGAGAATGAGGGATAACTCATCGTCGTCCCAAAGTGGGTCAATTTCCGTCATGTAGGCCACATCAAAAACGTCCGTGGCCATGCAGGCGGTGGATTGCATCAGTTGCAGCCAATAAATAACGGGGTACTTATACCAATGGGCGTGATAAAAGCCTCCGTCACTGCTGTCACTCTCACGGGCGGTCACGCGCCCACCGATACGCTGAGTGTTAGCGCCGGACATTTGCACGCCCATGTTCACCATACAGTAAGGGACGCGCGTGATATCGGTTAAGGCATAAGGCTCCCAATAGCCAATGTTGATGCCTATTTGCACAAAGATAGGCGGCGGTTTAGGGCAATAAGAGATAGGCAGTGTGGGATTGGGCGTATCGGGGTACTTAGAGGGCATGACGGTGGCTGAGCCTATCGTCATCGGAAACAAGCAATCCCAACAAATATC
>NZ_JBFRST010000153.1:0-1111 GCF_041473705.1 Vibrio sp. 10N.222.55.B11
TAACAAACGACTATGGCGTCAATGATTAATTTTTGGCAGTGTTTTCATCCCACATGGCGCCATCTCTCAGCATAGAGTTAAGAGTCACAACCATCTTTCGAACACACGCGATTATTGCGACTTTCTTAGGCTTTCCGGCAGCTACAAGTCGAGCATAAGTTGCTTTGAATACGGGGGTTACATTGCATGGCTGACATCATTGCCATATATAACACTGTGCGTACTTGCGCTCGACCGCCTTGGATCACGCGCTTACCTTTGTAGCGCCCACTTTCGCGTGTTATTGGAGCGACACCAATTAGTGATGCCGCTTGTTTATTTGTGATGTAGCCAAGTTCTGGTACGTTGCTAATTATTGATGCAGCGGCAATGTTTCCTATTCCAGGGACGCTCTGCAATATTGTGTTTTTAGCCTGATATTCAGGGCTATCTTCAATGAGTTTAACGAGCTTTTCTTCTAACTTGGTGATTTGATTTTTTTATCGTGGTTAGCATCGGTTTGATAGTCGGATGGAGAGAAGCGGGAAGTATCTGGATTCGGTTCTTTTCCATGGTTTGCATGGATAACAACTGGTTTCGGCGAATGACTAAGTCACTCATTAGGCGTATGTTTTTTGGCTTTATGACAGTAAGAGCTGGTTTGATTGCTTCTCCATAGTGAGCAATCAATTCTGCATCTAAACGATCATTTTTGGCTCTGCGGCCAATAGCACCAGCGAACCGTTTTATGTGGACAGGGTTTGCTCTGACAATAGGTAATTGAGCCTCTGCACATGCAAGAACAAAAGGCATTTCTAATCGGCCTGTTGCTTCAATAACGATTCGTTCAGGACTGTGACTCTTAATCGTTTTGAGTGCTTTTTTGATGCCTTTATCATTGTTCTCTACTGAGAAAAATAGGTCTAGTGGCCTGATGTGGATGTCTAATTGTGTTTTGCCGGTATCAACTCCAACGTTGATGCTTTGATTGATTTTGGTATTCATAATAAGCTAACTCATGCTTGCGTAATGCGGGTTCGAGACCCAGTCGACTATTCGAGGTTTATGCTTGAAGTCCTATGTAGCGTTCATGTTTGTTATCGGTCTCTCGATAGAGGAGCCAGCGTTTAAA
>NZ_JBFRST010000154.1:0-946 GCF_041473705.1 Vibrio sp. 10N.222.55.B11
GAGATCCGCAGTCCAAAAGAGTCAAGACTGTCAGACAGTGATATCAATGCACAAAAAGGGACAGAGTTTGTGACCAATGGATTGGCTCAAGACATCAACACCCACTTTAATAAAGGGCGCCCCGATGTTAAAAGCGACCCAGCGATGCGCTTTGCCTTACTCGGCCAAGAGAATGCGTATGAAATCACTCACGGTCTCTCAAATGCCTATGTGGATTGTGATAGCGGCTCCCAGTGCCTTATCGAACACATTCCTAAACAGTGTCATCGTCCAACGAATAACAATGTGCCTTGTACAAAAGTCCCCGTTGCCTCCGTGAGCACCGGTGAGGTGAGCTACCGCTGTCCATCCGGCTGGACACAACAAGGGAGGGATTGCCAACGCCCCCTCCCACAATGCCGATACAATAATGACAATTACGTGAGGCAATCAGGGACTAGAAGAGGTTTTTCGGGATCAGAAACCACGTATTTTTGGGATGGAAAGATAGTCTCTCCCAACCAAGGCTACACGCTTGGCGATTTAAAATATACCATCAACTTAAACTGGCAATGGAGCGCATACTGGCATAAACGCTACGAGATTTGTCGACCCACCACACAAACGAAAAAAGCCACCTTGAGCTGCTCAAACGGATTCTCCTTATCCGGAGGGAACTGCATCAAAAACACCATGACCTGGCGAACACAATGCCGCCTGATGAACTCGTGCAAGGTCACTCGCCAGCAATGTATTGAAGGTCGAGCCACCCGCACCATTAATGGCATTCCCACCACGCTCAATTGTTGGAAATATCGGATAGACCATCATTGTGACCGCCCTAATACCTGCGCAAACCTCCCGAAAGACTGTACGACTCAAACTCAACATTGCAGCCTTAAGCAAAATGGGGTGTGCATCGAGCAAGAGGTCACAAAGCGTTGTGCTGAGAAGACATGCCGAGCCA
>NZ_JBFRST010000155.1:0-942 GCF_041473705.1 Vibrio sp. 10N.222.55.B11
GAGATCCGCAGTCCAAAAGAATCCACACTGTCAGACAGTGATATCAATGCACAAAAAGGGACAGAGTTTGTGACCAATGGATTGGCTCAAGACATCAACACCCACTTTAATAAAGGGCGCCCCGATGTGAAAAGCGACCCAGCGATGCGCTTTGCCTTACTCGGCCAAGAGAATGCGTATGAAATCACTCACGGCCTCTCAAATGCCTATGTCGATTGTGATAGCGGCTCCCAGTGCCTTATCGAACACATTCCTAAACAGTGTCATCGTCCAACGAACAACAACGTGCCTTGTACAAAAGTCCCCGTTGCCACCGTGGTTACTGGCAATGTCATCTACCACTGTCCATCCGGTTGGACAAAGCAAGGGGATAATTGCCAACGTCCCCTCCCACAATGCCGATACAATAATAAACATTATGTGAGGCAAACGAGAGGTGATGGCATTTTCTCATCGTCAGGAACCATGTATTTATGGGGCGGAAAGCAAGTCTCTCCCAATCAAGGCTACACGCTTGGCGAGTTAAAACAGACCTATCACGTTAATTGGCAAGCGAGCGAACACTGGGATAAACGCTACGAGATTTGTCGACCCACCACACAAACGAAAAAAGCCACCTTGAGCTGTTCAAACGGATTCTCCTTATCCGGCGGGAACTGCATCAAAAACACCATGACCTGGCGAACACAATGCCGCCTGATGAACTCGTGCAAGATCACTCGCCAGCAATGTATTGAAGGTCGAGCCACCCGCACCATTAATGGCATTCCCACCACGCTCAATTGTTGGAAATATCGGATAGACCATCATTGTAACCGCCCTAATACCTGCGCAAACCTCCCGAAAGACTGTACGACTCAAACTCAACATTGCAGCCTTAAGCAAAATGGGGTGTGCATCGAGCAAGAGGTCACAAAGCGTTGTGTTGAGAAGACATGCCGA
>NZ_JBFRST010000156.1:0-754 GCF_041473705.1 Vibrio sp. 10N.222.55.B11
GCAAAGACGCCACGTGTCGACAAGAGATCCGCAGTCCAAAAGAGTCAAGACTGTCAGACAGTGATATCAATGCACAAAAAGGGACAGAGTTTGTGACCAATGGATTGGCTCAAGACATCAACGCGAACTTCAATAAAGGTCGACCCGATGTTAAAGACGACCCGGCGATGCGCTTTGCCTTACTTGGCCAAGAGAATGCTTTTGAAATCACTCATGGTCTCTCAAATGCCTATGTGGATTGTGAGAGCGGCTCCCAATGCGTCATCGATAACATCACAAAACAATGTCACCGACCGACTCACAACCCGGTCCCGTGTGACAAAGTCCCTGTCGCCTCCGTGGTCACCAGCAAGGTGATCTACCGCTGTCCATCCGGTTGGACACAACAAGGGAGGGATTGCCAACGCCCCCTCCCACAATGCCGATACAATAATTACAATTACGTGAGGCAATCAGGGACTAGAAGAGGTTTTTCGGGATCAGAAACCACGTATTTTTGGGATGGAAAGATAGTCTCTCCCAACCAAGGCTACACGCTTGGCGATTTAAAATATACCATCAACTTAAACTGGCAAGCGAGCAAACACTGGGATAAACGCTACGAGATTTGTCGACCCACCACACAAACGAAAAAAGCCACCTTGAGCTGTTCAAACGGATTCTCCTTATCCGGAGGGAACTGCATCAAAAACACCATGACCTGGCGAACACAATGCCGCCTGATGAACTCGTGCAAGATCACTCGCCAGCAATG
>NZ_JBFRST010000157.1:0-2319 GCF_041473705.1 Vibrio sp. 10N.222.55.B11
GCCAGGCCTGTTGAACCAGAGGCCAAGCTGGTTAGGTTAACAATCGCTTGTTAAGCAGATCTCCCCAGATAAGGACATGGACTTTCACTCCACGCGAGGCGTCGGCAACGGTCAGTTCGAAATCAGCGGTGTCCCTCAGCCTATTCTTGATGCATCGTCCACTCGCAAACAGCAAATTGATCAACGCACACTCGATTTAGGCTTTGACTCTCGCGCCGCGCGAGATGTCGCGACCCTCGACACTCGTAAAAGCAAAACCCACCAGAGTAACGACAACCTCAACAAACAGTGGCAAAGCACCGTAAAAGAGCAAGGGTATGACCCCGCAGAGCTTGTCACCATGGCGCAACAAGTAAAGGAAGCGCAAAATACCCCGCCACTCGGTGAAACCAAAGCCGCGATCAGCAGAGCCATTGACCATCTAGGGCAATACAGCACTGCGTTACACCTTGAAAAAATCATTGAACTCACCGCCTCAGAGTTCACCAAAGGCGGCGTGCAACTCAACGCCCTTGATATCAAAAAAGTCGCGGATGCAATGATTAAACAGGGCGACTTGATAGGACTCAGTCACAAAGGGCAATACACCACCAAAGGCTTAATTGATAACGAACAAGCGCTTATCGACAGCACCCAAGGTCGTGCGCATCACATGCGCACCCACGTTGAATCCAGCACGCTCAACAAGCTCGCTATCTCTGAAAACCAGCAGCGTATACTGACCGACCTGTACCACTCCACCAAACAGTTCCACGTGGTCAATGTGCATGGCTCATCACAAGATATTGCGCAGCAACTACTCAATGTAGGTAATCACAGCGGTAAACGTGTCCAATTTATCTCCCAAAGCGTGAAAGCCAAGGCTGATAGCATGGAGAGCGTACAGCGCAAAAGTCAAACACTCAGCGCTTGGGTTGGTCAGCTCTTTTCAGAAGAGCAGCGCCACACCACCCACAGCTTATTGCAAAGCGATACGCCGCTGACCAATAAAGATGTCTTGCTCATCGATGACGCCAATAAGATGAGCGCCAATGAATTGTTGGCCCTCACCGATAAAGCCAAACAATCGAGCAGTAAAGTGGTGATGCTTAACCGCGTATCAAGCCGTCAGGGATTTAAAGCCAATAACGCTATCTCGCTGTATCAAAAAGGCAATGTGGAGAGTCATTCTTGGGTTGGCAAGCGAGCCAGCAACACCAACGTAAAACTGCATGACAATGATACCGATAGGATAGCGCGGGTGTACGCCGACCTCCCCGATAAAGCCAACACGCAAGTGATTGCCACTTCCAGCGTCGAGCAGCGGCGGTTAACCGAAGCGATACGGGGCCAGCTCAAAAATACCGGCGCCCTCGCCAGACACGAAACCACCCTATTCACTCAAACCCCTCACCACCTCTCTAAAGCGCAACAACCCCTCGTTCAACACTACAAACCAGGCATGACACTCACCCATTGGGAGAAAAACAAACCTCAGAGTTTTGTCATCGCCAGTATCGACAAAGAGAGCAACACCATGACCGCACTCAGCAAACGCGATGGACAATCACACACCTTTGACCCGTCCAGTCGCGCCTTTAAGCACATGAAGATGCAAATCAATAAACCGCAAAGTCTCAATATCGCCCAAGGCGAACGCCTTCAAACGCTAGGCAAACACTTCCCTGCTGGCTTGGACGCGAACCAAAGCTACCTTGTCACTCACATTGACAAAGAAAGCCTCACGCTTGAGAGCAAAGGGGAAACGCAGCGCGTCAACTTAGAGAGCCTAAAAGACGCGCCGCTGCAATACGACTACGTTCATAGCGCCCACCATATTGAGCCAAAAGCCCATACTTTACTGTCAGGCAAAGCATTTACCCTATCTAAGCCCCTGATAAGCGACCTGACTGAAAAAATAGAGCGCCTTGATATCTTCACCGACAAACCAGACAAAGCCCAAAGCGCACTTGAAAAAGAGCAGGTCTCCCCGTCAGCCATTGAGCGTGTACTGCAGACGCAAAACGTCAACGACCGCTACCTAAACGACGCCACCCAAGATTTGCTAAAGCAGGATGTCAGTCAGGCACTGTCAGCACTAGCCAAAGCGCAAAACGCCCCACTCATCGAAAAAGCGGTCAGCTTTGCCCTGAACCACCTCTCAGAGCGAGAAGCGGCTTTTAGCCAAAAAGCCTTAGTAGTGGAAGCGGTGCGTTACGCCTTTGAAGAAGCCGGAGGCTCTATTACCAAAGAGCAGGTTGAAACAGAGCTGAATAAACGCAGCAACACCCTCTCTGCAGAGTACAGTGACGGCACACGCTGGACGACGCAAGCCGCGCT
>NZ_JBFRST010000158.1:0-920 GCF_041473705.1 Vibrio sp. 10N.222.55.B11
TGGACGACGCAAGCCGCGCTGGAGACTGAAAAGCGCATCTTACAAAACATCGATGATGGTAAAGGCCAACATCAACCTTTTGCAACGCCTAAGCAGGTGCAAGACTTTTTCGATACCAAGCCTCGCTTAACCCAAGGGCAAAAGGACGCCATCACCCTTATCTCAACCACCAAGGACAGCTTTGTGGCCATCCAAGGGTTAGCCGGTACAGGTAAGTCCACCATGCTTGAATCCAATATTGAACTTATCCAGTTAGTCAAAGAAGCCAGCCAGCAGCCAGAGCAAAGCGTCATCGGTCTTGCGCCCACTCACGCAGCGGTAGCAGAGCTCGAAAGCAAAGGCGTGAAAGCGCAAACCCTGGAAAGCTTGCTCTCTGACATCCGACAAGGCAATCGAGAAGCCAGTGACTATCAACACACCTTGTTCTTTCTCGATGAAAGCTCCATGGTCAGCAACAAGCAAGCCGATGAGTTCACAAAGCTGGTCAATGACAGTCAGTCCAAAACAGCCAAATTGGGCGATAAAGAGCAGCTTTTATCACTCAGTGCCGGTAAACCCTTTGAGCTGGCCATAAGCCAAGGCCGCATCGATACCGCTTACATGACCGATATGGTACGTCCACAAAATGACACCCTGCACAATGCACAGCAAAACACCATTGATAAACAGCCACTCAGCGCCCTAGATAAACTCCAGCAGCAAGCCCCTGATACTCAAAGCAACAGTCAACATGTCATTTCCACGTTGGATGAAAACGACAAAGACCGACGCAGAGCGCAGCTCACCGCCACAGAGAAGCTGCCCTACATGGTCGCCAAAGACTATTTAGAGCGCACCCCCGAAACGCGAGACAACACACTGATTATCGCGTACACCAACCAGGAGCGAGACACCATCACCGAACACATCCGTGTCGGTTT
>NZ_JBFRST010000159.1:0-924 GCF_041473705.1 Vibrio sp. 10N.222.55.B11
CATCAAACCGACACGGATGTATTCGGTGATGGTGTCACGCTCCTTGTTGGTGTAAGCGATGATAAGCGTGTTTTCTCTGGTTTCTGGGGTGCGCTCTAAATAGTCTTTGGCGACCACATAAGGCAGCTTCTCTGTGGCGGTGAGCTGCGCTCTGCGTCGGTCTTTGTCGTTTTCATTCAGCGTAGAAATGACATGTTGGCTGTTGCCTTGGGTATCAGGGGCTTGCTGCTGGAGTTTATCTAGGGCGCTGAGCGGCTGTTTATCAATGGTGTTTTGCTGTGCATTGTGCAAAGTGTCATTTTGTGGGCGTACCATATCGGTCATGTAAGCGGTATCGATGCGGCCTTGACTTATGGCCAGCTCAAAGGGTTTACCGGCACTGAGCGATAACAACTGTTCTTTATCGCCCAATTTGACTGTTTTGGACTGACTGTCATTGACCAGCTTTGTGAACTCATCGGCTTGCTTATTGCTGACCATGGAGCTTTCATCGAGAAAGAACAAGGTGTGTTGATAGTCACTGGCTTCTCGATTGCCTTGTCGGATGTCAGAGAGCAAACTGTCTAGCGTTTGCGCTTTCACGCCTTTGCTTTCGAGCTCTGCAACCGCGGCGTGCGTGGGCGCAAGACCGATGACGCTTTGCTCTGGTTGCTGGCTGGCTTCTTTCACTAACTGGATAAATTCAATGTTGGATTCAAGCAGGGTGGACTTACCTGTACCGGCTAACCCTTGGATGGCCACAAAGCTGTCTTTGGTGGTTGAGATAAGGGTGATGGCGTCCTTTTGCCCTTGGGTTAGGCGAGGCTTGGTATCGAGAAAGTCTTGCACCTGCTTAGGCGTTGCAAAAGGTTGATGTTGGCCTTTACCATCATCGATGTTTTGCAGGATGCGCTTTTCAGTTTCTAGCGCGGCTTGCGTCGTCCA
>NZ_JBFRST010000160.1:0-503 GCF_041473705.1 Vibrio sp. 10N.222.55.B11
CAAGCCACCCTAGAATCGGTACTCTCAGGCAGTCTTGGCGGTGAAACCATTAAAGGAAAACGAGATGATCATAAATCGGGCTTCGACCTGACCTTTTCTGCGCCCAAATCCCTCAGCGTTCTTGCGCTTATTGGCGGAGATAGCCGCCTCATTGAAGCGCACAATAACGCCGTGAAGTTCGCCTTAACAGAGCTGGAGAAAGACGTAGCACAAGTCAAAGTCACCCATGAGAAAGGCGTTCAAGAATACGAAAATACGGATTCGATGCTATTTGCAGTCGTACGCCATAAGACCAGCCGTGAAAATGACATGCAAGTGCATTCGCACGCGCTAGCCGCTAACATGACGCGCGATAAAGAAGGAGATTTACGCGCTTTATCAACCAGCCTAAAACAAAAAGGGGGCGTGATTAACGGGACTGGCGAGCGCATTTACAACTTCCAAAAATACTACGGTATCTTGTACCAGAGCCAATTAGCTAAAGAGGCAGAAACCCTCGGTTA
>NZ_JBFRST010000161.1:0-233 GCF_041473705.1 Vibrio sp. 10N.222.55.B11
AATTGCGTGCCCTGGTGGTGGAATTGGTAGACACAAGGGATTTAAAATCCCTCGACGTTCGCGTTGTGCCGGTTCAAGTCCGGCCCGGGGCACCATCTATTTGATTATTACCTCGCTTGGTATTAATCAAAAGAGTTGTTCTCTTAAAACACTATTGAAGGCGCCTTGGCAGAGTGGCTATGCAGCGGATTGCAAATCCGTGGACCTCGGTTCGACTCCGGGAGGCGCCTCCA
>NZ_JBFRST010000162.1:0-3716 GCF_041473705.1 Vibrio sp. 10N.222.55.B11
ATGGATTGCCAGTTCAATCTCTTCCAAATAGCCAAAGTGCCAATAGAAAGGCATGTGAAAATCCGAAGTGCAGCGACACCCTTTGACCCTCTTGACCAAGAATACTTGGTAAAGAGAAAATCTAAAAGGCTAGCTCGTAACTCTTGGAACGAACCTGCTTCGACTGCTTTATAAGTTGCTGGGTATCAAACGATGCCTTCGTGGAGGCTTGAGCCTAGTGCAGTGAAAGTTGCACGCTGGGTTCTTATATGGACTCTCGGCTGTCGTCAATCAAATCTTTCTAGTAAAACATGTTAGATGCGTTCTTATATACGGGCTACTATGAGGAGCTACCTCGCCCTAAAATGTAATCGCACCAATAGGTCAAAATCTTAGGGACGGTATTTTATTACCCTAGAACCGAGCTGACTTTTATTGGTTGGTCTTACCTGTTTTACTGTCGATCTTTGTTGACTGGACACCTTTTAAACTATGACTTCTGGCTCGTATTCTGAATCAGATTTCAAGATAGCAAAAGCGGTTCGAACAGTTTTGTTTGCTAGGGCTATTGCTGCTACTTTCTTTCCTCTTCTAGCTATCAAAGCCTTAAGCCATTGCTCTTTATGTGTTTTAGGTGGACGATTAACAACCAAACTAACAACAGAAAGCGCCCCTTGATATAACGTGGCTCGGAGTCGCTTGTCTGCACATTGTTTAGAAATATGCCCAATGTGTTCTTTCCCACCAGAACTATGCTGCTTTGGTGTTAATCCTATGCTAGCCGCTGCATTACGCCCATTAGAGTAGTGCTCGCCCTTGCCTAATCTCAAAGACAAACCTAAAGCACCAATAGGGCCTACACCTTCAAGTTTCATTAACTTTTGGCACACTTGATTTGATTCAATAGTCCCTTTCAAAGAAGATGTTATTGCGTCGGCATGTTCTATCTGCACTTCTAAATGCTCCCATAGACTCATAACAATTTGTCTAAAACTATCAGGCAAATCATTTTCAGCGTCTTCTAAAATCATAGGAAGGTTTAGACGTAAAGAATTAATGCCTTGTGGAATAACAATTCCAAACTCTAATAACAAACCACGTATCTGGTTACTTTGAGCAATCACATGAGTAAGCGCTAAACTTCTTGCTCGTTCTGTTGATTGCATTGCCTGCTCTTCCACCGATTGAATACGTACACTTTGGATGTGTTCTAGGGGCGCAGCTGTTGCTATCGCAATGGCATCATTTTTATCGGTTTTCTGTTTTGTCTGAAATCCCTTAACAATTCTAGCATTGATGACCTTTACTTGATGGCCAGCACGTTCAGCATAACGAGCCCAATAATGTGCAGTAGCGCAGGCTTCCATCGCAACCAAAGACTTCGTTTCCTTTACTAAAAGCTCTTTTAATCGTTTTCTTGATACTTCCCTGTTATAAATGATTTTACCTCTAGGGCTAACCTTACAAACTTGGAAAACACTTTTGGCTAGGTCAATCGCAATAATATTGTCTTTTTCCATAATATGAACCCTGACTGTCACTGCTGGTATGAAATTTCAATGTAGCTCCCCGAAGGGAGAGAGTCCATACATCTTAGGGAGACGGCACTTGGTAACAAGTGTCGTCCACCCGACAGGAATAATTTGTGAAACAGGTTGTTTCACAATTTAGCGACAAGCTGTTGCCAGTCTGACAGCGACCAGTGGCATTACTCAGCTTTATCTAAAAGCAAACAGGCTCTAAGAAGGTTTGGGGCACTTCCGTGTTACGAAGTGCCCGCTGTGACGGTTCTGGACAAAATCGAGTTTGGTTTTGTGCCAAATTATAAAACCTCGGATAGCTTTAGGTATGGAGTGGCCTAACTTAATATCCAATGATAGTGGGGCGGATCAGATAGTCCTTTTGTGCTCCTCAAACAAGATCATTACTATGAGAAAAGCTAACAACAAGTCGTAAATTATAATTAATAAGAGGCTTTCCAACTAAAACCTACCTCAGCTATGACTGGTGATCGCTGCTTCTGTTGCTAATTTGAGCTTTGTGATTTTATCACTAGTCATCTCAAAGCTACTGTCATATTTGTTCGTTGAAGCAACTCGAAGTTGACGCTCGACAGACATCAGATCACCAATAACTCTACGTAACTTAGCTGCTGACATACGAATCTGTTTCATTATTTGCATCACTGACGCCGCTGAAACGATAACGCAACCACTCATGGCGTAATACTTTGCATTGAGAATCATTTCAAACTCTCGGATACAACTATTAGAAATAAACAGCTCATCGATAGTTAAGCTGTCAAAGTAGCTCTCAACATGCGCTGATCGTTCTATCTCGCGATAAGCCTCCCTTAGCTTGTGGGTTTGATCATCTAGTTGACCAATAATAATATTCGCTAATTCATAGTTTTCATCTGATAGATAAAATTCGTCATTTTTATACTCTGATTCTTCCAGACGAAGTGCCATAACTTTAGCAATGATATCGCTTATACTATCATTAGCACTGCCATCAAAAGCTGCCTTGATAATTTTACTCATACCGTGTCTCTTGTTTATTACGACCTCAAAAGTATTATAGGGATATGTTGGTAAAATGATAAGCCTGGCTAATTCAACCTATGAAGATTCTGGAAACTTCCGTGTTAAAAAACACCTCGGATAAAATCGACCAACTAATAAAAAACCACCAAGCTTAAACTTGATGGTTTTTATTCTTAACTGCTTGTTCAGCAGGAAGGTTGCTTTCTTCCTGGCCTATTCTTAGCTGCCTATTCGGCAGGACACTGTAGAATATAGTCTCTAACAATCTGATTCTGCATGCTTAAAGTCACAATTCACCAAGATACCCTTTTTCTTCTTACGTCTGTAACTCCTTGTTTTTACTTCTTCGAAAAAGAGCTTTCATAAAAGGGTCAAAAACGTAGGTCAGGTACCGTGCCTTTTCTTTCTTGATTGGTGGCTAAACCATAGCTATTAAAGTTTGCTGCAACGCGCTCTCTAACAAACTCCTTTTGTACAAACAAAATATAACTTTCCCCTGATGAACCGCTGGAGATTGGGATTCGATGAAAACTATCGATGATTCGCTCTTCATTCGTGGCTGGTAATGATTGTCCATCACCAGAGAAATCGGCTCTCGCCATGCTACGTTTGATTCGACGTTTCTTGGAGCCCAGAAAACTTTTCCCAATCGTTTGATTACGGGTAAACCTCACCTCAACCGCAATGTCAGGCACCTCACAAACACTGGAGATCTCAAATAAACCTTCATTTACCATCAAAGAGAAATAGGGCTGAAAAGCGAGTCCAATCATCATCTCTTTATCTTCAGCAACAAAGGCAATGGTTTGGCCAACTGTAGATTCGTTCCAGTCCGGAAAACTCACACCTATTTTATTCATGGCTTGTCGGTTATTGACCATAAACAAGTGCATTTGGGATATACACCGTCCTGCCAATAATTCATGGTCGGCTTGTGCAGGCATGTAACGTATTAAGAAATAGTAACGCTTAGTCATATCTATCCCTTACTTCGCTTTAGAACAATTGAATAGGCCGCCTTTGATCAAGACAGACATGATGAAGTGCACATCATTTGGGATGACTTGAGAAGCTGTCATGCTTTCAATCCAGTTCTCTGTATTTCTGACTAATTGGTAAAAGTCATTTCCATGGGACACGTGTCGCCTTGCTATAACGTATTCTCGATCTGCCCCATATTCGTTCACTCTT
>NZ_JBFRST010000163.1:0-888 GCF_041473705.1 Vibrio sp. 10N.222.55.B11
CCCTCAAATGGCAGCGTTGTCTGCAGCACAACACCGGATGAGTAGTACGGATGCCGATCCTCTGATTCGTTTAAAACAAATTGCACAAAAATCTCCTGAGCCAGTAAGAAGTTGGCTTTTAGACGTAGTTAACCAGAGCTGGTCCGTGATGATTTCTGAATCATCAAAAGGAATACAGACTCTTTGGTATAGTGAGATCTATTCTAAGTTCAAAGAGTTAGGTTTAGGAAGGTACCCTTTTGATCTAAGTGCAACAGAAGAAATTTCGATCGAAGACTTTGAGCTGCTTTTCGCATCGGGAGGCTTGCTTGATGCATTTATCGATAAAAATTTCGCTCCTTTTTATGACACAAACCTATGGACGCCAAAACAAGTAGAAGGTGAAATTATGCCTCTCTCACCAGAACTACTTGTTCAGTTAAGAAATTACAATGTCATCAGAGATACACTAATCAACAAGAGTACAAACCGTTTGTACCTTCCATTTAGTGCGAAGGTACTTGATCTGGATTCGAGTGCGATCAGAGCAAGCTTAAAAATAGCGGACTCAAATATCAACTATTACCATGGTCCCAGCAGAATTCGTGAACTTGAGTGGCCTCCTCAAAATGGAGATTTCAATATCAGTATAACAATTCAAGATGTAACAGACGAAGGTAAACAACATGTACTGAGCAAGAATGGTCAATGGGCTATCTATCGGTTATTTGGTGACTCAACGTTAACAAATACCCATAACGGTAGCTTCGTGAGTGATATAAAAGTATCAGGCAGAGATCTGAGCTTGCGAATCACTCCTTTGACTCAGAAAAACCCGTTTACGTTAGCGGAGCTGTATAACTTCACTCTACCCGAAGCCATATAGTAAAAATACAAATACAAATACAA
>NZ_JBFRST010000164.1:0-372 GCF_041473705.1 Vibrio sp. 10N.222.55.B11
TGCGCTCGCACACTTTAAAGACGGCCTCTCTCGTACACAAATTGCAAAATCTCTCAAAGTCAGTCGAACCAGTGTCAATAAATGGGTTCGGATTTTTTTTGAAGAAGGCCTAGAAGGACTTCAAGAAAAACCTCGGACTGGTAGGCCTGCATACCTCACCGATGAGCAGCGGGCTCAACTCAGTGCCTTCATAAAAAAAGAAGCTGAATCACCTTCTGGTGGCCGCCTTGTTGGAAGCGATATACATGACTACATCGTTAAACACTTTGACAAGCACTACCACCCTAATTCCATCTATTATCTCCTCGACCACATGGGTTTTTCTTGGATAACTTCTCGTTCCAAACACCCTAAACAATCACAGCAAATACA
>NZ_JBFRST010000165.1:0-581 GCF_041473705.1 Vibrio sp. 10N.222.55.B11
TTATTAAAGTGGGTGTTGATGTCTTGAGCCAATCCATTGGTCACAAACTCTGTCCCTTTTTGTGCATTGATATCACTGTCTGACAGTCTTGACTCTTTTGGACTGCGGATCTCTTTTCGACACGTGGCGTCTTTGCAATAGTCATCGACATTGAGTGGAAGCGCATGAGGCGTGAGAGCTTGGCTTGCCGTTTGCTTCGCCCAATTGGCGCTCTCGGTAAAGGTTTGTTGTTCGCTGGCAAGAGCGAGAGTAGATAAAAAACTGAGCGTGAGCGCAGCCCAGAGGTCAATGCGCATAAGGAGCACCTCATCAAAAGTTGGGGTGAGAGAGGGTTATTGGGCATAGAGCGTGCGCAACAGTGGATGAATGTTTTGCTGCGCATCCCCGGCCGCGAGGTAATCCAGAGCTTGGTAAAGTGAAATGTTGCCGTAAAGGATGTCGTAGTCACTGGCTTTGCAAGGCTGCTTAGGTAAGCAACGGTTTTGTTTGACCGAAACAAAGGCCGGTACGCGATGAATATCAAATTGCTTAAACCAATCAGGGCTGATGGAAAAGCCGCTTTGAATGGGCGCCTTATTGGG
>NZ_JBFRST010000166.1:0-208 GCF_041473705.1 Vibrio sp. 10N.222.55.B11
GCTTTTACAACGTCGCCACCGACTTTGAGCAATCGAATTTTTAAAGCCACTCAACCCATGTAAAAACGCCATAAACAGAACCAGTATGGCCAATAAACCCAACCTTAAATCAACGTCTAATACGACATCCCCCGACTTCGTCCATGCCGCTCTCTTAAAGGATGTTCACTTTCTTTTATTTCTTCCTAAAACGTAAGGAGGCGCTATG
>NZ_JBFRST010000167.1:0-236 GCF_041473705.1 Vibrio sp. 10N.222.55.B11
ATTTTCCGGATTGGTATAACAACAAACACTTTTCTTCAAATGTAAAAAAGCCCTGCTATTGCTAGCAGGGCTTCTCTAATAAGTGGCGGAGTGGACGGGACTCGAACCCGCGACCCCCGGCGTGACAGGCCGGTATTCTAACCAACTGAACTACCACTCCGCAGTGGAATACTTGTCGTCGCTGACAAGTGTTCAAACTTTTTGTCTTCACTTTTAAAAAAGTGAAAATAAATTTG
>NZ_JBFRST010000168.1:0-320 GCF_041473705.1 Vibrio sp. 10N.222.55.B11
CATCGCCAGGCTTTAAATTTATTTTCACTTTTTTGAAAGGTGAAGACAAAAGGTATCGTTACTTGCATTAGCAAATAACAACCTCAACAGTGTACTAATCTGTTGATGACAATTTGTTGGAGGGATGGCTGAGTGGTCGAAAGCACCGGTCTTGAAAACCGGCAACCGTTAATAGCGGTTCTAGGGTTCAAATCCCTATCCCTCCACCACTCTTAAAGATTAAACCGCTGTTTTTACAGCGGTTTTTTCGTATCTAAAGCCTCGAAAATCATCTCGCACAGAAAGGTAGCACAGATGTACTTATACCAATCCGGAAAATT
>NZ_JBFRST010000169.1:0-633 GCF_041473705.1 Vibrio sp. 10N.222.55.B11
TCCAAAGGAGCTATTCGCCATATAGCCATTGACTCGACTGGTCTCAAAGTTTTTGGCGAGGGTGAATGGAAAGTGAAAAAGCACGGCGCCGAAAAACGCAGAACTTGGCGTAAACTGCACTTAGCTGTTGATGTAGAAACTCATGAGGCCATTAGTGCAGAAGTCAGTCTTGTAAGTGTTGGCGATAACGAAGTGCTGCCAACATTACTCAACCCTTTACGTAGAAAGATCCATACAGTATCTGCTGATGGAGCATATGACACAAAAAGTTGCCATGAGACTCTGAAAAATAAGGGCTGTACTCCGTTGATACCACCTCGAAAGAATGCGGCTCTTTGGGAAGATGGGCATCCCAGAAATGAAGCTGTAGAGGCTCTTAAAAACGGAACAATAACGGAGTGGAAATCTGAGTCTGGTTACCACTATCGCTCAATATCTGAGACCGCAATGTCTCGATATAAAGGACTAACCAGCGGTAAATTGAGCTTGAGATGTTACAACGCTCAAGTGGGAGAAATCATGGCGAATGTCAAAGCTATAAACAAAGTCATAGGACTAGGTATGCCTGTTAGAAGCTAACGATTAGTCAAATATGGCGTCGTTGAACCTCAAGCTGATTTGATCAACAACGCC
>NZ_JBFRST010000170.1:0-215 GCF_041473705.1 Vibrio sp. 10N.222.55.B11
GACGATTTTAAAAAAATTCCAAATCGAAACGATCCTTAAGATCCCCGGCCATATTGGGCTAGAGAGTGTTGATGTCTGGTTTCAAGACGAAGCTAGGTTTGGTCAGCAGAACACAACAACACGTCTTTGGGCTACTCGTGGAACGAGACCTCGCGTAGTAAAACAGCAGCAATTTGAATACGCTTATTTGTTTGGCTCAGTGTGCCCATCGAGAG
>NZ_JBFRST010000171.1:0-444 GCF_041473705.1 Vibrio sp. 10N.222.55.B11
GCCTACCTACAAGGTTTGCAATCCGCGTATTTTTATAGTGCTTACCGCCAGCAAAAATTAGGGGGCAATAACTGGTTTTGTATGCGCGATACGATGGCGCTCGATCCAAAGCGTCACCCTGAGTTCCTTGAAGAAATGATTTGGACGGTGCTTGAGAAGACAGCCAAAAACGATCCAAGAAAGTTTAGAAGAGATAATTACGCCGGCTCCTTCAGCGCGACTCTTGATTACATTATTGGATATGGATTACAAACCGAATACCCTTGCTACAGCCCTATCCCAAAAGCCTTACAAATTAACGGTTGGAAATATTAATCTCGGCACAGGATATCCATCGAGAGTGAAGGTTATTTCAGGTATAAGGCCAGTACGAGAGAGTAGGAACGGGTTAAATGTCTTTATTCTAGACTAGGTATTCATTGGGCGCTGCTTGGGCACAAAAAC
>NZ_JBFRST010000172.1:0-431 GCF_041473705.1 Vibrio sp. 10N.222.55.B11
GTTTTTGTGCCCAAGCAGCGGCCAATGAATACCTAGTCTAGAATAAAGACATTTAACCCGTTCCTACTCTCTCGTACTGGCCTTATACCTGAAATTACATTCACTCTCGATGGATATCCTATGCCGAGATTAATATTTCCAGCCGTTAAATTGTAACGATTTAGGGATAGGGCTGTAGCAAGGGTATTCGGTTTGTAAGCCGTAGTTAATGACAGTTGCCGTGTCTACACTAAAAGCTGCTGCATAATTTCCTTGTCTAAAACCTTCTGGATCGATTTTTGCCGTTTTATCTAACACCTTCCAGATGAGATCTACAATAAACTCAGGGTGACGCCTTGGGTCGAGTGCCATGGTGTCGCGCATACAGAACCAGCTTCCACCACCTAGGCGTTTTTGATTCGTAGCATTTTTAAAATACGCAGTATGCAAAC
>NZ_JBFRST010000173.1:0-210 GCF_041473705.1 Vibrio sp. 10N.222.55.B11
TTTTGTCCAAAGGTTAGTTTCAGTTATATCTGTTGTGTTCGTTAATGCATGCGGCAATCGTTTACGCCTCGTTATTCATTCGTAACTTGCCATCTTTCTTGTTGTGCCTGTGAAGTTGTCTGATACTTCGATACGTTTCATTTCGATGTTCATGGTGGGTTCGATTTTTTTAAGACGTGCTATATCACTAGCGATTCGTTTACAGCCTAA
>NZ_JBFRST010000174.1:0-336 GCF_041473705.1 Vibrio sp. 10N.222.55.B11
AATGGCCATCAATAAGGGGCTGCGCTTATGAACACTACGTATAAAGATAAATAATTAAATCAATAGAAAAATAAATACTTAAGGACAAGCAAAAAAAACGGCGCGGCAACCTTCTTTTGTCATACGACAGGGACCTTCTTCGATTAAACGCTGAGTCAGGTGGCTCCCTTTCATCATCTCCTTACTTAACGTCCACCTTCATCCGGATGGTATGGCTTAGCAGGGCGAGGGTTTTTAGTGCTGTCAATATTGCAGCCTAAAAAGAGCAGTATGGCGCTGTGAGAGGCTTTCTTCTTAATTTCATTAAATGGTCACGGTTCTTATTCAGCCGCTTAA
>NZ_JBFRST010000175.1:0-201 GCF_041473705.1 Vibrio sp. 10N.222.55.B11
ACTGCTCCATCCCGCGTCCGGATGCATTGTTTAAGACAATGAGACTAAACCATTTTCATTCTGAGCAAAGCTCTAAGAATAGAATTTGGAGCGATACATCGGGTTCGAACCGATGACCTCAACCTTGGCAAGGTTGCGCTCTACCAACTGAGCTAGTATCGCATTAGTTATTCGCTGCTCTTACTGCCTTGGGCAACAGAT
>NZ_JBFRST010000176.1:0-932 GCF_041473705.1 Vibrio sp. 10N.222.55.B11
AAACTAACCTTTGGACAAAAGCACGTTAGAGTATGGATTCTAACGTGCCAAAATTGGATTAGAAAAAGTATCTTTAAGCCTTAAATACTGTTATGTGCGTTCGTTAAGTTTGGACGTAAGGATATGGTTTTCCCATTGTCCTGCAATTTTTAAGTACTTCCTAGCGACACCTTCTTTCTCGAAACCTAGTTTAAGCAGCACTCTTTCACTCGCTACATTATGTGGCATGTAAGTCGCCATTATTCGGTTAAGACCAACGATATCAAACATGTAACCTATCGATGCTTCGAGTATTTCGGTCATATAACCTTGACCTTCAAACTTTCTAGAAATGGAGTAACCTAAAAAGCAGGCTTGAAAAACACCGCGAGCTATACCTGTGAAACTGCAAACACCAACAATTTCGCCTGCATCTTTATCCAAAGCTACAAACTTAACTTCACTACCTTTCTCAAACGCAGACTCACTGTTTTTACACTGAGACAGCCAGTTGTCTAAAGTATAAAATTCATCTGTACGAAGTGGTGACCATGGAGCTAAATGCTCACGATTTTCGAGTTGGTATGCAAGCATATCTGAAGCATGCTTACTGGACATCACTTCAATTCGAGTCCTTGCCGTATCTATCATTTTTCCTCCGAGCACATAACGCTTATTAGTCGACAAACTGTCGTCTTTTTCTTCTATATAATGCACTCTTAACCATATTGGTTCAATTAACAATCAATAAGTTAAAGTAAGACAAGGGATACTAAGCTGCAAAATGTCGCCTAAAAACGGGAACGCTAAGTTCTCAACTCAAGTGGATAAGTTTGAATAGGTCAAACTCAGATTAACAAGATATGAATGAGTAAAAGATCTAAAACTAAATGGGGCAAAGACGTGTTTGCCGAGATCGGCGTCAGCACGTCTTTGTCGGATAGGCGACACTC
>NZ_JBFRST010000177.1:0-348 GCF_041473705.1 Vibrio sp. 10N.222.55.B11
GCCACAAGGTGGCATAATTTCTCCAACATTAATGCTAATCACTCTCGCAGGGCTTGAACAACAAATAAAGTCCTTGGCTCTTAAGAAGAAAGCAAGAGCCAACTTTATTGGATACGCTGATGATTTTGTTGTCACTTGTACATCAAAGGATGTATTAGAGAACGACATAAAGCCATTGATTACTGAATTTCTACTAGAAAGAGGTCTAACACTTTCCGATGAAAAAACACGCACAACTCATATTGATGATGGATTCGATTTTCTAGGGTTTAACCACAGAAAATACAAAGGAAAGCTACTCATAAAACCGAGTAAAACCAATGTACTGTCATTCTTAAGTAACTTGCG
>NZ_JBFRST010000178.1:0-493 GCF_041473705.1 Vibrio sp. 10N.222.55.B11
CTTGCCGAAGCCGTGAAAGACATCGGCGACCCACCCAAAATATTCACGGGAAAGCCGATGAAGTGCAGTAAGAAACTCGCGGGCTTCAACGATTGTTGTAAAGACTCAGGATGGGGGCAAGGATTGGGAGCGAAATGCAGCGAAGCGGAAGAAGCGCTGGGGGAAGCCAAAGAGAAAGGCTTAACCCTGTACGTGGGGCAATACTGCGCCAAGAAAGTGCTGGGTGTCTGCACCCGTAAAAAGCGCAGTTACTGCGTTTACGACAACAAGCTGGCCAAAATCATCCAAGAGCAAGGGTCTCTTCAGCAACTGGGTAAACGGTTAGGCAGTGCTAAAAATCCCACCTGCGCCGCCATTACGCCCGAAGAACTGGGTCAAATCAATTTTGAATACATTGATTTTAAAGAGTTCTACCCGGAAATGCGTGCCAACACCAACCTCCCCAACTTTGATGAAATCAAGAAACGACTTCAAAGTGCCACGGGCGGATAAC
>NZ_JBFRST010000179.1:0-436 GCF_041473705.1 Vibrio sp. 10N.222.55.B11
GTTACTTTGCAATTGGAGTAGATTACCGCCAGTGCTCCTTGAAGCGAAAATTAGAGCAACTGCCATTGATTTCTTGAGAGGTCATGGGGGTTGGTTAATCTCTGCACCCTCGTTAGGGTACCAATAGGCGGATACCTACTTATAAGCTCTCATCCTATCCAAATTCACGAGTTGTGATCTGATTTAACTTTTTGGTGAAATTACCTCTGTTAATCCCTAAAACCCTAGCAGCCTTAGACTGATTACCGCGCGTATGAGTTATCAACTCAGTAAACAATATTTCAAACACAGCAGGAGTCACCCAAGACATATCAGGGCTAACTGATTGTTTATCAAACCATGTCGGTTCCAGTTCTGCTCGGATAAGTTTTTTTAAATGGTCTTTGTTGATTGGGGTTAGTTGGTCATTCATAGAAGTTGAAGGTCATTAAGGAAC
>NZ_JBFRST010000180.1:0-248 GCF_041473705.1 Vibrio sp. 10N.222.55.B11
TCTCTTGGTGCAAGTGCATTACAAAGCCAATCAGACTTGAGCGCACTCTCGAATACTCAAACCCGCCTAGACTCTGGCAGTGCCAGCTTTACAGCCAACGCGATTCAAGGCTTCCAGAATTACTTGGAAACGACAGCTAAATTAGACCAACCAGACGTCCAACGTCTAATGACCGCGTACCAACCGGAAGATATTGCCGAGGCGAAAGAACGCTGGCAAAAATTTACTCGCACTGAAGAGTTCACCAC
>NZ_JBFRST010000181.1:0-258 GCF_041473705.1 Vibrio sp. 10N.222.55.B11
ATCGAGTCCCGCCATGGTGGCGAACGCTTCAGTGCGAGTAAATTTTTGCCAGCGTTCTTTCGCCTCGGCAATATCTTCCGGTTGGTAAGCGGTCATTAGGCGTTGGACTTGTGGTTGTTCAAACTGTTTTTCTAGGTAATTCTGGAAGCCTTGAATTGAATTGGCCGTAAAGCTGGCACTGCCAGAGTCGAGGCGCGTTTGAGTATTCGAGAGGGCGTTCAAGTCCGATTGGCTTTGCAATGCACTTGCACCAAGAGA
>NZ_JBFRST010000182.1:0-241 GCF_041473705.1 Vibrio sp. 10N.222.55.B11
GCTAACGAATGATATGGACTCCCTCTACCTGACACTCTGCGTGCCATACTTACTTAGAACACGCTGAAGAACTGGAGGTTACTATGTCCACCATTCAAACTATTGGCGTTGACCTCGCCAAGAATGTATTCAGTATTCACGGCGTTGATGCATATGGCAAGTGCGTCCTACGCAAAACTGTCAAAAGAAACAAACTCTTAGACACATTCGCGAAGTTACCTCCCTGCCTCATCGGTATGGA
>NZ_JBFRST010000183.1:0-1143 GCF_041473705.1 Vibrio sp. 10N.222.55.B11
CGCCATAGTCGTTTGTTAGCACTCTGATTTTAAACTGTATTGTTGAACTTTTTGAAGACCTTTACTCATCAAAACTATCACGACAGAGCCAATCAAGACCGGAGCAATTAAGAATGACCAACCATGACCTGCCAGCATAATTAGAATTGGATTCGCTCCTGCTGGTGGATGCGTTGTTTTAGAGACTAACATACATGTAATGCCTAACCCTGTCGCAATAGCCAAACTCACAGGTGTTACACCTACGTACTGAGAAAATACTATGCCAATTACGGCTGTGACCAAATGACCAAAAATTACATTTTTGGGTTGAGCAAGTGGGCTCTGTGGTAAACCAAAAACTAGTACTGCTGTTGCCCCAAATGGAGCCATTACCAAAGCTGCACTCTCTACATTGGTTTCCACCATCAATAGAAGACCAAGAGTAATTGAAGCTCCAACTCCTGCGACTAAAGCAGACACATAACGATTCATATAAACCTCTCCATTAAAAGTAGACCGAACTGTCCACTTTTAATGGTAGACAGATCGGTCTACTTTTGTCAATATCAACAAAACCGACTTCGAGGTGTCTTTATGAGCAAGAAACGAGATTTACTATTAAGTACAGCATTAGAGCTGTTTTACCGACATGGCATTAATTCCATTGGAATTAATGAAGTAATTAAGGTTTCTGGTGTGGCTAAGAAGACACTCTACAGCCATTTCAACAGTAAGGAAGATTTGGTACTTAGGGCTTTAGAGCGAAGACACCTAACCTTTATGCAATGGTTAGAGGCTAAACTTGAAAACACAACCAATAATAGTGAGTTGGTTGACACTCTATTTCATGCTTTAAAGGGATGGTTTGACGGCCATGAACCTAAACTAGGCGATTTTAACGGATGTTTCTTTATAAATACTTCTGCGGAGTTCCACGATAATAAAAGTGAAATATCTAACTATTGTCGCTTCCACAAAGCGCAAGTACGTCAGTTAATACAAAACAAGCTAAGTAAAGATTCGGACGATTTGCTCAATGCGATATGTTTACTCATAGAAGGAGCCATCACAACGGCTTATATGACAGGCGCAAGTTCTGAAGTAATAAATAATAGCGTGCAGATCTTACGTCGTCTTGAGTGCTAACGAATGATATGGACT
>NZ_JBFRST010000184.1:0-269 GCF_041473705.1 Vibrio sp. 10N.222.55.B11
TTTAAACAAAGCCAACTTGGTTGGCCTCTACCCGAAAGTTGCAGCGATGCTGATCTCACGCAAGCGCTGTATCACGGCAAGAAAGCCAGTCGCGATAAAGTCATGCCAGACTTCACTCAATACGCAGTCGAACTCAGACGTAAAGGTATGACAAAGATGTTGTTGTGGCAGGAATACCATGAGCAATATCAAGAACAAGCTTACGCTTACACTCAGTTCTGCGAGCACTTCACTCGTTGGTTCAAAACCCAAAAGCGCAGCATGCGCCA
>NZ_JBFRST010000185.1:0-256 GCF_041473705.1 Vibrio sp. 10N.222.55.B11
GCTCGTATAATATGGGCATTATTAACAACAGGAAAAGAGTACAAGATTAACTATGTAAACGGTTAACACTCACCGAGTCAAAGCAATAGCAAATGATGACAATACGACCAGACCGAGATGCCTAAACCTGTTTAATTGGGAAGTAATAAATACTGTTTAACGAATGAGGCTGGCATCAAGCGAATATCATCAAGGTGACGGAACGATTCCGATTAAACACCGAATGTAGAGCTGCTGTCCGATCCACTGTTGTCAG
>NZ_JBFRST010000186.1:0-447 GCF_041473705.1 Vibrio sp. 10N.222.55.B11
GGATAAGCCACTGCGTGAGGTGGAAAACATGGGGGGACCCCTTTTTCTATTTTTTACCAAAACAAAGACAATGGCCAACTGACACTTTGCATTGCTTCATCACTGAGTTGAAGGCGGTGAGCAAGCTCACGATGCCCTTTTTTTTGTAAGCATTCGTATAGGCTGAGTTTGAGTGGAGAAAGGCGCGTCTCTGAAGCGATCTCTTTTTCGATTTTAATGTTAGGGTGCACGGCACAATCTTGGACCGCTTGATGGAGCGCCCCCTTATCTAGAGAGGGCTGAGACTCGATGTAGCGCGCCACAACGTGATCTCTGGCGTCATCGTGCGAGGTGATAAACTGCGCCACTTGTGCCAAGGCGCTGCTCAGTAATGCGCCCCATAATATCGCGCCCGTGATAACAATGATTTTTAAGGTTCGTTTCATTATTTTTTCCTAATCAATCTTT
>NZ_JBFRST010000187.1:0-518 GCF_041473705.1 Vibrio sp. 10N.222.55.B11
TAAACTTTCGTTACTGGCTAATACTTATAAAGAGCTCAATGGGTATCAGGAGCTCGCTCATCGATACGCAAAGAATATACTGCTTGGCCGTTGGCTTTGGCGCAACAGAGAGTGTCGAAACCTGTCGATAGAAGTGACCACCAGTGATTCGCAAACCTTGATTATAGAAAACGCAACAAGGCTTTCTTGGTATGGTCATTGGGATGAGGCTTCAGCAGAATACCTAGAAAAGCTCACAGCCTATTTGATGCGAGCCCTTTCTGACCCGACCGAATATTTCTATATGGATGTCAAAGCTAAAATTGGAGTTGGTTGGGGAGATGAGGTTTACCCAAGCCAAGAGTTTTTAGATAGCCGAGAAGATGGTGTTCCGACTAAGCAGTTAGCTACCGTCGAACTATTGAACGGAAAGGAAACCGTTGCGTTTCATGGTCAAAAAGTTGGAGCCGCATTGCAATCGATTGACGATTGGTGGCATGAAAACGCAGATAAACCATTAAGAGTGAACGAATATGGGG
>NZ_JBFRST010000188.1:0-217 GCF_041473705.1 Vibrio sp. 10N.222.55.B11
GTTCCCTTGCCACTAGTTATTTCAAAACCACTGTCCACACGCTCAACAGTTGCTAACCATTCGCCATTACCTTTAACGATGGCTGCACTGCCGTTAGCTTCTAGGTCACCTTCAACTTTTACTAGAGTTTTTTCAAAGTCTCCGTTGCCACGGAAAATGATCTCACCATCCTTGCGTTGTACAGTACCTACCCACTCACTGGTGTTTTCGTCGATAA
>NZ_JBFRST010000189.1:0-228 GCF_041473705.1 Vibrio sp. 10N.222.55.B11
GCATAAAAAAGAACTTTATGCACCGCCTAAATACTGGTATTATGATCAGGTATCTAGAGGGAGAATGACCATGAAAACAGTCTTACCATTACTGCTGCTTACCTGTGCGAGCGTGCAAGCTCAACCCCACTCTCCCGAGCTCACTCAACTGCTGAGCGAGATACATGAGCAATATGACACAGCAACGTTAGCTATGCCTAAAAGAGCAATGGCAGACATCACCAAACT
>NZ_JBFRST010000190.1:0-361 GCF_041473705.1 Vibrio sp. 10N.222.55.B11
ACAACGCTGCCATTTGAGGGGCCGGTGCGTCTGCTATATCTTTCATATACGTACGAACTCTGCTCAGTGCAGTTATCGTTTCATCCCATGGTGTAGGGGAGTTAGGGGTTTCGTTAATTTGTAATTGATTCAAGATGTGGAAAGCTTGTTCAACTCTTTTCATCAACAAGTAGTCAGGTTGAACAAGTTCTTCAACGAGTTCTGGTGCTGCATTTACGGCACCAGCAAGTTTAGGGTTAACCTGGGCCATTAATGCATTCTGTTGTCCAACCGGGGAAAACTGAGTGTTTGTATAAACTTGTTTTAGAACGGTTGTCATAGGAGAAGAGGGACCAGAGATCAGATCAATGGCGTTAGTAAT
>NZ_JBFRST010000191.1:0-225 GCF_041473705.1 Vibrio sp. 10N.222.55.B11
TTATCAAGTACATGGTCAGGATGGAGGGAAAGGGGGCTCCCTCCCACATCCTTAAGAAAACATCGAAGATTTCGCGTACTTCAAACCACGATTACGGCTCACATGTTGCTTCCAATTTTGAGCGCTAATGATGGTGTTCTTAAGCTTCCGATAACGTTTTTTACAAGCATTATTTGAGGTTGGGAGAGTGAGACGATTAACTGACTGAGCTTGTTTTTGAACCGC
>NZ_JBFRST010000192.1:0-220 GCF_041473705.1 Vibrio sp. 10N.222.55.B11
GTCGGCACACTAAATTCTTTGCTTAAAGAGTTAAACTCTTCAATTAAAACCTCATATAAAATGAAGTCCTTTAAAAATGGCTCCCCTTGCAAGACTTGAACTTGCGACATACGGATTAACAGTCCGCCGTTCTACCAACTGAACTAAAGGGGAATTACTTGTCTCAACATCAGGTCTATAAAGACCATTATTTGTTAAGTACCAAATAATGGTGCCTCGA
>NZ_JBFRST010000193.1:0-361 GCF_041473705.1 Vibrio sp. 10N.222.55.B11
ATTACTAACGCCATTGATCTAATCTCTGGCCCATCTTCTCCGATGACAACGGTTCTAAAACAAGTTTATACAAACACGCAGTTTTCACCGATCGGTCAACAAGGAGCATTAATGGCTCAAGTTAACCCTAAACTTACGGGTGCCGTAAAAGCAGCACCAGAACTCGTTGAAGAAGTTGTAAAGCCTGACTACTTATTAATGAAAAGAGTTGAACAAGCTTTCCACATCTTGAATCAATTGCAAATTAACGAAACCCCAAACTCCCCTACACCATGGGATGAAACGATAACTGCACTGAGCAGAGTTCGTACGTATATGAAAGATATAGCAGACGCACCGGACCCTCAAATGGCAGCGTTGT
>NZ_JBFRST010000194.1:0-238 GCF_041473705.1 Vibrio sp. 10N.222.55.B11
ATAAAAAAGAACTTTATGTACCGCCTAAATACTGGTATTATGATCAGGTATCTAGAGGGAGAATGACCATGAAAACAGTCTTACCATTACTGCTGCTTACCTGTGCGAGCGTGCAAGCTCAACCCCACTCTCCCGAGCTCACTCAACTGCTGAGCGAGATACACGAGCAGTACGAACTCGCAATGATAAATAAAAGACCATATTCCCAAAACCTGCCGGACATCACCAAACTGCCCTA
>NZ_JBFRST010000195.1:0-251 GCF_041473705.1 Vibrio sp. 10N.222.55.B11
ATTCGATAACCTCGCCTAGTGCGAGGTTTTTTCGAATCTGAAGTAATGAAAGTTTTAGGGGTGTAGCTCCAATTGGCAGAGCAGCGGATTCCAAATCCGCGTGTTGGGAGTTCGAATCTCTCCACCCCTGCCATATCTTCCCTTAGGGGATATGAAAAGCCTCAACTTCGGTTGAGGCTTTTTGCCATCTAGTATTATGAAAAATAGAGATTTTCAGATCTCCTACCTGTCATACCAATCCGGAAAATTAA
>NZ_JBFRST010000196.1:0-1093 GCF_041473705.1 Vibrio sp. 10N.222.55.B11
CGCCATAGTCGTTTGTTAGCCGCTCATTCCCAAAGGTTACTGCTTACTCAACAGGAACTTACGCAAATCTCTCTCTGCACGCATAACAAACAGAATAAACACTTTGCCACCGTCTTGTTTATAGAAAACACGACATGGATTAACGACAACTTCACGATAACTTAAATGTTCTAGCTCGGGTGGAATACGACCTGACTCTGGGAAAGTTTGTAGGCGTTCGACTTTGGAGAAGATCGTTTGCACTAACTGCTTTGCAGCTACGATATTTTCAAGTGCGATGTATTCAGCGATATCGTTGAGGTCAGATAACGCTGGCTCAGTCCAGATTATTTCAACCATTTTGACATTTTGTCCTTAGCTTCATCATGACTTGCCACTTTACCATCAGCTAGTGCACGCTCACCTCGTGCAATACCCTCAAGAATAGCTAAACGATTTTGCATAAATTCGTAGTCATCAACATCAACTAGATACGCAGATGGCTTTCCATGCTCAGTAATTAACACTGGTTCTTTGGTGTCGTGGAGATCGGCGAGGATCTTAGTTGCTTGGCGTTTGAGTGATGTAACTAGTTCTACTTTCATGAGAGCTGCTCCAAAGGAATACTAAAGTGATACTATTCTATCACTTTGAGTATAGCAAGCTACATGACGGCTAACGCCATAATAACAGGCGTTTAATAGCTAAATTTGTTTGAAACGCCTAAATCACAGCATTTCTATGAAAAATTGCGCCGCGGTTAAACGTCCTGTTGATTTACTTGTTAGCCCTGCACTGCTCACTCGCGGCTTGCCGCCGCCTCTGCTCTTCAGAAACAACCACCTCAATCGATTCCAAAACCAATGCTTCTTTAAACCACCAAGAAACAACAGGATGACGATGAATTCAACGCCTTATTTGAAGGTTTAGACACTCAACACAAACAGGCATAGTTTCAGTTTTTGTTTGTATCGGCCTTCGAAGTTCTGAACAATCGATTGGTTTACTACACTGATTTCGACACAAACCACCGGCTACAACGAAAGGAAATGGCTTTCCAACACCTGAGCAAAAACATTCAAAAAAGAACACGGGCTAACGAATGATATGGACT
>NZ_JBFRST010000197.1:0-362 GCF_041473705.1 Vibrio sp. 10N.222.55.B11
AATGCCCATATTATACGAGCATTTTTTGCAGCTAGGGCGACAGCTGCTCGTTTATAACCTCGTCGTTCAACGAGTTGATTTAACCAAATACTGTTGCGATCGGTTTTCTCTTTACATCGTGCAATAACGGCTCTTGCGCCATGAATAAGTAGAGTGCGAATGTGTTTTTCGCCTCTTTTGCTGATGCGACCAAGATGAACATGACCACCTGTTGAGTATTGTCTTGGAACCAACCCTATCCAAGCGGCAAATTGGCGGCTAGAGCCAAATTGTTTGGCGTCATTGACGGTTGCGACAATGGCACTTGCACTGTGTTCACCGACACCTGGAATATCCATGAGCGCTTTGGCTGAAGCCATCTC
>NZ_JBFRST010000198.1:0-361 GCF_041473705.1 Vibrio sp. 10N.222.55.B11
ATGCCCATATTATACGAGCGTTTTTTGCTGCTAGGGCGACAGCTGCTCGTTTATAACCTCGTCGTTCAACGAGTTGATTTAACCAAATACTGTTGCGATCGGTTTTCTCTTTACATCGTGCAATAACGGCTCTTGCGCCATGAATAAGTAGAGTGCGAATATGTTTTTCGCCTCTTTTGCTGATGCGACCAAGATGAACATGACCACCTGTTGAGTATTGTCTTGGAACCAACCCTATCCAAGCGGCAAATTGGCGGCTAGATCCAAATTGTTTGGCGTCATTGACGGTCGCGACAATGGCACTTGCACTGTGTTCACCGACACCTGGAATATCCATGAGGGCTTTGGCTGAAGCCATCTC
>NZ_JBFRST010000199.1:0-226 GCF_041473705.1 Vibrio sp. 10N.222.55.B11
TATCGCTTCCAACAAGGCGGCCACCAGAAGGTGATTCAGCTTCTTTTTTTATGAAGGCACTGAGTTGAGCCCGCTGCTCATCGGTGAGGTATGCAGGCCTACCAGTCCGAGGTTTAGGCCTTCTTCAAAAAAAATCCGAACCCATTTATTGACACTGGTTCGACTGACTTTGAGAGATTTTGCAATTTGTGTACGAGAGAGGCCGTCTTTAAAGTGTGCGAGCGCA
>NZ_JBFRST010000200.1:0-270 GCF_041473705.1 Vibrio sp. 10N.222.55.B11
TCTTACGGTTTACCGTCAGCTTTAGTTTCTGCTCCAAGAACTCCGTTATCGACTCTCTAACTCGATAAGCGGCTTCTTCACTATGAACGTAGATTTGGCAGTCGTCTGCATATCGACAGAACTTATGCCCTCTGCGCTCTAACTCTTTATCCAGTTCATCTAATACGATATTGGATAGCAACGGGGATAATGGTCCACCCTGTGGTGTCCCTCTTTGTCTCTGTTCAACCATCCCGTTTCGCATTATGCCTGCCTGTAGATATGACCTGA
>NZ_JBFRST010000201.1:0-335 GCF_041473705.1 Vibrio sp. 10N.222.55.B11
GCTACATCACCGCTTAGCAGCCTTTCTAACGCGTCAACTAGCTTCTTTTTTGTTGTCTGCGACATTATGAAATAACTCCAAATGGGATGAGTAAATCCCTAACTTCATTAAGAAAAACGACAGGCTCATAGTCGATACCTAAATCACCCATAATACGTTCTGCCGCTTGAATTTTAATGTAAGATTCAGAGGCAGTTTGAGGGGTGAGTTCATTATTTTCAATATCGTAAAGCATGTGAATTTCAGCTTCTTTACGCTTTGCTTCAGCAAATACGGCATCCACGATGTAGTCATTCTTGCAATCGACGCATTCAATGAGGTTAACAAGCGTTCTT
>NZ_JBFRST010000202.1:0-274 GCF_041473705.1 Vibrio sp. 10N.222.55.B11
CTTCATCACCATGAGCTTTACTTGCTGTATCGCCCATTGGGACGTAGAGATGGTTTTCATCTTGCTATGACCCCACATGATTGAGTGTCTAGTGACTGCTTCTTGATATATTCAGTTCGGGCCTTCCCTTAAGTTGTACTTCCTTAAGGTACTATGCCTTCTGCTGACTTCTTATTGCTCGTCATACCGCATCGCTGCTGTATTAGTCTCTATCGAGACAAGTAATAAGATCTCCCGAGGTAAGACGTTGCTCTTTCCCTTGGCCGTGCCTGAT